>NZ_JBFTQH010000002.1:0-353057 GCF_056398905.1 Rhizobium sp. 01T417 | reverse complement strand
GTATGGATTTGACGAGATGGACGAAGTCTCGGGCGACGGTCATGCCGAACTACTCGACGACGGCTCGGTCGAGATCACGTTCGCATACCACAACGGCGACGAGGCCATCCTCAAGGCCAAACCGCAGACTTTTTCAACAGCCTGCTAGACGGGTGCGCCAGGCACCGCGTCGTGCTAAGGTCGGCGCGTACCATCACTCTGGCTATATTCACCAGCAGGAATGCGTTCCGATCCACGACCCGGTCTTGGAATTGCCGCGCGCAATGACGGACCAAAGCTATGTCCGGAGGAATTCCATGGCCAACTATGAGCAGAGACTTGCCGCGATGGGATTGGTTCTACCGCAGCCCCTGAAACTGCCCTCCAACATGGTCCTTCCTTTTCCGTGGGTGAATGTGCGCGGCAATCGCGCATTCGTCTCAGGCCATGGCCCGCAGAATACCGATGGAACACCTGCCGGCCCGTTTGGAGCCGTCGGTGAAAACATCTCCATCGAGGAGGCCAAGGCATCTGCGCGGAAAGTCGCGCTTTCCATGTTGGGCAGCCTGAAGCGGGAGCTGGGTAGTCTCGATCGCATTACTGGCTGGTGTCGTGTGTTCGGCATGGTCAATTGCGCGCCCCGCTTTGCCAATCCGCCAGCCGTAATCAACGGCTTCACCGAGCTGATCATCGAGGTATTTGGACCTGAGGTGGGCAGTCACTCCCGATCCGCGATTGGCGTTGCCGGTCTGCCGCTGAACTTTCCGGTCGAAATCGAAGCGGAAGTCATCGTCTCGACCTGAAGGCCGTCACACCGGCTCCAGCCGCTCCGGCGCATCAAGCGTGTCGATCTTGCGCAGCTTCGGAAAGCTCGTGGCCCAAATTGCCGCGACGGCAAGCGTTCCGATGCCGCCGATAATAACCGCAGGGACGGCGCCGAAAATGGAAGCCATCGTGCCCGCGCGGAATTCGCCGAGTTCGTTGGAGGCACCGACGAAGACCATGTTGACGGCATTGACACGGCCGCGCAGTTCGTCCGGCGTCCAGAGCGCGATCAGGCTCTCCCGCACATAGACGGAAATCATGTCGGCCGCACCCATGATGGCGAGCGCCGCGATCGACAGCTCCGTGCTGGTCGAAAATCCGAAAACGATCGTACCGATGCCGAACAGGGCAACGCCGATGAACATGGCAATGCCGGCACTGTGCTTGAGCGGATAGGCGGCGAGAAAAATCGCCATGGCGATCGCGCCGACCCCGGGTGCCGCGCGCAGGAGACCGAGCCCCCAGGGCCCGAGTGTCAGGATATCGCGCGCAAAGATCGGCATCAGCGCCGTCGCACCGCCGAGGAGCACCGCGAAGAGATCGAGCGATATGGCACCCAGCACGACTTTCTCGGCACGAATGTAGCGGAAGCCGCCGAGGATCATATCCCAGCTCTTGGCTTCACCCATCGTCTTCTGCGGCGGCTTGGGGATCATGTAGAGCAGCGCTGCGCCAAGAGCAGCGAAGATGACCGCGACCGTATAGGCTGTATGAGGGTTGATGCCATACAAAAGACCACCGAGAACGGGGCCCGTGATCGCCGCCAGCTGCCATGAAGACGAATTCCAGGCGATGGCGTTTGACAGATCCTCCGGCGGCACAAGGTTCGGCGCCAGCGATTGCACAGCCGGCGACATGAAGGCGCGCTCGATGCCGAAAACCAGCAGGACGGCAAATACCGGCAACGGCGAGAACGTCCCTGTGATCGTCATCAATAGCAGCGCCAGCGTGCACAAGGCGCTGATGAGCGAGCAGATGGCGGCGATCGCACGTCGATTGTGCCGGTCGGCTACGGATCCGGTGACAAGGATCAGGACCAGCGAAGGCAGAAATTGCACTAGGCCTATCAGTCCGAGATAGATGGCACTGCCGGTCTGGTCGTACATCTGCCAGCCGACGGCCACACTGACGATCTGCTGCGAAAAAGACAGCAGAAACCGCGCGAAAAAGAACCGGGTGTAAGACGGATACCGGAACGCGGCAAAACGATCTCCGGTTGGCGAAAAAGACATGGAGACTTTCCAGAAAACAGGCCAGACGCCAACGCACGACGCCGCTGTTAAACATGATTTATAATGCGTTTCGAGACAGCACTTGCCGGTTTAGTCGCCAATGTCTACATGTCTGTCAACAACGAACTGGAGATTGCAATGCTTGCGCTTTTTCAAACCATTGATTTGGCTTTGAATCTCTACACTTGGGTGCTGATCGCCAGCGCTATTTTTTCCTGGCTGTATGCGTTCAACGTAATCAACTCCAGCAATCAGTTCGTCAATTCGGTTGGCATGTTCCTCTACAATGTGACGGAACCGCTGCTGCGTCCGATCCGCCGCGTACTGCCAAATCTCGGCGGCATCGACATCTCACCGATCATTTTGCTGCTGATCATCTTCTTCGTGCGCTCTCTGATGTGGAATTCAATCTTCCCGCTGGTGGCATGAGCCAGCCCTGGGCGGCGTTCAACGACCACATTGCTCTGACCGTTCGTCTGACGCCGAGTGGCGGACGCGACGCAATCGACGGCGTGGAGACAGACGCCGAGGGCAAAGCCCATCTCAAAGCCAGAGTGACTGCCGTTCCCGAG
Organism: Rhizobium sp. 01T417; assembly: GCF_056398905.1. NCBI lineage: Bacteria > Pseudomonadati > Pseudomonadota > Alphaproteobacteria > Hyphomicrobiales > Rhizobiaceae > Rhizobium > Rhizobium sp. 01T417. Next base: position 350,449 of record NZ_JBFTQH010000002.1, on the reverse strand, counting down.
AAGGGCAAGGCGAACAAGGCGTTGATCGAGTTCTTGGCGAAATCGCTTCGCATCGCAAAGTCATCGGTCAGCCTCGCCTCAGGCGAAATGTCGCGCAAAAAAATCCTCCGGATCGACGGCGACCCGGAGGATTTGATCAGGAAATTACAAACTCTTCTCGAAAGCTGATCAGGCCTTTGCCTTCTTCGCGCGTTCGATCGCCTCGAGGATCAGTGCGCCGGCTTCCTTGGAATCACCCCAACCGAAGATCTTCACCCACTTGCCGGGTTCGAGATCCTTGTAGTGCTCGAAGAAGTGCTCGATCTGCTTCAGCGTGATCTCGGGAAGGTCGGTGTAGTCGTTCACCTTCTCGTAGCGCAGCGTCAGCTTCGGCGACGGCACGGCGATGATCTTCTCGTCCTTACCGGAATTGTCTTCCATCTTGAGAACGCCGATCGGGCGCACGTTGATGACGCAGCCCGGAACAAGCGGACGCGTGCTGGCGATGAGGACGTCGATCGGATCGCCGTCTTCCGAAAGCGTGTGCGGCACGAAGCCGTAGTTGCCCGGGTAGGTCATCGGCGTATAGAGGAAGCGATCAACAACCAGCGTACCAGCTTCCTTGTCCATCTCGTACTTGATCGGATGGCCGCCGACGGGCACCTCAACGATTACGTTGACATCTTCCGGCGGGTTCTTGCCGATGGAAATCGCGTCAATGCGCATAGAGCTTCCCTTTAACGGTTAAGTCGATGGTTGCCAGATACTGGGAATCATCCCGCAACGCAACACGCCAATGTGGATTGGCCCGTCTAAGGGGGCCGTCAAGGTGACACGCGACTTCTCTGCTGTTCGCTTGCAAGAGGCGGAGCGGATCCGAACGACACCCCCTGTCGGCTTGACAGTAGATGGCGCAGGTAATCACCGAGTCGGCTCAACCCTACCCACAATCGTTGGCCAAGCATGATGCGACGCTGGAGCTGATAGGCAAGTATGCCGCTCAATAGACCGGACACGACCGATACTGCGACCGGTAGCAGCGCGGTAAAAGTCGCGGGATTGGCGCGATCAAACAGGGCCTCCGGCAGAATCCGGTGCAGCAGGTAAATGTGATAGCTCGCCGCAGCGATCGAGACCAGTGCGGCGGACCGAGCGGAATCCGCGCAGCAGCAAAAACCTGAAAAGCTCTTTTGCGTGGGCAAGGAATTGGGTGGGGGATGTGTAGCGATGACGATTTCGCGGCAAAATTAGCTACGAACCGTTGGGCCGATGAAGTCGGAGTCGAGCTCCAGTGTAATCCCCATTTGTGATCTCCACACCATGCGCGGCATATGCAGCCTTGATTTTTTCTTTAGTGGTCTCGGTTGCATTACCAGTCGACTCGAAGCGATGCACCGTCGAAAAGGCAATCCCGGCCTTATCTGCAAGCTCACGAACCGACCATTTCAAGATCGCCCGAGCTGCTCTGTTCGCCTCTGGAGTCAAATTCGTCATATCAGCCCTAAAAATAAATACGCACGTAGCGAAAACGCTTGACGTGCCTCTTTGCGCAAAGTATCACTACACCCGTAGGCAAAATGCGCTGATTCTTCGAGAAGCGCGTGCCTATAATTGCGCGACTTTTTCCAAGTGACCAGCCGCCAATCCGATTTGGCCGCTGAATTTTGCTCGCCAGTCAACAGTTTCTAGATCGGTTATCTGATATGGAACTTCGCCAACTCTCCTACTTCAAAGCGGTGGCCGAGGAGCTGCACTTCGGCAGGGCGGCAGCCAGGATGCGTATTGCCCAGCCGGCGCTCAGCAATCATGTGATGTCGCTGGAAAGGGAACTTGGCTGTCCGCTGTTCATCCGCTCGACCAGAAGGGTGGAGCTGACCCGGGCAGGGGAAACCTTCTATGATCGCTGTGTGCGGATCCTGAGCGACATCGACCTGACCACGGAACTGACGCGGGCAGCCGGCGGCAGTCGTATCCGCCAGATCAGGATCGGCAGCATCTATCCGGCCACCATGGGCATGCTGCCGACCTTCCTTGCCAAGATCGCCCGCAAGTTTCCCGATGTCCGCATCCATATCGCGTCTGGCAATACCGGCGAGATCATCCGCGGCCTGGAGACCGGCCAGCTCAATCTAGGCTTCATCCGCCCGGTGGAAAACATCGGCTCSTTGCGCTTCGTCTCGCTTGCGCATGAGCGCTACTATCTGGCGGTTGGCCATGCCAATCCGCTGGCWGCCAAGGAGGAGATCAGCATCGATGATCTGCGCACTCAGAAGATCATCGCCTTCAAYCGGCAGAACCTGTCGTTCACSGARCGCTACTTCAATGAGAAGTTCGCCGAATACGACCTCACCGCCAACATTGCCTTCAGCTGCGATGACACCTATGCGCTGGTGTCGCTGGTCTCTGCCGGGCTTGGCATCGGCTTTGCCCCGGAGTGGACGCTTGATCTTCCCAATCGCGGCTTCGAGCTGAAGAAGGTAAGCGGGATCGACTTTAGGATCGGGCTTGGCATTGCCTGGAACAGAGAAGACCCAACCGCTGGCCGCGATGATATTGTCGACATCGCTCGGTCGCTGGCAAGGCGGGGCTGACAACATAGCCTAATTTAGCCTAATGCCAGGGACGGTCGGTGCAGGGCACACTGGGTTAGCGTCGGCCGAGCCGCTGCGGCTGGAGATCGACACAGGGATGCCTACTGGGCAGCGTCGTGGCCATAAACAACGAACGCAACGTCTTCGGTTTTTGCCAAGGCAGATATTTTTGCGGTGCTCTATGGAATTCGAAGTTCGTCGTCCATATCGGTAACGAAGAATGGGCGCGTTTCCGCGTCCGCCATCGAACTGTGCATGACCGCATCTGCCGCAATCAACACATTGCCTGTCACAGTAAGGATTGATGCCGTTTCAGGGGGCTCAAATGGAGAATTGCCGTCTTAGCGATGGCGGCTGACTTGGGAGGGCGATTTACGGCGCGCGATGAATTCGCGCAGTATCGGCAGGAAGAAGGCCTTGCTGAACCGGCCAATTGGCGGCTCCGGTTCGAGATAGAACGAGTGGACCGATGACGTCGCTGTTGAATTTGTCCATGATGATCCAGAGATGGCGATCTGCATCGAGGCCGGCGCGACGTTTTTCGATTGCCGGGATCTCGAAGGCGAACCGGTCCCGCTCGGGCTGTTTCGTGGTGATCGGGAAAAACAGCACCAGGTCACCATCGGCACGCGCTATCCGCACGCCGACCGCGACGGGGCGCTCCTTGCGTCCTCCCTCTCGCCTTTTCCTGCTTCTCGATGCCAGAGATGTTGGTGTGGACGGCCCCCGAACGGCATCGAAACGTGCCAGAGTGAGTCGTTAAGATCTCAAACAAAGGAAGCCGCCCATGGATAAGATTATTCGCATCGGCATGGATACGTCAAAGCATGTTTCTCAGCTGCATGGCGTGGATGCCGCTGAGAAACCGGTCTTGCGCAAAAAGCTGCGCCGCAAGGAAATGATCGACTTCTTCAGGATCTGTCCGCCAACCGTGATCGCCATCGAAGCCTGTGGCGGCTCCCATCACTGGGCTCGGCTGCTGACCGACCTCGGGCATGAGGTGAAGTTGATCGCGCCGCAACTCGTGAAGCCTTATGTCAAGCGGAGCAAGAACGACGCTGCGGACGCTGAGGCGTTATGCGAGGCGATGAGCCGCCCGACGATGCGGTTCGTACCGGTCAAGGCAGCCGATGAGCAGGCCGCCACCATGTTGGTCGGCGTCAGGGATCGCTTGATCCGCAATCGCACCCAACTCGCTAATGCAATCCGAGGTTACGCCGCTGAATTCGGCATTTCCGTCGCCAAGGGACTGGCGCATATTCCCTTGCTGCTTGAACGAACACAGTCCGACGAGACCGTGCCGGAGCTGGCACGGGCATTGTTCGCGAGCCAGGCGGAGGAATACGCCCAGTTGCAAGAAAAGATTACGGACGTGGATGCCAGGCTCATGGCATGGCAGCGAGCTGACGAACGCTGCAAATGTCTCAATACTATTCCTGGCATTGGTCCGATCGGCGCAGCGCTTCTGATCATGAAGACACCGGCGCCAGAGCTCTTCCGATCCGGCCGCCAATTCGCGGCGTGGATTGGGCTGACGCCAAAGGATCACTCGACCGGCGGCAAGCTGCGACTCGGACGCATCACGAAGGCAGGCGATGAGGCATTGAGAGCGGTGCTGGTGGCCGGGGCGACGACTGTCATTCAGCATGCTCGCCGACACGGCAAGACTTCTCCGTGGCTGGCCGAATTGCTCAACCGCAAGCCGTCGAAACTGGCAGCCGTCGCCCTCGCCAACAAGATGGCGCGTATCGCCTGGAAGCTCATGGTGACCGGGGAAAGTTACAACGCAAAATATGCGTCAGCCCTGATGGTGGGCGCCACATGAAAATCAGCACGATACGGAAAGTTCTAACTTAAGATTCACGTTGAGTTGCTGACAACCGAACTTGCAAGATAGGAGATTAGATGGTGTGATCGATCGATCCAAGACGTGAGACACTCCGTCCTATCCTTTGGCCTTCTGCAAGGTCGTAGAGATGTTTGGAACTCACGCTGCGGAAACCATCTTGGCCAGCGCTCATGTGCGAGCACAACAAAAGGCCGGACATATGGGCGCAAGCGATCGGATCAAATCCGTCTCAGAATATCTTGCGAGCAGGGGGCCGTCCACATAAAGGATAGCGAAGACGGCTGCGGTCTGGATGTCGTCGTAAACACTCATCGCCCGACCTCGTCGTCCTCAGCATATTGTTCGACCGCGCGCTCCATGTCGGCGAATAAGGCGTCGGACATGGTGTCGATCGACCCGATCGCTCGGGCATCGGCACCCTTCGTGAGCCGCTCGTAGTCTTTTATGTTCAAGATTTGCAAGTTTTCGTGACGACAGCAACTGTCAATTTCGCTGGAAAAAGCGATAGGCAAGGAAGAGCCTCAACCCCAAATGAAGCCAATTTTCTTTAGCCGCTTCTGGTCGAACGTTTCCATGCCCTCGCAATAGTCGACGCCGCCATGGCTGCGATAGAACTGCGCGCCGGTCTCATTCTCCTCGAGGCACCAGACGACCAATCCGTTGCAGCCAAGCGACTTCAGGAGCCGCCGTGCTTCGCCGAACAGCATGTGGCCAAGGCCAATGCCCTGGTACTCCGGCCGAAGATAGAGTTCGTAGATCTCGCCCTCTTGGGGCAGGGCGCGGGCGCGATTGAGGCCGAGCGTTGCGTAGCCTGCGACAGTGCCGGCCACGTCGAGAACGAGAAGCGTTGCCGGCCCGCGGGTGGCCTTGCGCCACCAGTTCTCGCCGCGACGCTCGATCATCTGCCGCAACGCACGATGCGGAATGATCCCCGCATAGGTGTGCTGCCACGCAAGCCGATGCACTTCCGATATGGCTCGGGAATCGTGCGGTTCGGCCCGCCGAACATCGATCGACAACGTCTTCATAACGCGTACTCTGGTCCCATTGTCGGCAATTAACCATATGCGCCCGGCGCATTCAGGTTGTTTGCCCACAGGCTAAACATGTGGACGACAGCTGAAATTTAACGCTTTTTTAACTATTGCGACAAGCGAGATTCGGCAGACTGCACAAATAAAAAACCCCGGCGCAATGGCCGGGGTTGAAGGCTGAAAGACTTCAGTCGCTTAGGCGGACTTCGCCTTGGCGAAGCGCTTGCGGTCGTTGGCGTCGAGATACATCTTGCGCAGGCGGATCGACTTCGGCGTCACTTCCATCAGCTCGTCGTCCTGGATCCAGGAGAGAGCGCGGTCGAGCGTCATGCGGATCGGCGGCGTCAGCTTGACGGCTTCGTCCTTGCCGGCGGCGCGGATGTTGGTCAGCTGCTTGCCCTTGAGGACGTTGACCTCGAGGTCGTTGTCTCTGCTGTGGATGCCGATGATCATGCCCATGTAGACCTTTTCGCCGGGCTCGATCATCATCGGGCCGCGATCTTCCAGGTTGAACATGGCGTATGCAACGGCTTCGCCCGGAGCGTTGGCCAGGAGAACGCCGTTCGTGCGGCCGCCGATTTCACCCTTGTAAGGCTGGTAGTCCTTGAACAGGCGGTTCATCACGGCAGTGCCGCGCGTATCCGTCAGGAGTTCCGACTGGTAGCCGATCAGGCCGCGGGTCGGCGCGTTGAAGACCAGGCGAACGCGGTTGCCGCCCGAAGGACGCAGCTCGGTCATTTCAGCCTTGCGCTCGGACATCTTCTGCACGACGACGCCGGAATGCTCTTCATCGACGTCGATGACGACTTCCTCGATCGGCTCCATCAGCTGGTCGTTCTCGTCGCGGTGCATGACGACGCGCGGACGCGACACGGCGAGCTCGAAGCCTTCGCGGCGCATGGTTTCGATCAGAACGGCGAGCTGCAATTCGCCGCGGCCGGAGACGTAGAACGAATCCTTGCCTTCGGCTTCTTCGATCTTCAGCGCGACGTTGCCTTCTGCTTCCTTGAACAGGCGGTCGCGGATGACGCGCGAGGTGACCTTGTCACCTTCGGTGCCGGCGAGCGGGCTGTCGTTGACGATGAAGGACATGGTGACGGTCGGCGGATCGATCGGCTGCGCGGTCAGCGCCTCGGTGATCGCGGGATCACAGAAGGTGTCGGCAACCGTGCCCTTGGAGAGGCCGGCGATCGCGACGATGTCGCCTGCATGCGCTTCATCGATCGAGGTGCGCTCGATGCCGCGGAAGGCGAGGATCTTGGAGATACGACCGGATTCGATCAGCTTGCCATCCTGGCCGAGAACCTTGACAGCCTGGTTCGGCTTGATCGAGCCGGAATTGATGCGGCCGGTGATGATGCGGCCGAGGAAGGGGTTGGCTTCGAGGATCGTGCCGATCATCGTGAACGGGCCTTCGGCAACCGTCGGCTCCGGAACGTGGTTGAGCACGAGGTCGAGCAGCGGTGCCAGACCCTGGTCCTTCGGGCCTTCAGGATTGACGTTCATCCAGCCATCGCGACCCGAACCGTAGAGGATCGGGAAGTCGAGCTGTTCGTCGGTCGCGTCGAGGCTGGCGAAGAGGTCGAATACTTCGTTGATGACTTCTTCATGGCGGCCATCGGGACGGTCGATCTTGTTGATCGCAACGATCGGACGGAGGCCGACCTTCAGCGCCTTGGAGACGACGAACTTGGTCTGCGGCATCGGGCCTTCGGAGGAGTCGACCAGAACGATCGCGCCGTCCACCATCGAGAGAATACGCTCGACTTCACCACCAAAGTCGGCGTGGCCGGGGGTGTCGACGATGTTGATGCGAACGCCCTTCCACTCGACCGATGTCGCCTTGGCAAGGATCGTGATGCCGCGTTCCTTTTCCAGGTCGTTCGAGTCCATGACGCGTTCTGCAACGCGCTGGTTCTCGCGGAACGAGCCGGACTGTTTCAGGAGTTCGTCAACCAGTGTCGTCTTGCCATGGTCAACGTGCGCGATAATCGCGATGTTGCGAAGTGCCATATGTCTATATCTCTGAAGCTGGGGCGCCGCGCTGGGAGAAGGCGCCAATTTCATTTGGGCGGCTCATACAGTGTTTTTCGCGTTTGCGAAAGGGGGGAGGCCGGATTGCCTGCCATGCATGGACGTCAACTCGATATCTGCGGATCGAGCGTCGTCCGCCACAGCTCGGTATCGTTCCGATCCATCAGCCTCACGGTCAGTTGCTCGGTCTGCCCGTCGATGTCGACAAGCCCGAAGAACTGCATGCCTGCCGACGGCGGCAGGTTCTGCTCCGCACCGCCGGGTGCGGCTTTCATGAACTTCACCTCCGGTCCGAAAGTCATGTCGAGTTCCTGCGGCCCATAGGTTCCGGAATGCAGCGGACCCGCAACGAACTCCCAGAATGGCAGGAACTCGCGGAACTTGGCCTTACCGGGATCGTAATAGTGTACAGCCGTGTAGTGCACGTCGGCTGTCAGCCAGATCATGTTCGCTATGCCGGCATCGCGGATGAAGCGCAGCAGATCGGCGAACTCCAGCTCGCGGCCAAGCGGGGCGCCATTGTCGCCGTTGGAGATCGACTCGCTGCCCGTCCGGTGGCCGTAATCGTCCCAGATCACCAGCCCGATCGGCAGATCGCAGGCGATCACCTTCCAGGTCGCGGTCGAACGCACCAGTTCCCGCTTCAGCCACGCCAGCTGGCGCTCGCCCAAAAGCCGCGACTCCGGCGTCGACTCGGCATCGAGCCCATGACTGTTCGGGCCGCGATAGGAGCGCAGGTCGATGAAGAAGACATCGAGCAGCGGACCGTAAGACACCTTGCGGTAGATCCGACCGGGCTCATCGGCCACGTAACGGATCGGCGTCATCTCGTGGAAGGCACGGCTTGCGCGGGCAGCAAGCGTGGCGATCGATTTTTCCTTGTAGCGATCATCATCACGGAGGTCGGTCGAGGGCGACCAGTTGTTCAGCACCTCGTGATCGTCCCATTGGTAGAAGACAGGGCAGACCGCATTGAACGCCTTCACGTGCTCGTCGAGCAGATTATAGGTCCACTGGCCGCGAAACTGGTCGAGCGTCTGCGCGATGTCGCGCTTTGCCTCGGTGACGACGCGGTTTTTCCAAACGCCGCCATCTCGCAGCCTGACCTCGTCCGTGATCGGATTGTCGGCGTAAATAGTGTCGCCCGAATGGATCATGAAATCCGGGCGATGGTAGGCGATCGTCGAATAGGTGCGCATCCCCTCCTCGTCGATGCCCCAGCCCTGGCCGGCCGTATCCCCAGACCACGCGAAGCGGATGCTGCGCTTGCCCGCCGGCGCCGTGCGAAACTGTCCATGGATGGGTTCCGACAGGTCGTTGAGGTCCTGCAGGTCGGCCGCACGAAAGCGATAGAAGATCTCTTGATCATCAGGGAGATTCTGGAGCAGCAGCTTTCCCGCAAGATTGGTGCCCGGTGTCACGTCTATGGGCGCGACGCGCACCGCGTTGGCGAACCGGTCGCTCGTCGAATACTCGACATGCAGTCGTGCCGGCCGGTTCACCTGCGCCCAGACCATACCCGAATTCGCATCGACATCGCCGGATTGCACGCCTGCTGTAAAGACCGGGCGACTTGACGAGCCGCGCGCGTAGTAGGGCATCGCCAGCCCCGCCAGTGCAAATCCGCCAACGGCGCCCATGGATGAGAGGAAGCGTCGGCGGGTTGTTTCAGTCAATGTCATGCCAAGGTCTATCCGGCTAACGGGAGGGCCGAACCTATGGCGGCTGTCATGTCATGCGTTTGAAGGCGGCATGACGGTTTTTCGAAACTTCAGCGACAGTTTTGCTACGAGGCGTCGCCGGTGAGGCGCTATTCCGCCACCAAACCACTGCGGCGAAGCAGCGTCAGCAGCAGAAGCGGCAAGAGCGTCGTGATGAGGATAGCGATGAAGGCCATCGCCATGCCGAGCCCGATCGATCCCTGTTCGAACTGGCGCCAGATGAAGGTGGCGATCGTCTGCATGCCGACAGGCGCCACGACAACCGAGGCCACCAGTTCGCGCGAGGCGAGCGCAAAGACCAATAGCATCGCCGAAGCAAGGCTCGGGAAGACGAGCGGCAGGAGGATGCGGCGAAAGGCGGTTACCCCGCTTGCGCCGAAGACCCGGGCCGCCGCTTCCAGGCTATCCCCGATCTGCTGGAAGGCCGCGGTCGTATAGCGCACCGGCTGCGGCAGCAGTATGCAGCAATAGGCGAGCAGCAGGATGAATGCCGTGTTGTAGGGGGTCGCCGGCAGCCATGGCATGTTCCAAGCAAGGATCAGCCCGACGGCAACGACGATGCCCGGCAGCGCATTCGGCAGGATCGTCATCGTGTCGATCGCCACGCGTCCGCGGATCTTCGTCTTGACGACCGTATAGGCGGCCAGCACGCCGATGAGCCCGGTAATCAAGGCCGTGCCGATGCCAAGCGAGAAGCTGTTGGCGAGCGCCCCCAGAGCGCCGGCGCTGTTGTTGAAGACCGACAGGAAGTTTTCGGCGCTGATGTTGTCGAGCGCCAGACCACCGGAAATCGTCCGCGACAGCGCCGTGAGCAGGATCGATAGCAGTGGCACGCCCGTTGCCAGGAAGGCAACCACGGCAAAGGCGATCATCACGGGAACCTTCATCGCCCCAAGCGGTCGCTTGTCCTTGGCAGCAGGTTTGCCGCCCACCGTTTGATAGGAGCGTCGGGCGAGGATCCATCGCTGCAGCAGGAATGTCAGCAGAGACATGACGACGAGCAGGATCGACAGGATCGCCGCTCCCGGCAGATCGATCGGCCAATCCGAGATCCGCAGGTCGATACCGGTGACCAGCACCTGGAAGCCGGCACGACGACCAAGGGCAGCGGGCGTACCGTATTCCTCGATCGCCGCGGCAAAGACCAGCATCAGGCTGGCAACGAGCCCGGGCGCCGACAGCGGCAGCGTGATCCGAAAGAAGGCGCGCGCCGGCGACGCGCCAAAGACGCGGCCGACATCCGCATAACGCGCACCAACAGCCTCAACCGTGCGCGACACGGCGAAATAGACCACCGGAAAGGTATTGAAGGCCATGACCATGGTCATGCCGAAGAGCGAGAAGAGGAAGGGCGCGAGGTTAAATCCCGCGATCTGCTGAAGATAGCCGCGCGGCTGCAGCGCCATGATCCAGCCAAGCGTCGCGATGTAGGGCGGGATCATGAATGGGACGAGCAGGAGCACATCCCACAGCGGTGCAAGCGGAATGCGGTAGAGTGCCCGAAACACGCCGAGCGGCACCGCCACCAGCGCCGAGGCCAGCACCACGCAACTGCCGAGCAGAATGGTGTTCCCGGCCATGTCGATCAGCGCGCTATCGAAAAGCGTCGCAGCAAGCGAGGAGAAAGGGCCCGCGAACGAGCCCTGTCCGATGTTGGGGAAGATGCCCTGAAGCACAACGGCGATGAATGGAACGGCGACGACAACGGTCAAGCTCGCGATCGCCAGCCAGGCGGCCGGCGCAGCACCGCTACTATCGTTCGTCCTCATCGCCCTGCCCTTATTTGCCGCCGAACGTGTCGGTGACCTGCTTCAGCGTTTCCTTCCGCTTGCCGTAAACGGCAGCGGTGTCGTACTTCAGCAGCTTCAGATCGCTGATCAGCGGACGGTTTGCCGGAATGTCGGTACGAGCCGGCATCAGCATCTGGTCGGCAACGAGCGTCTGGCCTTCGTCGGATAGCATGTAGTCGATGAACTTCTTCGCCTCGTCCTTGTTTTTCGACCAGTTGAGGATCATCGCCGGACGCGGCGCGATGACGGTGCCGGATTCCGGGAAGATCACATCGATGGCCTCGCCCTTTTCCTTGGCGTTGAGCGTGATGTAATCGACGGCGCCGAAGACAGCGGCCTTGGCACCCTGCAGAACCGGGTTCAGAGCCTCGGCATTGGCGCCGGCGATGATCGCGCCATTATCCTTCAGATCCTTGAAGAGCTTGAAGTCGTCCTGGCCGGCCAGTGCCGCCGTCAGCTCGAAGGACGAGCCGGATTGCGCCGGATCCGGAATATTGACGAGGTCCTTGTATTCGGGCTTCGTCAGGTCGGCCCACTCGGCGGGCTTCGGCGTGCCGCTCTTGGTGTTCCAGGCGATGCCGAGCGCCGAGATGCCCTGGGCAACGGCCGTGTCGGTCTTCAGGAAATCAGGAACCCTGGCGGCGTTCGGGCTGCTGTAGGACACGAGCCAGCCGCGCTTGGCGAAGTCGGTTGCCGTATCCCAGGAAGCCGAAATGAGAACGTCGACCACAGGGTTCGAGGCTTCTGCTTCGATACGGGCCATGACCTTGCCGGTCGTTGCCTGGAAGACATTGACCCTGACCCCAGTCTGTTTGGTGAAGCCGGCCGACAGCTTGTCGATCAGCCCCTGCGGACCGGCGGTATAGACCGTGATGTCGGCGTGGGCGACGCCCGCCATCAACGTTACGGCGAGAACGCCGAAAGTGATGCTCTTCAACGACTTAAGCATGCTCCAAATTCTCCTCTTTGGACAAATGAATTTCTTTGCCGAACCAGCGGATCTGGCCGGGATCGATCGACAGACCGATGCCCTCGCCGGGCCGCAGCTTGGCGCGGCTCAAAACCTGCAATTCGATCTTTTCGGCGCCGACCAGCGAGACGGTCGCCAGATGACCATCCCCGCGGAACTGCGAACGCAGCACCGTTGCGGCAAGTGTGCCTGGCAGGATCTCGCCCGCGCTGATCGATCCGGTGGGGATGAGGACGCGAACGGCGCAATCGACACCATCGACGCCGCGCAGCAATGCAAGGCCGCTACCTTTGAAGAACCAGTGTTCGTCGCGGTATTCGAGTTCGGCGATACCGCCGAGGCGCAGGAAGTCGGCCACCTCGGGCGTTGCGGGCTTCTCGATCAGCTCGTCGGGCGATGCCAGCTGCTCGATCAGCCCGCCACGCATGACGGCAACATCATCCGCCAGCGTCAGCGCCTCGCTATGATCGTGCGTGACGTAGATTGCCGTCAGGCCGAGCGTCGCGATCAGCTCGGCAAGTTCGCCGACCATGTTTTCACGCAGTTCGCGATCGAGATTGGACAGGGGTTCGTCGAAGAGAATGAGCTGCGGTTCGGCAACGATCGCTCGCGCGATCGCGACACGCTGTTGCTGGCCGCCGGAGAGATCGCTCGGCCGGCGGTCGGCATAAGCACCGAGACCGACGCGTTCGAGCGCCCGCATCGTCCGCGACTGCCGTTCGGATTTACCGACGCCGCGCATTTCGAGCGGAAAGGAGACGTTGCCGCCAACGGTCATGTTCGGCCAGAGCGCATAGTCCTGAAATACCATGCCGAGGTTGCGCTTTTCCGGCGGCGAGAAGGCGCCAGTTGCGGCATCGGCAACGGTGCGTCCGGTAATCGCGATCGAACCTTTCGTAGGCGCGAGCAGTCCGGCGACGAGCCTCAGAAGAGTGGTCTTTCCGCAACCGGACGGCCCAAGCAGCGCCAGCGTCTTGCCCTTGGAAAGCGAGATATCAATGCCCTTCAGAACGGGGGTCGCCCCATAGTGCAATTCCACGCCGGCCGTCGAAACGGCCGCATTGGTCTCTGAAGGTTGAGGGGTCATGAAAAAACCGGCATCGGTTGAAAATCGATGCCGGTTGCTTATTAACCTTCAATGACAGTCATGTGACGAAGCGGCAAGAAGCCGTCTTCCATCAATACTTTAGCCGTCGCGTATCGATGACGCGCAATACCTGCCGCCTCAGGCGTCGCTGCCCGACAGTTCTTCAAAGGTCGCAAGACCCTTCTTCACCAGCATGGCATCCGGGCTTGGCAGCTTGCCGCGGAAACCCTTGTAGGCATCCTCAGGATCGATCGCGCCACCGACGGAATAGATGTTGTCCTTGAGCTTGGCCGCCATCTCGCGATTGAACGCGTCGCCGGTTTCCTCGAAGGCGGCAAAGGCATCCGCATCGAGCACTTCGGACCACATGTAGGAATAGTAGCCGGCTGAATAGCCGCCCGAGAAGATGTGCTGGAAGTGCGGCGAGGCATGCCGCATGACGATCGACTTCGGCATGCCGAGCTCCGACAAGACCTCCGTCTGCACGACCATCGGATCCTCCACCTTGTCGCGGGTGTGGAACGCCATGTCGACAAGCGCAGACGAGGTGAACTCGACCGTATTGAAGCCGGAATTGAAGGTGCGCGCGGCCAGAACCTTGTCGAGCAGGGCCTGCGGCATCGGCTCGCCGGTTTCGAAATGCACGGCATATTGCTTCAGGATCGCGGGCACCGTCAGCCAGTGCTCGTAAAGCTGCGACGGCAGCTCGACGAAATCGCGCGAGACGCCCGTGCCCGAAACCGAGGGGTAGGTGACGTTCGACAGCATCCCGTGCAGCGCATGGCCGAACTCGTGGAACAGCGTGCGCGCGTCGTCGAGCGACAGCAGTGCCGGCTTGCCTTCGGCGGGCTTGGCGAAATTGCAGACATTGTAGATGATCGGCAGTTCGCCGTTGCGGCCGTTCTTCAGCGGCAGCTTGTGCTGTGATTGGAAGGAACTCATCCAGGCGCCCGAGCGCTTCGAGCTGCGGGCAAAGTAATCGCCGAGGAAGAGCGCGACCAGCCTGTCTTCGCGATCGCGGATCTCGAACACGCGCACATCGGGATGGTACGCCGGAACACCTTTCTTCTCGACGGCGCGAATGCCGAACAGCCGGCCGGCGACGTCGAAGCAGGCGTCGATGATCTTCTCGAGCTGCAGATAGGGCTTCAGCTCGGCCTCGGAGAAATTGAACCGCTGCGCCCGGATCTTCTCGGCATAGTGCCGCCAGTCCCAGGGCATGACGTCGTGGTTCTTGCCTTCGTCCGCGATAAGCTTGGCGATATCGGCTTCTTCCTCGCCGGCACGCTTGACCGCCTTTGCCCATACCTCCCGAAGCAGGTGGTTCACGGCGTCGGGTGTCTTCGCCATCGTGTTGTCGAGCTTCAGTTCCGCGAAGTTGCCGTAACCGAGCAGCTTTGCCACTTCGTCGCGAAGCGCAAGCGTGTCACGGATAATGCCGCGATTGTCAGTCGCGCCATCGTTTTCGCCGCGCGCAACCCAGGCCTTGAACGCCTGTTCCCGCAGATCCCGCCGCTCAGAGAAGGTGAGAAACGGTTCGATGATCGAGCGCGACAGGGTGACGGCGAATTTGCCGTCTTCGCCGCGCTCGCGCGCAGCCGCCGCCATCGCATCCTTCAGAAATTCCGGAATACCGTCGAGGTCCGCGCCGTCGGACAGGATCAGCGCCCAGCTCTTCTCGTCGGCAAGCACGTTCTGACCGAACTGCGTACCGAGGCCGGCAAGCTTCTCGTTCATGCCCGCGAGCTTCTCCTGCTCGGGCTTCGGCAGTTTCGCGCCCGATTTGACGAAGCCCTTCCAGTGGCGCTCCAGAACGCGCGTCTGCTCCAGCGTCAGGCCAAGGCTTTCGCGCGCTTCCCACAAGGCATCAATACGGGCAAACAACGCCGCATTCATGCCGATCTTGGAATAGTGGCGCGACATCTTCGGCGAAATGTCCCGCTCCAGCGCCTGGATCGTATCGTTGGTATGGGCGCCCGCGCGGTTCCAGAACAGTGCCGACACCCGCGACAGCGCGTCGCCGGCGGTCTCAAGAGCAACGACGGTATTCTCGAATGTCGGCGCCTCGGGGTTATCAGCGATCGTGTCGATCTCTTTCTCATGCGCGGCAAGTGCTGCGTCGAATGCCGGCGCGAAGTCGCCGTCATTGAGAGCATCGAAGCGCGGCAGGCCGTGGAGACCGTTCCATTCGACAAGCGCCGGGTTGAATTCTGATGTGGAAGGCATGCGGAGATCCTCTGTGGCAGGCAACTGAACAGGCAATATAGGGAGGCACGTTCGCAATTGGTATTGCCGATCGGACGCACGTCCCGCGCCCGACTGCGAAAAGTTCACGGCAAGAGAATCAACCAATCGCTAGGGATTGAAGCAATCCACGCGCGATCTCAGGCCTTCCGCCAACCGAGTAGGCCCGGCGTCGCATGCCAGAGTGCCTGCACGGCAAAACCCATGAACAGCACGCCGGAGCAACGGACGATCAGCCGCTCGTGCGAGCGATAGAAACGCCGCACCGTGCCCGCGCCGATAATCGTGACCAGGATCATGTCGGCAACAATGAAGCCCAGGAACGAAACGGCGAGCAGGAGCGGCAACGTATGAAACTGCAATGCGCTCGCCGAGCCAGCAACAAGGGCAGTAAACGTCGCGAGCGCGACCGGATATCCCTTCGGGTTCGTGACACCGAAGATCAAGCCGCGGCGGAACGGCCGCTCGACGACCATCAAGGCCTGTCCCTCTCCCTTCGGTTTCGCCCGAACCGCATTCCAGCCGATCCAGGCAAGGTAGAAACCACAAAGAAGACCGAGCGCGTCGAAGACGAAGGTACCGATCGTCCTCGCCCCGATGATCGCGATCAGCGCCAGCGATGCCCACAGCAGATCGCCGACCAAATGCCCGCCGACGAACATTGCGCCGGCACGGCGGCCCTGCCCGGCGCCGATACCAAGCAGCGCAAGGAAGGCAGGCCCTGGAATAAGCACATAGAGGAGAGCTGCCAGAAAGGCGCCCGCGAGCAAGGATTGCGTCATCGAGAAACTCCGGAAAGGACCGTCGCAGCTTATGCGCCAATCGAAGGGCGTCAAGCCATGATGGCAATCCATGAGATTTTTGAATTGCCGGATCACGCCGCTTCCGACAGAAGAAAGTGCCGCCTCGCGCGGATCGCGCACGTTACCAGAGATCGAGTATCCCCATGCCCCCATTCCGGATGAGCGAACGGCGAACGAGCATGCTCGGCGCGCTTCTCGCAACCATCGGCCCGATCTCGATGTCGATCTACACGCCGGCTATGCCGGAACTCGTCCATGCGTTCCAAACCTCGGACTCGGCGATCAAGATGACGCTCTCCGTCTATTTCGCCGGCTTCTCGGTGGCACAGCTCCTTGCCGGTCCACTCTCGGACGCCTTCGGCCGCCGCACCGCGACACTCCTCTTCATCGGCATCTATGTCGTCGGAAGCCTGCTTGCCGCCTTTGCGCCCGGCATCGAGTGGTTGCTCGCCGGCCGCCTGATACAGGGCGTCGGCGCTTCCGTCGGGATTACGGTGGCGCGCGCCATCGTGCGCGACCAGTTCACCGGGACCGAAGCCTCCCGCATCATGAACCTCATCGGCATCATGATTGCCATCGGACCGGCCGCCGCACCAACGATCGGCGGATTGGCACTCGCTGCCTTCGGCTGGCAGTCGGTCTTCTTCCTGCTGATCGGCTTCGGACTCCTGATCTGTTTTGGCGTGATCGTCTTCATGTTCGAGACGAGCGTGCCGGATCCGCGCCGCGCGCTCCCGGTTCCGCTGCTTCGCGCCTACCTGGAGCTTGCGCGCGAAACTCGCTTCGTCTCCGCCTCGCTCGTCCTCGGCGGCTCGATCGGCGCACTCTATGCGCAGGCGACGCTCCTCCCATTCATCCTGATCAAGGTCGTCGGCCTGTCACCGACAGCCTTCGGCTTGGGAATGCTGATGCAGTCGGGTTCCTACTTCTTGGGCTCCGTCTGCCTGCGTTACGCGGCGCCACGCTTGGGCGGCGACGGTTCCGTGCGTGTCGGGCTTGGCCTGCTCGGCTTCGCCGGCATCATGATCGCGCTGTCAGTCCATTTCGTCACGCCATCCTATCTTTCGATCATGGGGCCAATCGCGTTCCTGGCCTTCGGACTGGCGTTCCTGACGCCGCATATGACGACCTCGGGCCTCTACCCCTTCCCGCATATCGCCGGCTCGGCATCCGCGATGATGGGCTTCATCCAGATGGGTGGCGGCTTTGCCGGCGGCGTCGCCGGTTCGCTGATCGGCATGCCGCTTCTCGCCTTCGGAACGGTGATCCCGATCATGGCGCTGATTTCGATCCTCAGCTACGTCTGGTTCGTTCGCGCGTCGCGGCACGCAGCAAAGCTCCCTCACGCCACGTCGTGCGAATGAAAAGTGTCCGTACGACGGGCCCTCAGACTGATGAGGACGTGTTCCTTTTTGCGGAACGATCGTTTTATCCGTCATGCCGGCCTTGAGCCGGCATCCAGCGGGACCGCGTCTGCGGTGCGAAAGGTCTGTTGCGCGCAAAGACTTGCGCGTGCTGCACCCCGGCTCGTCGGCCGGGGTGACGACGGGTGGGGCATAAGGCTTTGTCAACAAGCGGAAGGCCCGCACGAGGCGGGCCTTCGATCTCGTGCAAGCTGCTCGCGATTACTTCGAGAGATTGCGCTTGGCGAGCGTGCGCAGGCGCAGCGCGTTGAGCTTGATGAAGCCGGCTGCATCCTTCTGGTCGTAAGCACCCTGGTCATCTTCGAAAGTAACCAGCTTGTCGGAATAGAGCGACTTCGGGCTCTCGCGGCCGGTAACCATGACATTGCCCTTGTAGAGCTTCAGCGTCACTTCGCCTTCGACATGCTCCTGGCTCTTGTCGATCAGCGCCTGCAGCATTTCGCGCTCCGGCGAGAACCAGAAGCCGTAGTAGATCAGCTCGGCGTAACGCGGCATGATCTCGTCCTTGAGATGCGCGGCGCCGCGGTCGAGCGTGATGGATTCGATGGCGCGATGCGCGGCAAGCAGGATCGTGCCGCCGGGCGTCTCGTAAACGCCGCGCGACTTCATGCCGACGAAGCGGTTTTCCACGAGGTCGAGGCGACCGATGCCGTTGTCGCGACCGTAATTGTTGAGCGCTGCGAGCAGCGTTGCCGGGCTCATGCGTACGCCGTTGATCGAAACGGCATCACCCTTTTCGAAGCCGACCTTGATGGTGGTCGCMTTGTCGGGAGCCGCTTCCGGAGAAATCGTGCGCATGTGCACGTACTCAGGCGCTTCCTGTGCCGGATCTTCGAGAACCTTGCCCTCGGACGAGGAGTGCAGCAGGTTGGCGTCGACGGAGAACGGCGCCTCGCCCTTCTTGTCCTTGGCAACCGGGATCTGGTGCGCTTCGGCAAAGGCCAGCAGGTCGGTCCGGCTCTTGAACGACCAGTCGCGCCACGGCGCAATGATCTTGATATCGGGGTTCAGGGCATATGCGGAAAGTTCGAAACGAACCTGGTCGTTGCCCTTGCCGGTGGCGCCATGCGCGATCGCATCGGCGCCGGTCTTGCGGGCGATGTCGATCAGGTGCTTGGAGATCAGCGGACGGGCGATCGAGGTGCCGAGCAGGTAGACGCCCTCGTAGACGGCGTTGGCGCGGAACATCGGGAACACGAAGTCCTTGACGAACTCTTCGCGCACGTCCTCGATGTAGATTTCCTTGATGCCGAGCATCTCGGCCTTCTTGCGGGCTGGCTCCAGCTCTTCGCCCTGGCCGAGGTCGGCGGTGAAGGTCACGACTTCTGCGCCGAGTTCGGTCTGCAGCCACTTCAGGATGATCGAGGTGTCGAGGCCGCCGGAATAGGCGAGGACGACTTTCTTTACGTCTTTGTGCGATGCCATGATGATGAGGTCCGTTGCAAGAGGGCAGCGGCAAACCCGCCTGGCCCGGTATGGCTGGGCACTTTTAGCGAGATTGGCGGACGACGCAAGGGCAACGGCGGCTATCGGCAACCCAGATAATGTTTGACAGGCCGAAAGCGCAGCCCATATCTGCCAGCGTCCTGACAATGCGGAGGAGAGCTGGCCGTGACGAGAATCCAAGACATCATCAAGAAATCAAACGTCGCTGTCATCACCGGTGGCGCCTCGGGCATCGGACTTGCCGCCGCGAAACACTTTGCCCGATCGGGCATGAGCGTCGCCATTGCCGATCTCGGCGGCGATCGGCTGGCAGCCGCCGCAGAGGAACTGAAAGCGATCTCGGGAGAGGAGCATGTGCTCGCCGTCGAAACCGACGTCGCACAGAAGGAGTCCCTCGAAGCGCTCGAACGGACTGTGATCCAGCGCTTCGGCCGAGTGCACATTCTCATGAACAACGCCGGCGTCGGCCCCGAGACGTCAATCTTCAGCGCCCAGGCCAATTGGGACGGGATTCTCGGCGTCAACCTGCTCGGCGTCATCAACGGCACGCGGACCTTCGGCCAGCACATGCTCTCGCATGGCGAACCGGGCCTGATCATCAATACCGGCTCCAAGCAGGGCATCACCACGCCACCTGGCAACCCGGCGTATAACGTCTCGAAAGCCGGCGTGAAGGTATTCACCGAAGCGCTCGAGCATGAATTGCGCAATACCGAAGGCTCGAAGATCTCCGCTCATCTATTGATCCCCGGCTTCGTCTATACCGGCCTCACCAAGGGCGATCGCGCCGAAAAGCCGGCTGCCGCATGGACGCCGGAACAGACGGTCGATTTCATGATCGAAAGCCTGGAACGCGGCGACTTCTACATCCTCTGCCCCGACAACGACGTCGCCCGTCCGGTGGACGAACGCCGCATGGCCTGGGCGATGGGCGACATCATCGAGAACCGCCCACCGCTGTCGCGCTGGCACAAGGATTATGCCGACAAGTTCAAGGCCTATCTCGAACGCAAGGAATAGGTCGTATTAGAAGGTTTGATTAGACATTTTCTGAAAGCCGGATATGACGGCTAAGCTTTCATCCGGCTTTCAGAGTGTACCATGAGCTTCCTGCCCAGCTTTCCGACCCTTCTCGCCTTCGCAGCCGCGACCCTGCTGCTCGCTGCGACGCCCGGCCCCGACATGACGCTGTCCATCAGCCGCGCACTGGCGCAGGGCAAGAAGGCTGCGCTGTTCGTCGTTCTCGGTACGAGCCTCGGTATCGTCGTTCACACCATGCTGGTCGCCTTTGGCGTTTCGGCACTGATCACCGCGTCGCCGACAGCCTTCCTGATCCTGAAGACCGGAGGTGCTGCCTATCTCCTGTGGCTCGCCGTCCAGGCGATCCGCTTCGGCTCGAAGTTTTCGGTCAACAAGGTCGAAACGGCAAAGGGCACGCCACTCGCCAACGTTTCCTCGGGCTTCTGGGTCAACCTCCTGAACCCGAAGGTCATTATCTTCTTCATGACCTTCCTGCCGCAGTTCGTCAGCGCCGGCGATCCGACGGTGACGCAGAAGCTGCTCTTCCTCGGCTTCTGCTTCATCCTGATCGGCATGCCTGTCAACGCAGCCGTGGTCTTCGCGGCCGACTGGCTCGCCAGCTGGCTGCAGACCAACAAGAAAGTTTTGCGCGGCATGGACTTTACCTTCGCCGGCGTCTTCTCCGTCTTCGCGGCAAAAATCCTGCTGACGCAGGCGCGCTAAGCGATCGCCGGGAAGCTCTGGCTTCCCGGAAGCTGTCTATCCTCAGCCGATCAGCAGCGCGTCATCGTCCAGGGTCTGGCCGCGCATCTTGCGGAACATCGCGATCAGGTCTTCGACCTGCAGCGTCTTGCGGCTATCGCCGCTGACGTCGAGAACGACCTCGCCGCCATGCAGCATGATCGTGCGGTGGCCATAATCGAGCGCCTGGCGCATGGAGTGCGTGACCATCAGCGTCGTCAGCTTGCGCTCCGAGACGATCTTCTGCGTGAGGCCCATGACGAACTCTGCCATCCCTGGATCGAGCGCTGCCGTATGCTCGTCGAGCAGCAGCACTTCGGAGCCGGCAAGCGTCGCCATCACAAGCGACACCGCCTGACGCTGACCACCCGATAGCAGGTCCATGCGGTCCCGCATCCGATTCTCGAGACCGAGATTGAGCTCGGCAATCCGATCGCGGAAATGTTCGCGCCGCTTCGGACCGAGCGCTGATACGAGCCCGCGCCTTTCACCACGACGCGCCGCAAGCGCAAGATTTTCCTCGATCGACAGCGAGCCGCAGCTTCCCGTCAACGGATCCTGGAAGACACGGGCAACGAGGCCCGCGCGAGCGGCCGTCGATTTGCGCGTGACATCGGTATGGCCAATCAGGACTTGGCCTTCGCTGGCGAGAACATCACCGGCAAGAACGCCGAGCAGCGTCGATTTGCCGGCGCCGTTCGAACCGATAACGGTGACGAACGAACCTTCCTCGATGGTCAGGCTGACGCCGTTCAGTGCCTGTTTCTGCAGCGGCGTGCCCTTGCCGAAGACGACCTTGATGTCCTTGAGCGTGATCACGATGCGGCACCTCCGCGGCGAAGACGGGGAAGAATGAGCGCTATTGTCACCAGAACGGCCGTCACGAAATTAAGGTCCGAGGCTTGCAGCCCGATGACATCGGTGGAGAGCGCCAATTGGATGGCGATACGGTAGAGGATCGAACCGAGCACGCAGCCGACCAGCGCGATCAGCAGGCCACGACGGCCAAGCAGCGTTTCGCCGATGATGACGGCCGCAAGCCCGACGACGATCGTTCCGACGCCCGAGGTGACGTCCGCAAAGCCGTTGGTTTGCGCGAAGAGCGCGCCGCCGAAGGCAACCAGCGCATTCGAGATCGCCATGCCGAGATAGATCTGGCGGCTGGTGTCGACGCCCTGCGCGCGGGCCATTCGGGCATTCGCACCGGTCGCGCGCATCGCCAGACCCGAGTCGCTTTCAAGGAAGCGCCAAACGACGATCACGGCAACCACGACAAGGACGCCGACGAACAGCGGTCGAACATAGAAATCCCGCAGGCCGTGACCGAAGAACGGACTGATCATCGTATCCGCATTGATCAGCGCGACGTTCGGCTTGCCCATGACGCGCAGGTTGACCGAGAACAGCGCGATCATCGTCAGGATCGAGGCCAGCAGGTTGAGGATCTTGAAGCGCACGTTGAGCATCGCGGTAACGAGACCTGCCGCAGCACCCGCGACCATGGCGATAAGCGCAGCAAGCCAGGCATTGACGCCAGCGATGATCAACACCGCCGTTACGGCAGCCCCGAGAGGGAAGGAGCCGTCAACCGTCAGATCCGGAAAATCCAGCACACGAAATGCGAGGTAAACGCCGAGCGCCACGAAGGCATAAACCAGCCCCAGCTCCACGGCTCCCCAGAATGCGATCTGACTCAAGGCTCATGCCCTTTCTTCTGACTCGGTCCGCCTGTTACCGGACCCAAGCTTTTAATACCATCAGCCGCCCCCGCGTTAAACGGGAGCGGCTGGATGGCTGGTTTCTCCAAAATATGCGGCGATCAGTCGATCGTCTTCGTCGCGCGCTTCAAGACGCTTTCCGGCAGCGTGACGCCCATCTTGGCGGCTGCACCCTTGTTGACGACCAGATCGCTGCCGGCAGCAACCTTCACCGGGATATCGCCCGGGTTTTCGCCCTTGAGGATGCGAACGACGATTTCGCCGGTCTGCTTGCCAACATCGTAGTAGTTGAAACCGAGGGCGGCGACCGAACCGCGCGAGACGGAATCCGTGTCGGCGGTGAAGAGCGGCAGCTTGCTCTCTTCGGCAACGGCAACCGCGCCTTCAAGTGCGGAGATGATCGTGTTGTCGGTCGGGACATAGATGGCATCGGCACGGCCGACGAGGGCACGGGCGGCACCCTGCACTTCCGCGGACTTGGTGGCCGCAGACTCGACGACCTTCATGCCTGCCTTCTCGGCTTCCGTCTTCAGAACGGCGAGCAGAGACACGGAGTTTGCCTCACCGGAGTTGTAGAGATAGCCGATCGTCTTGGCGTTCGGCAGAATTTCCTTGATGAGCGCGACATGTTCGGCAACCGGCGACATGTCGGACAGGCCGGTGACGTTGCCGCCGGGCTTGTCCATGTTCTTGACGAGCTGGGCACCGAGCGGATCGGAAACGGCCGTGAAGACAACCGGAATGTCGCGTGTTGCGGAAACGACCGCCTGAGCGGATGGCGTGGAGATCGGCACGATAACGTTCGGGCCCTCGCCTGCGAACTGGCGGGCAATCTGCGCAGCCGTTGCCGGGTTGCCTTGCGCAGACTCGAACATGAACTTCAGGTTCTCGCCTTCCTTGTAGCCTGCGGCCGTCAGCACATCGAGGACACCCTTGCGTGCGGCGTCAAGCGCCGGATGCTCGACGATCGCGGTGACCGCGACGGTCACGTCTTCGGCCTTGGCAGGCAGGGTCAGGGCCAACGTGGCCGCAACAGCAAGCAGAATTGAACGCATTGGGGTATCCTCCAGACATGATTTTGGCCTGCTTCTAGGAAAAGCAGGCCATGAAATCAATCATTAGAAAACACTGAACGGATCAAACTTGCTGATCAGTCGTCGGCGCCATGGTTGGCGATCATCATCGCCTCGAAGGCCAGCCGCTCGGTCTTGCGCATGCGCTCCGATTCCGACTTCAGCTGACCGCAGGCTGCGAGAATGTCGCGGCCGCGCGGCGTGCGGATCGGCGAGGCATAGCCGGCCGAATTGATGAAATCGGCGAACTTCTCGATCTGCGCCCAGTCGGAACACTGGTAGTTGGTGCCCGGCCACGGGTTGAACGGAATGAGGTTGATCTTCGCCGGCACACCCTTCAGCAGCTGAACGAGGCCCTTGGCATCCTCCAGGCTGTCGTTGACGTCCTTCAGCATCACATATTCGAAGGTGATGCGGCGGGCATTCGACAGGCCGGGATATTTGCGGCAGGCGTCGATCAGTTCCTTCAGCGGATACTTCTTGTTGATCGGCACCAGAATGTCGCGCAGGTCGTCGCGCACCGCGTGCAACGAGATCGCCAGCATCACGCCGATCTCGTCGCCGGTGCGGAAGATCTCCGGCACCACGCCTGACGTCGACAGCGTCACGCGGCGCTTGGAGAGCGACAGTCCGTCGCCGTCGGTGGCGATCAGCAGCGCCTGCTTCACCGCATCGAAATTGTAGAGCGGCTCGCCCATGCCCATCATCACGATGTTGCTGACCTTGCGGCCCTCGGCAGGCATGATCGTTCCCTGCGGCGCTTCGCGGTCCGGGAAATCGCCGAGCCGATCGCGGGCAAGCAAAAGCTGGGAGAGTATTTCTTCAGCGGTGAGGTTGCGGACCAGCCGCTGCGTTCCGGTATGACAGAAGGAACAGGTCAACGTGCAGCCCACCTGGCTGGAGATGCAAAGCGTACCGCGACCCTCTTCCGGGATGTAGACGGCCTCGATCTCGACCGGTCGCCCCGCCCCGCGCGGCGGGAAACGCAGCAGCCACTTGCGGGTGCCGTCGTTCGACACCTGCTCCTCGACGATCTCGGGACGCGCGATGGTGAAATGCTGCTTCAGCATCTCGCGCATGTCCTTGGCGACATTCGTCATGTGATCGAAATCGGAGACGCCGCGCACGTAGATCCAGTTCCAGAGCTGGGCAACGCGCATCTTGATCTGCTTGTCCGGCACGCCCTTTTCGCGCAGCGCAGCCCCCATCTCTTCGCGGCTCAGGCCGATCAGCGAGGGCTTCTGGCCGGCGTCGAGCTGCGGCAACACGCCGGCAGGCTTCGTAACAGTCATCGCATCCATGACGGACATAGTCTCTTATCCCGAATTCAACATGTAATCGCCCCGGTAAGCCGGATGACTTGCGGGCACGACAGGCATGATGGCAGAAATTGAATGCGGACCGGGCGGCAAAGCCGCAATCTATCCGCTGTTGCGCGGGCCTTTAGCATCATTTTCGCCGCGCGTCACTATAGATGGAAACGACGAAGGCCGGCACAAGGCCGGCCTCCTGAAATTTCGTCACCGTAACCGAAGGCTTACTTGCAGCCCTCAACCTGCTTCAGTGCAGCGGAAATTCCGGACAGCGAGTAGCTGTAGGAGGTCGGTGTGCCCTTGCGGGATGTCGCGTTGACCGTCATCGAGTGGCCGCCCTTCATCGCCGCGACGAGCGCCGGCTCCTGGGCTGCGTTCTCGACCCAGCCGGCCTTGTCCTTGGTGAACATCACGAAGGTCTTGTTGTCGATCACGACATCGATCTTCGAGTTCTCCTTGACGGTGTAGCCCATCATTGCCTGCGGCTCGTAGGAAATGTTCTGGCCGGGGCGCTGCGAGACGATGAAGAAGTTGTCGCCGTGATCGATGCCGGCCGGCTTCTTTTCCGTCGGCACGGACAGAACGTAGCAGACAGTGCTCGCGCCGGACTTGTAGGAATAGGCGCCCCAAGCCTGGAACTGCTGGATCCGGGTCGGCGCTGTCGAAGCCTGAGTAGCCTGGGGCTGCGCTGCCTGTGGCTGCGCCGCGGGCTGCGACTTCTTGGTCTGAGCGGATGCAATGCCGGCGCCGGCGAGAACGAGGGAAATGGCGATTGCGGTACTTCTAAGAAACATGGATATCCTGCCGGTTCTTGCGATTCGAGCCCGAAGCGAACGGGCGGCGCATAATCACGATCTGCTTTATTTTGACTTAATTCAGGTTACCAAAGCGTCAACGGGGACTGCGAGAAGTCCCTGCCTGTTCCATTCTCACCCAAGTGTCAACATCGGACGCGGCGCCTCGCCCGTAATGAAGTGATGCCGCGTGCGCACACGGCTCAACGTCACGGATGAATCTAAGACATAAAGATTCAGGCAAGAGTTTGACCTTTTCAGAAACCGTTGTACGTCAATAAGTATTAGAAATCCGCTGGAGAACTCGCTGAGCCAGGGGGCTTTAGGCCGGACATGGATGCCGAAGAGAAACAGCGCTTCGCCGCCCTCGCAAGGGCCGTTGCGGAACGCCGCGACCAGGAGGCATTCACCGTGCTGTTCGATTACTTCGCACCGCGCCTTAAATCGTGGTTACTTCGCCAAAGAATGTCGAGCGGCGAGGCAGAGGAGCTTGTTCAGGAAGTGATGATCGTGCTCTGGCACAAAGCCGAGCTTTACGATGCAGCGCGATCCTCTCTGTCGACCTGGCTTTTTCGCATCGCCCGCAACCGTCGGATCGATCTCCAGCGCCGGGCCAAAGCACGCACACTGGATCAGGCAGACCCGGCATTGCAGCCGGTCGCCGAAAGCGGCGCAGACGAGATCCTCGTAAACGACGATCGCGATGCCCATATTCGCGCCGCTGTCAGCCAACTCCCCGAAGAACAGCGGGAAATGCTCCGAGCCGCCTTCTTTCTCGGCCAGTCCCATTCGCAAATCGCCGAGGCGACCGGCTTGCCGCTCGGGACGGTAAAATCCCGCATCCGGCTTGCCTTCGGAAAGCTCAGAAAGGTTCTGGAGGCCGAGGGCGCCTGAGGTAACGCTAGATCGTCTTCATGCCTTCAGGCTTATCGGCGAGCGCACGGTCCGCTGCTTCATAGTGCTTCGGTTTCAGATGCCTGCTGACCATGGCGAAGGCCGCGGAAAGGACCGCTACGTCATCCGAAAACCCGATCACGGCAAAAACATCAGGGATCATGTCAACCGGCATGACGAAATAGGCGAGTGCCGCCAGCAGAACGCCGCGCACCCTTGTCGGCGTCTGGGGATCCATCGCGCAGTAGAATGCAGCGACGACATCGCGCGCGAACGGGATCTGCCGTACGGCCTTCTTGAAGGTCGGCCAGAATTTCTTGCGCACTGTCTCTTCGCGCCGGCTTTGCGTATCATCGTCGCCCGGCAGCAGGATCTCACCGAATTTGACGTCGTCCATTCCGATTGGTCCTCTCTTTCACGCGCACATATGGTGACGGCGGCACCGGATTCAATCAAGTCGGCGCGCCGCCGCCTTCTCCATCGCTGCCGCCAGCTTGAAATCGAGTTCCGTCAAGCCGCCAGCATCATGGGTGTTAAGCTTTACATCGACGCGCGAATAGACGTTGAACCATTCGGGATGGTGATTGAGCCGTTCCGCAGCAAGTGCCGCTTCGGTCATAAAGCCAAACGCCTCAACGAAATTGCGAAACTTGAAGCTTCGCGATATCGCCGTGCCGGCGGCGTCGAGCGACCAGCCGTCGAGCTTGGCGAGCTCGGCAGCGATGGCTTGCCGTTCCAGTTTTTCCCGTTTCATGCGATTGTCCCTTCTCTTCCGTCATGGACCACAGATGAAACGCATTAGCATCCTGTTTGTTTGCATGGGCAATATCTGCCGCTCGCCTCTTGCCGAGGGGATCCTCTCGCACCTCGTCGATGTGGCCGGCTTTGCCGATCGTTTTGAGATCGACTCGGCCGGCACCGGCGGCTGGCATGAGGGCGAGCATCCGGATCGGCGCTCGATCGCCACCGCGAGAGGCCACGGGATCGACATTTCCCGGCAACGCGCCCGTCAGATCAGGATGAAGGATTTCAGCGGCTTCGACCTGATCCTCGCGATGGATCGCGCAAATGTCGCCGAACTGCATCGCATGAGCCCGGGAGCCGCAAATATCCGCCTGTTCGGCGACTTCGCTTTGGCGAGCGGCGAGGATATACCCGACCCCTATTTCGGCGACAGCGACGGCTTCGAACGCGTCTACGCCAGGCTCTTTGCCGGCTGCAGGAAGCTGCTCGAGACGCTGGGCACCGACAATGCCTCATGGAGAGGGAAGATCTCTTCCGTCAAATAAGGCCCACCGCCGACCGATTCCCTCGACGACAAGAGAACGAAGCGCGGAACGGTGAAGGCCGACGTCTGGAAGTTTCCACGCCCGGCGAGATAGTGCACGACATCGTCGACCCGCGACGACTTCAACCGCGCCAGCGTGACATGCGGCGTGAACTTGCGGGGATCCGGCGGCAATCCGATGCGCTGGCAGATCCGCTCGATTTCCGCCTGGAGGGCGTACATCTCGGGTGAAGGCGAGACGCCGGCCCACACCGAATGCGGTTTTTTGGACCCGAATGCGCCGATACCATCGAGACGTATCTGGAATTCGGGCCGGTCGATGCGGTCGAGCCGATCGACAATTTCGTCTGCCGTGCGTCCATCGACATCGCCGATGAAGCGCAAAGTGATGTGGTAGTTTTCCACATCGATCCATCTTGCACCAGGGAGACCACCGCGCAGCAATGAGAGGCTCATCGCGGCATTGCGCGGAATTTCGAGGGCGGTAAACAGTCTCGGCATAACGAGCACTCCCCGAATCTTTTGCAGGTGCTCACACGGAATCACGCATTGAACACCTGCGCAAGTCCCTAATTCTTCACAGTAGAAATCGTTCCTAAGAATTGCGTGATAGCCGGCTCCATCTTTTCGACCATCACATCGATCCCTTTGCTGTTCGGGTGCATCCCATCCTCAAGCTTCAGACCGGCATCGAGGGCGACACCGTCGAGAAAGAAGGGATAGAGCGCAACGCCATGTTTTTGCGCGAGTTTCTCATAGATCGAGTTGAAGCGCGCCGCATAGTCGCCGCCCATGTTCGGCGGTGCCAGCATACCGACGAGAAGGACCGCAACACCACGTTCCTTTAGCCGAGCAATCATCTGATCGAGGTTCTTTTCACTTTCCTCCGGAGGGATGCCGCGCAGGGCATCATTGCCGCCCAGTTCGAGAATCACGCCATCGGTGCCGTCGGGGACCGACCAATCGATTCGCGCAAGACCACCGGCCGTCGTGTCGCCGGACACGCCCGCGTTCGCGATCGATACCTCGACACCCTTGGCTGTCAGGGCTGCTTGCAACTTTTCTGGAAAGCCATCACCGGGAGGGAGTTGGTAGCCCGCCATCAGGCTGTCGCCAAAACCGACCAGGCTGATTGTCTTTGCATTGGCTACGACCGCAAAGGCCATCGACGCAACAATGACGGCGATGTGAAGGCCGGCAACTTTAAAACTCATTCCGCTTTCCCTAGATTGGCAAGACAATCGGCATCTATATAGGGCGAATACTGTTGGCAAAAACCATCATCGAGTTGAAGCGCGCCGATTTGACGCTTGGCAGCGCCGCCGCCTCCGTCCATGTTTTGAAGGGCATCGACCTCACGATCGGCACCGGAGAGTCGGTCGGCATCGTCGGACCATCGGGTTCCGGAAAATCGACGTTGCTGATGGTGCTCGCAGGGCTGGAAAGGCTCGATAGTGGCGAAATCAATGTCAGCGGCACACCGCTGCATGCCCTGAGTGAAGACGAGATGGCCGACTTCCGCGGCCGCAATATCGGTATCGTTTTCCAATCCTTCCACCTGATCGCCAACATGACGGCCCTGGAAAACGTCGCTGTGCCGCTGGAGCTCGCTAACCTTCCCAATCCGTTCGAAATCGCCCGCCGCGAACTGAAATCCGTCGGGCTTGGCGATCGGTTGAACCACTATCCCGGCCAACTTTCCGGCGGCGAACAGCAACGGGTGGCGATTGCACGCGCGCTCGCACCGTCACCGGCGCTGCTGATCGCCGACGAACCGACCGGCAACCTCGACACCGACACCGGCCGGCAGATTGCGGATCTCCTGTTTTCCAAACAGGCCGAGCGCGGCATGACGCTGCTGCTCGTCACCCACGACACCGCGCTCGCCAAACGCTGCTCTAGGCAGATTCGGGTTCGTTCGGGCCAGATTGAGAGCGATAGTGCGCCTGTCCAGCCTGAGGCGGCGATTGCATGACATTGCTGACCCCGCGCGTCTCCCTCGCCTTTCGTCTCGCGCTCCGCGAGCTGCGCGGCGGCCTTCGCGGCTTCTACATCTTTCTGGCCTGCATCGCTCTCGGCACCGGCGCCATTGCAGCCGTCAACTCGGTTTCGCAGTCCATCACCAACACGATCGCCACGCAAGGTCAGGAGATTCTGGCCGGCGACGCACGCTTCGAGCTCAACAATCGCGAGGCGACGGAAGCCGAAATGGACTTCTTGCGCGGCTTCGGCAAAGTATCGGTGTCGACGGGCCTGCGCTCGATGGCACGCAAGCCCGACGGCTCGGATCAGGCGCTGGTCGAGGTCAAGGCAGTCGATGGCGCCTATCCGCTCTACGGCACCTTCGCGGCCGAACCGAATTATCCGCTGCACGGGCTTCTGTCGGGGCAGAGCGGCACCTATGGCGCGGTAGCCGCTCCGCTTCTGCTGGATCGGCTCGGCCTCTCCATCGGAGATGAGATCCTCCTCGGCAATGTCATTCTGAACATCACCGGTACGGTCAAGACGGAGCCGGACGCGGTTTCGGAAGGTTTTGGTTTCGCGCCCCGACTCCTTGTGAGCAGGGAAGCACTGAAGGCGTCCGGCCTCATCCAGACCGGTAGCCTGGTCGAGCATGCCTACAAGATTCGCATGGACAACCCGGCCGAAAGATCCACGCTGCGCGATCGCGCCGCGAAGGAATTTCCGTCGGCCGGCTGGTCTATCCGCACCAGCGACCGGGCGGCCCCTGCACTGACGGAGAACATTGAGCGTTTCTCGCAGTTCCTGACGCTGGTCGGATTAACGGCCCTGATCGTCGGTGGTGTCGGCGTCGCGAATGCCGTGCGTGCCTTCCTCGATTCCAAGCGCACGACTATTGCGACATTCAAATGCCTTGGGGCGCCCGCCGCGACCGTCGTGTTGATCTATCTTTTCCAGATCGCCATCATTGCCTTGGGCGGGATGGTGATCGGCCTCGTCATCGGGGCGCTGGCGCCAATCGTAGCGTCGCAATTTCTGGCGCAGTTCCTGCCGGTCTCCACGGCTCTGACGTTCTACCCCGGGGCTCTGGCCCTCGCAGTCCTTTTCGGTATTTTGACAACGCTGGCCTTTGCCATCATGCCGCTTGGGCATTCACGAAAGGTTCCGGCAACGGCCCTGTTCCGCGAGCAGGGCTTCGAGGCGCGGGGCTTGCCTTCCTGGCCCTACATCCTTCTCGCTGCGACCTTTCTTGTTGCCCTTGCCGGCCTTGCCGTCGTAACCGCGTATGATCGTTTCATCGCGATCGTCTTTGTCGGCGCGATCGCCTTCGCTTTCGTGATCCTGCGGCTTGTCGCAGCCGGCATTGCTTGGCTGGCGCGCCGCAGCCCGCGGGTGAATTCGCCAGCCTTGCGGCTCGCAATCGGCAACATCCACCGGCCTGGCGCACTGACGCCCTCCGTCGTCCTGTCTCTCGGTCTTGGGCTCGCACTGCTCGTGACGCTCACCCTCATCGACGGCAACATGCGCCAGCAACTGACCGGGCGCATGTCCGCCGGCGCGCCGAATTTTTTCTTCGTGGACATTCAGGGGTCGGAACTCGAGACATTTCGCAGCGTCGTCAAAGCCGGTTCGCCGGACGGCAAACTGGTCGAAGTGCCGATGCTGCGCGGCCGGATCCTCGCCTTCAACGGCGAGGATGTCACCAAGCGCAAGGTTCCGCCGGGTGGCCAGTGGGTGCTGCGTGGCGACCGCGGCATCACCTATTCGGAAACGCTGCCGGAAAATGCATCGCTGACCGAGGGATCATGGTGGCCGAAGGACTATAGCGGCGAACCGCTCGTCTCCTTCTCTGCCGAGGAGGCAAATGAACTCGGCCTGACGATCGGTGACACCATCACCGTCAACGTGCTCGGCCGCAACATCACCGCGAGGATTGCGAGCCTGCGCAAGGTCGAGTGGGAGTCGCTTTCCATCAACTTCGTGATGATCTTCTCGCCGAATACATTTCGCGGCGCCCCGCACGCCTGGCTGGCGACGCTCACCGACCCGACGGCGACCTCTGGCCAGGAGGCCGCGATCTTGAAGTCCGTTACAAACACGTATCCGACCATCACAAGCGTGCGGGTCAAGGACGCGATCGACATCGTCAACACGCTGGTGGCGCAGTTGGCGACGGCGATCCGCGCCGCCGCCTCCGTTGCGCTGATCGCCTCGGTCCTGGTTCTGGCCGGCGCGCTGGCCGCCGGTAACCGCGCCCGTACCCATGACGCGGTCGTCCTCAAGACACTCGGCGCGACGAGGCGAATGCTGATCCGTGCCTTCTGCTACGAATATTTGATCCTTGGGGCGGCGACCGCAGTCTTCGCCCTTTTTGCCGGCAGCGTTGCGGCCTGGTTCATCACCGCCCGGATCATGCGCATCCCCTCGCACTTCCTGCCCGATGTTGCCGGCCTGACACTTGTGACGGCTCTGGTCCTGACCGTTGGTATCGGACTCATCGGCACCTGGCGCATCCTCGGCCAGAAAGCGGCACCCGTTTTGCGCGAACTCTGATTGATCAAACGGAGAAATTTCCTTCACCTTACGGCGATTTAACCCGATCGCGGGTTGCAAGGGCCTTGTTTGCGAAAGCCGAAAGGCTCATATTGTGTGCAGGCATGCTGGGCTCCGCAGCGGCGCCCGGGTCGTTGACCCGCCACCGTGTCCACACCGGAGCTTATAAGAGGAAACTATGGCTGACCTTCGTAATTACCAAGGCCGCGTACAGACTGGCGAGATGATCGACCAGGGCCTGCGCAGCTATATGCTCAAGGTCTACAACCTGATGGCGCTGGGTTTGGCGATCACGGGTGTAGCCGCCTATCTGGGCTTCAATTTCGCCGTCCAGGACGGCCAGCTGACGCAGTTTGGCGTATTGCTTTTCCAGTCGCCGCTCCGTTGGGTGATCATCCTTGCACCGCTGGCTGCCGTGTTCTTCCTGAGCTTCAGGATTAACCGGATGAGCGTTGCCGCCGCGCAGACGACCTTCTGGGTCTACGCCGCGCTGGTGGGCCTGTCGCTTTCGTCGATCTTCCTGGTCTACACGCAGTCGAGCATCACGCAGACGTTCTTCGTGACGGCCGCCTCCTTTGGTGCGCTGTCGCTTTACGGCTACACGACCAAGCGTGATCTCTCCGCGATGGGCTCGTTCCTGATCATGGGTCTCTTCGGCCTGATCATCGCGTCGATCGTGAACATCTTCCTGGCATCGTCTGCCCTGCAGTTCGCGGTCTCCGCGATCGGCGTGCTGATCTTCGCAGGCCTTACCGCCTACGACACGCAGCGCATCAAGGAAATGTACTACGCCGCAGACGGCGCGGATGTTGCCGGCCGCAAGGCAATCATGGGCGCACTGACCCTGTATCTGGACTTCATCAACCTCTTCATGTTCCTCCTGCAGTTCATGGGCGACCGCAAATAAGGAACAGGAACGTTATCGAAAAAGGCGGCTTCGGCCGCCTTTTTTGTTGCTCGATCATGCCGAGGATGATTTCTGGAAGAGTCCATCGTCATATCTGCCGGCCGACCGAATGCCCATCTTCCTCCGCGACGCTTCCTCATCCGACCTCCCTGCCATCACGGCCATCTATCGCGAATCCGTCCTGAACGGTGTCGCAAGCTACGAGATCGTCCCACCGGACGAGAGCGAGATGGCGGCACGATTTTCCGCAATCACGGGCCAGAGCTACCCCTACATCGCCGCGATCGATGAGAATGGCGGGCTGCTTGGTTACGCCTACGCCTCGGCCTTCCGCACGCGGCCGGCCTATCGCTGGATGGTCGAGGATTCGATCTACCTGGGGCCGGAAGCGCGCGGCAAGGGAATTGGAAGGCTGCTGCTCGCCGAACTGATCCAACGCTGCACCGATCTCGGCTTTCGCCAGATGGTGGCCGTGATCGGCGGCGCGCATCCGGCATCCATTGCCCTGCATCAGACACTGGGCTTTGCAGAAACCGGCCGACTCAAGGCAACAGGCTACAAGCACGGTCGCTGGCTCGACACGATGATCATGCAGCGTGCCCTGGGTGATGGGGCGGCGACCGACCCCGATGCCTCGACCTATCCAGGCACGCTGTTCAAGGCCTGAGCTCGAGCTACTTCTCGACCAGCTTCAACGCCTTGTTGAAGACCTTCAGAACCTGGGGGAGTTCGTGCCCACGCTTCAGGATAACGCCGTGCGTATTGATAACGGAATAAGCACCCTGCTTGGCAGTGAGCTTCGGATTCTTCTCGATGCGAAAGAGTGGCATTTCACCTGATCGCTTGAAAACGGAGAAGACGGCACGATCCTTCAGATGATCGATCGCATAGTCCCGCCACTCGCCCTCGCCGACCATGCGGCCATAAATCCATAAAATCGCGTCGAGCTCGCGTCGGTGGAATGTAACCGGCGCTGGATCCTTGCTCTGCTTGTATTCCTTGAGATCTACGACGACTGAGGAACTGTTGTCGGCTGACCGGCTCTCGCCGCGCCGCAAATCCGGCTGATCTGTCATCAGTCTCCCTGTGCCTCCGCTTGTGACGGGTACATGACAGTTTGCCTTAGCGTTTACAAATTGCAAGCGGGCGATCAGTCACATTAATCATAGTCTGTGCAATCTCCCGAGCGCCGCAATTCAGTCAAAACAGCGCCTCATTTGGAGGAGAAATTCCCTCACGACTGCGCCGCGGGGCCGTTCGGACCCGCGTCGCACCTGATTTGCGCATGATCTTTTTGCCGGATTTGGTCTGCTGAAAAGGTTTTGTGCGAGTTTGGCGCCAGCGCGCCAAAGGGCCCGGCTGACCGTATCGACCTTAACCCCAGCCCCGAATACGATCAGCCGGGCCGCCCCGTTTTCCATCCGCAAGGCAGATGAAACGGTCAGATATTCTTCCCAGCCATGACGACCGTCGCTCCGAGAATCGCCGATGGATTGCCGTCGGCGGTGGAGGATTGAAGTAGAATCGCGCAGCCCTCAAGATCCGGCTTCTGCATCACGCTGGCCGGCAGCGTCAAGCTCGTTTCCTTGCCCTCCCACATGCCGACGGTTTCGACATCGGCAACGCTGTTCAGATAAGCAATCTTCTGACCGCTGTTTTCGCCCTTCTCGACCTCGATGGTCTTCTCGCGGTTGAAATAGACCATGACGACATTGGCTTTGCCCTGGCCCGCGCCAATCTTGATCTCGAGTTGGTCGTCGCGCATCTGTGCGGTGAYCGGCACCGACAATCCCTTGCCTTCGGCTGCATAGCTATCGATTTTCTTATTGATCGCGCCCAGGTCGGCCCCTGCCACATGATCACGACCATTGACGATCACCTGCGGCGTATAGACATTGGCGCGGCCCATGGTCTGCGCGTAGCCATACTGGCGCTCGGTGTTTTCTTTCGAACTCAGCGTGTCGGCCCAGCCCATGTAGTTCCAGTAGTCGACGTGATAAGCGAGGGCAATAACGCCGCCAGCCTCGACAATCTTGCGGAAAGCCGCATCGGCTGGAGGACAAGAAGAACATCCCTGCGAGGTGAAGAGTTCGACCACGCCTTTTGGCGCGTCCTGGGCAAACAGTGGGCCGGCAAGCGCCACACCTGCAACCAGAGAAATCAGAAACCGCGGGGACATTCACTGCACCTTTTCTTCAGCAACCACCGCCACCCTTCGCCATAGGTTCCGATGTCTGAACGTAGAGATAATGGTTCCCGATCTAAACGGAAAGTCACGAAGGGGTGAGACCAAGCTTCGGAGAAGCCAAGCTGAAACACATCAGCGTGACCGGGCATCTAAATACCTCGTACTCAAACAAAAAACCGCCGGAAATCTCTCTCCGGCGGTCATTGTCATGCAAGTCTGTTAACAATCAGGCAGCGAGATCGCGCAGAACCGTCTGCAGGATGCCGCCGTTGTTGAGGTAGATCACTTCGTCGAGCGTATCGACGCGCGACAACAGCGGAACTTCCTTCACGGTGCCGTCCCCGTAGGTAATCTTGGCAATCTTCTTTTCGCGCGGCTTGATGTTCTCAAGGCCCTCGATGCTGACGATTTCGTCGCCCTTCAGGCCGAGGCTCTGCCACGTCGTGCCCTCTTCGAAGACGAATGGGATGACGCCCATTCCGACCAGGTTCGATCGGTGAATACGCTCGAAGGACTGTGCAATGACCGCCTTCACGCCGAGCAGGTTGGTGCCCTTCGCTGCCCAGTCGCGGGACGAGCCGTTGCCATACTCGACGCCAGCAAAGATGACGAGCGGAACGCCCTCGGCCTTATACTGCATAGCCGCGTCATAGATCGATTCCTCTTCCTTCGACGGATAGTGGATGGTGTAGCCACCTTCCTTGCCGTTCGGGCCGAGCATGTGGTTGCGGATACGGATATTGGCGAACGTGCCACGCATCATGACTTCATGGTTGCCGCGACGCGTGCCGTACTGGTTGAAGTCGGCAACACCGACGTGGTTCTCAAGCAGGTAAGCACCAGCCGGAGACGCAGCCTTGATCGAACCGGCAGGCGAAATGTGGTCGGTGGTGATCTTGTCGCCGAAAAGGCCGAGAACGCGCGCACCCTTGATATCGGAGATGCCGGTGCCGGTCTTGCCCATGCCCACAAAGTAGGGCGGGTTCTGCACGTAGGTCGACTTGTCATCCCAGGCGTAGGTCTGTCCGGCCGGAACGTTGACGGCTTGCCAGTTTTCATCACCCTTGAAGACGTCGGCGTACTTCGTTTCGTAAAGTTCGCGGGTGACGTACTTCTGGATGAAGTCCTGCACTTCGTGCGAGGTCGGCCAAATGTCCTTGAGATAAACAGGGTTGCCGTTCTGGTCTTCACCGATCGGCTCCTTGGTCAGATCCTTCTGGACCGTGCCGGCCAGAGCGTAGGCAACGACGAGCGGCGGCGAAGCCAGGTAGTTCGCCTGAACATCCGGAGAAATACGGCCTTCGAAGTTGCGGTTGCCCGAGAGCACGCCTGAAACGATCAGGCCCTTGTCGTTGATCGTCTTCGAGATCGGCGCCGGCAGCGGACCGGAGTTGCCGATGCAGGTCGTGCAACCGAAGCCGACGAGGTTGAAGCCGAGCTTGTCGAGGTCGGCCTGCAGGCCGGACTTCGCCAGATACTCACCAACGACCTGCGATCCCGGTGCCAGCGAGGTCTTGACCCACGGCTTGGACTTCAGGCCCTTGGCAACGGCGTTGCGGGCAAGAAGACCGGCAGCGATCAGAACCGACGGGTTGGAGGTGTTGGTGCAGGAAGTGATGGCGGCAATCGCCACGTCGCCATGGCCGAGATCGAAGTCGGTGCCTTCGACCGCGTAGCGATTGGAGAGCTGACCGGGCTTCTTGTAATCGGTGTCCATCGAGCCGGCGAAACCGGAAGCGATGTTTTCGAGCGGGATACGGCCTTCAGGACGCTTCGGGCCGGCCATGGCAGGCACAACGTCGCCGAGGTCGAGTTCCAGCGTATCTGTGAAGACGAGGTCCGAACCATCGCCTTCGCGCCACATGCCCTGTGCCTTTGAGTAGGCTTCGACGAGAGCGATACGGTCCTTACTGCGGCCGGACATGTTGAGGTAGTTGATGGTTTCGCCGTCAACCGGGAAGAAGCCGCAGGTCGCGCCGTATTCCGGACCCATGTTGCCGATGGTCGCGCGGTCGGCGAGCGGCATGTTGTCCATGCCAGGGCCGAAGAATTCAACAAACTTCGAGACAACGCCCTTCTTGCGCAGCATCTGCACGACCATCAGCACGAGATCGGTCGCGGTGACGCCTTCCTTGAGCTTGCCGGTGAGTTTGAAGCCGATGACTTCAGGCAGGAGCATCGAGACCGGCTGACCGAGCATGGCCGCTTCCGCTTCGATGCCGCCGACGCCCCAGCCAAGAACGCCGAGACCGTTGATCATCGTGGTGTGCGAGTCCGTACCGACGCAGGTGTCCGGATAAGCAATCGTCTCGCCGTCCTCTTCCTTCGTCCAGACGGTCTGGCCGAGATATTCGAGGTTGACCTGGTGACAGATGCCGGTGCCCGGAGGAACGACGCGGAAGTTCTTGAATGCCTGCTGGCCCCACTTCAGGAAGCGGTAGCGCTCGCCGTTGCGCTGGTATTCCAGCTCGACGTTCTTGGCGAACGCCTGCGGCGTACCGAATTCGTCGACGATAACCGAGTGGTCGATGACGAGATCGACGGGAACCAGCGGGTTGATCTTTTCCGGATCGCCGCCGAGCGACACCATCGCGTCGCGCATTGCAGCGAGGTCGACGACGGCGGGAACGCCGGTGAAGTCCTGCATCAGCACGCGCGCCGGGCGATAAGCGATTTCGTTTTCGACAGCGCCCTTGTTGTTCAGCCATTCGGCAACAGCAAGGATGTGGTCCTTCGTCACGGACTGACCGTCTTCGAAGCGCAGCAGGTTCTCAAGCAGAACCTTCATCGAGTAAGGGAGCTTCGAAACACCCGGCAGGCCATTCGCCTCAGCCTTGGGCAGGCTGAAATAGACGTAGTCCTTACCATTCACGGAAAGCGTGGAACGACAATTGAAGCTGTCAAGAGATTTAGACACGAGAGACCCCGTTTCTGATAGCGAACACAATCGTGCGGACGCCTATGCACGTAATGCACATCAG
This sequence comes from Rhizobium sp. 01T417, assembly GCF_056398905.1. NCBI lineage: Bacteria > Pseudomonadati > Pseudomonadota > Alphaproteobacteria > Hyphomicrobiales > Rhizobiaceae > Rhizobium > Rhizobium sp. 01T417. Next base: position 312,045 of record NZ_JBFTQH010000002.1, on the reverse strand, counting down.
GATGCGGGTACGGCCATTTCCGCTGTCCGCACGTGGAGCGAAGCCCATGTTCGGCGCAAGGATGATATTCACGCCGACCGCTGGCGTGGTTGCGGGTCTTATAGATAATTTCTATGAAAGGTGCCAGAGAGTGCGTGACCCATTTCGGATTTTTTTGCGTTGCGATGACTGAAAAATTAAACCACGGAAAAGTCATGTCTCTCGAGGCCGCCAATCTGGCTGCGCGCCGGGGCGAAGACCTGATTTTCGAAGGCCTCTCCTTTCGCCTGGAATCGGGCGAAGCACTGGTTTTGACAGGCAAAAATGGATCAGGAAAGTCGACTTTGCTGCGCGTCGTCGCCGGTCTGCTGCATCAGGAAAAGGGCTCGGTCAGCTTCACCGATTCGCTCGGCAACACTCACCGGCGCGTCGGGGAAGTCAGCCACTATCTCGGTCACCGCAATGCAATGAAGAGCGAGTTGACGGTCGCCGAAAACCTCGATTTCTGGCGGTGCTTTCTTGGCGATAGCCATGGCGCTTCCACCGTCTCGATCGACGAGGCAGCCGAGGCGGTCGGTCTCGAGGGCATCACGCACCTTCCGTTCGGCTACCTCTCTGCCGGGCAGCAGCGCCGCTTCGCGTTCGCCAAGCTGCTTATCGCCCACCGGCCGGTCTGGATCCTTGATGAGCCGACTGCTGCGCTGGATAAAAGCGGCGACCGTCTGTTTGCCGAGCTTGTTGAAGCGCATCGCTGCAACGGCGGCATCGTGCTCGCGGCAACCCACCAGCCGCTAGGACTGGAAGGCGCGCAGGAATTGCGGATGGCGGGATTTGCCCACGCCGGACCGGGAGTGTGGGAATGACTGCCCTGCTTCTGCGAGACCTCAAGCTTTCGATACGCGCCGGCGGCGGCGCGCTGATCGGCGTTCTCTTTTTCTTGACCATTGTCGCGGTCATCCCCTTCGGTGTCGGGCCCGATCTCGCACTGTTGTCCCGCATCGGCCCGGCAATCGTCTGGATCGGTGCGCTGCTTGCGGCGCTGCTCGGTCTTGACCGCCTGTTTCAAGCCGAGCGCGATGATGGCTCACTCGATCTGATGCTGATGCAGGAAACGCCGCTGGTGCTGACGGTGCTCGTCAAATGCCTGGCGCACTGGGTCGCCACCAGCCTGCCGCTGGTTATCGCCTCGCCGTTGCTTGGCCTCTTCATGAATATGAGCGAGACCGCCATCGGCGCGACCATGCTGACGCTGCTCGTCGGTTCTCCCGCGATTACCTTCATCGGTGCCGTCGGCGCTGCCGTTGCCGTCGCCTTGCCGCGTGGCGGTCTGCTGGTGTCGATTCTGGTGCTGCCGCTGACGATCCCCGTGCTGATCTTCGGCGTCAGTGCCACTTACGCGGCGGTCGAGGGGCCATCGCCCTTTCTGCCGCCCTTCCTCATCCTGATGGCGCTGACCCTCTTCTTCGCGGTGATCGGACCGGTGGCTGCCGCGCTTGCGCTGCGTCACACGTCGGATTGATCGGGCACTCGATTGCGGCGTCAGGCATATCGCGGTAAGGAAAACGGCATGAGCGAAACGAGCCTTGCCATCACGAAATTCAGCGATCTCGCCAATCCGACACGGTTTCTGGCGCTGGCCGCACGCATCCTCCCGTGGATGGCCGGTTTCACGGCCCTCTGTTTTATCGTGGGGCTGTATCTCAGCTTCACGACAGAAGGCGACTACCAGCAGGGTGAAACGGTTCGCATCATGTATGTCCACGTGCCGGCCGCGTGGCTGGCGATGATGGGCTACACGATCATGAGCCTCTCGGCCGTCGGCACGCTGGTCTGGCGCCATCCGCTGGCGGATGTGTCGGCGAAGGCCGCAGCCCCGCTCGGCGCCGCCTTCACGCTGATTGCCCTGGTGACTGGGTCCCTCTGGGGCAAGCCGATGTGGGGCACCTGGTGGGTCTGGGACGCCCGGCTCACCTCCGTCTTCGTTCTGTTCCTGATGTATCTCGGGCTCATCGCCCTCAATCGCGCGATCGACGACCCTTCAAAGGCCGCCCGCGTCAGCGCCGTCCTCATTCTCGTTGGCTTCGTCAACATCCCGATCATCAAGTTTTCGGTCGAATGGTGGAATACACTGCATCAATCCGCGAGTGTGCTGCGCCTCGATGGTCCGGCCATCGATCCCGAGTTCCTGCGGCCGTTGCTGGTGATGGCGGTTGCATTTACCGCGCTCTTCCTCACGCTGCACATCATGGCGATCCGCAACGAGATCTGGCGTCGCCGCGTCGCCGCTCAGCGTCGACTGGCCGCCCGCCTGGCAAGCCGCGAGGGATAGTCATGACACACGCTTTCTATGTCTATGGCGCTTACGGCTTTGCCGCCCTTATCGCGGCCGCGGTTACCCTTTGGACCTGGGCCGATGGCCGCGCTCGGCGGAAAGAACTGGCAGCCCTTGAAGCCTCCGGCATCCGCCGCCGCTCATCGCGAACAACGGATGGCAAATGAGCACCACCCCTGAAACGAACTCCGCCAAGCGCGGATTTGGACGCTATGCCGTCGCCTTGATCCCGTTGGTTGTCTTCGCCGGCATCGCAGCCACCGCAGCAAAGATGCTCTACGATCAGGACGTCCACGGCAAGAATATCTCGGAAATCCCCTCCGCACTGATCGGCACGAAGGCGCCGGCGCTGAACCTTGCGCCGCTCGAAGGCGCCAACCTGCCGGCGCTGACCGACAGTGCCATCAAGGGAAAACTGACGCTCGTCAACGTCTTTGCCTCCTGGTGCATTCCCTGTCGCGACGAGCATCCGATCCTGATGCAACTGGCAAAGGACAGCCGGCTCAATGTGGTTGCCATCAACTACAAGGACAAGAACGACAACGCGCTTCGCTTCCTCGGCGAACTCGGCAATCCCTTCGCCGCCATCGGCGTCGATCCCAAAGGGCAGGCGGCCATCGATTGGGGTGTCTATGGCATCCCCGAAAGCTATCTCGTCGCCCCTGATGGCACGATCCTCTACAAGCGGGTCGGCCCGTTCGACGATGTCAGTCTCAGGGAAGGCCTCTTCCACGCCGTGGAGACGGCGCTCGGCAAGCCGGCCTCCTGATCAGAGCGCACTCTGCCAGGTCTTGATCGCCTCGACCGGCCAGATCAGCATCAGCACGTTGAGCGTCAGGTTGTCACGGATCAGGTAGCCGGTCAGAAGCTCGAAGAAGATCGCGATTGCGACCGTCAGTGCGACCGGCGCCCGCGAGGCGAAGAAGAACCCGATCACCATGAAGACCGTGTCCATTGCCGAGTTCACGATGCTGTCGCCGTAATAGTCGAGCGAGATCGTCGCCGTTCGATAGCGGTCGATGATGACAGGCGAGTTTTCCAGCAGTTCCCAGCCGGATTCGATGACGAGCGCCAGAAGCAGCCGCACGGCAATCGGCTTGCCGCGCAAAAGAAGGTGCGTAACGCCGTAGAAAATGAAGCCGTGAATGATGTGAGACGGCGTGTACCAGTCGGAAATATGCTGAGAGTTACCGCTGGAATTGACGGTGCCTTCCCAAAGCTTGATGTATCCGCAGGTGCAGATGGGGGTGCGGCCCATCATATATTCGGCGATGATCTGGATCAGCAGGACCGCACCGCATGCGGCGAACCAGAAGGTCTGGTGCTTGGCTCTCTCTGCCGTATCCAGTGTCGTCACTTCTCGGCCTCTCCCGCCGAGGTCACAGTGTGCTTCATGATGAGCGGCATCTGCGCCATGGTGAAGATGATGGTGATCGGCATCGTGCCCCAGACCTTGAAGGCGATCCAGAAGTCATCGGAGAAGTTGCGCCAGACGACCTCGTTCAGCACCGCCAGGAAGAGGAAGAAGATTCCCCAGCGGATCGTCAGCTTGCGCCATCCCTCGGCATCGAGCTGAAAGGCCGCATTGAAGACGTAGCCGAGCAGCGACTTGCCGAAAGCCAGGCCGCCCAGCAGCGCAACGCCGAAGAGCGCGTTGACGATGGTCGGCTTCATCTTGATGAAGGTCTCGTTCTGCAGGTAGATCGACAGCGATCCGAAGATGACGACCACGATGCCCGACACGAAGGGCATGATCGGCAGATGCCCGAGAATGATCTTCGAGACCACCAGCGAGGTCACCGTCGCCGCCATGAAGAGGGCCGTCGCCACGAACAGTGGTCCGCCAAGCTCCGACAGAGCCGGAAACCTTTCGACCAGCCAGGCGCCGCGCAGGTTGGCGAAGAAGAAGATCAGCAGCGGGCCAAGCTCCAGCGCCAGCTTCAGCATCGGGTGATGCCGGTCGGCCGCGCTTGGGGTGATATCGCTCTCGGTCGTCATTCTATCTCAAATCCGTTTGTGCCACACGAGACGCTTGCCCGTGTTTGTCGGCATATCTGTGGCATTATTGACCGAGCCCGGCAATGGCGTGCGCGAAATCCTCGGCCTCGAAAGGTTCGAGATCATCGACACCTTCGCCGACGCCGATGAAATAGACCGGCAGCTTGTGCTTGGCAGAGATCGCCACGAGAATGCCGCCACGCGCCGTGCCGTCGAGCTTCGTCATGATCAGTCCGTTCACGCCGGCAACGTTCCTGAAGATTTCCACCTGCGACAGGGCGTTCTGCCCCGTCGTCGCATCGAGCGTCTGCAGCACCGTATGCGGCGCATCCGGATCGAGCTTGCCGAGAACCCGAACGATCTTCTCGAGCTCTGCCATCAGCTCCGCCTTGTTCTGCAGGCGGCCGGCGGTATCGATGATCAACACATCGCACTTCTTCGCCTTGGCCTGCTCGAAGGCATCGTAGGCGAGACCCGCCGCATCGGCACCGAGCTTGGTGCCGATGAATTCAGACTTGGTGCGGTCGGCCCAGATCTTCAGCTGCTCGATGGCAGCGGCGCGGAAGGTATCGCCGGCGGCAACCATCACCTTGAGGCCAGCGCCCGAGAGCTTGGCCGCCAGCTTGCCAATCGTCGTGGTCTTGCCTGTTCCGTTGACACCGACGACGAGGATGACGTGCGGCTTGTGGGTGAGATCGAGCTGCAATGGTTTGGCGACCGGCTTCAGCACCTTGGCGATCTCGCTTGCCATGATGCGGCTCACGTCCTCGCCGGTGACGTCCTTGCCGTAGCGCTCGGAGGCCAGCGTATCGGTGACGCGCATGGCCGTCTCGACGCCAAGATCGGCCTGGATCAGCAGATCCTCGAGATCCTGCAGCGTGTCGTCATCGAGCTTGCGTTTGGTAAAAAGGGCCGCGATCTGGCCGGTAAGTTGCGACGAGGTGCGGGCAAGGCCGGCGCGCAGGCGCTGGAACCAGGAAAGTCTTGAGGCCGGCACCAGAGGCGCGGACTCGGAAGCCGCGGGACCGGTGGCAAATCCCTTTGGAAGAACGGGAGTCACGGAGATATCTCCGGAAACGCTATCATCCTCCGCCGGCGTAGATACCTCATGCTCGGCGGGAGAGGCCCGATCGGCGATAGGCTGCTGTTCCACATCGGCTTCAGCTGTAAGCTCTGCAGCCGACGTCTCTTCGGTTTCGCCGAGAGATGCTAGTTCCGCGACACTATCATCCTCTGCCTCATCGCCGATTTCCGGCTGCAGGGAAGGCGCAACAGGAACCGTCTCTCCCAGCGTGCTTCCAGCAGGAGTATCGAGCTCCGCTTCGTCTTCAAGCAACGAGAGCGGCACAAGACCCACATCGCCTACCTGCATCTCAGGCGGCAAGACCTCGGAAACGTCGTCCTCAACGGGTGTGAACGCTTCGGCCTGCTCGGCAAGCTCCTCGATCGAGGCGTCCTCAGCTACGTCATCGGCAGGCCCGCCGGCCGTATCCACCTCTTCCGCCAGAACCAGGTCTGCGGCAACCGGAAGGTTCTCCTCGCGCGAATGCGGCTCCAGCTCGGTTTCGAGCGCTTTCGTCTCGACCGCCCCCGGCGCCTGCTCTTCCTCCGGCTTGGGGCCGAAGGTGAAGACCTTTTTGATGAAATTGAACGCCATGAGGATTCCGTAAACTCAGGCCGCGTCGGCGGCCGTCAATTGCATGTCGAGGTGTTTGCCGTTGTGTCCGGTGATGACAGCCTGCACGAAGCTTCGGGGCGCAAGTCCCGCCGCTGCGACAAGCGTGAAGTTCTCGGTATGCGCCAAACCGTTGTTTTCCACCAGCAGCCATTGCTGCGTTCCGACCATTCCGTCGAGATGGGACTGATGCAGGCGATGTCCAGTGGCGCGCAGTCGCGCTGCCCGCTCCTTGACCAGCGCGCGATCGAGCTGCGGCATGCGCGCGGCAGGTGTCCCCGGCCGCGGGCTGTAAGGGAACACGTGGAGATGAGCGATATTGGCCTCTTCCGCCAGCCGCACCGCATTGGCGAACATTTCTTCGCTCTCGGTTGGAAAGCCGGCGATCATGTCCGCGCCGAAGCTCATCTGCGGCCGCAGACGGCGCACGTCGTTGACGAAAGCTAGGGCATCCGCGCTCGAATGGCGACGCTTCATCCGCTTCAGGATCATGTCGTCGCCATGCTGCAGCGAAAGGTGGAGATGCGGCATGAACCGCGCTTCGTCGGCAATGAGGTCCAACAGATGCTTGTCCGCTTCGATGCTGTCGATCGACGAAAGCCGCAGGCGGCGAATATCCGGCACCTGCTTCAACAGCGTCTTGGCAAGCAGCCCGAGCGTCGGCTCACCGGGCAGGTCAGCGCCATAGCTGGTCGCATCGACCCCGGTCAGCACGATCTCCCGGTAGCCGGTTTCGACGAGCTTTCGCGCCTGGTCGACGACCGCCCCCATCGGCACGGAGCGCGAATTGCCGCGGCCATAGGGAATGATGCAGAAAGTGCAGCGGTGGTCGCAACCGTTCTGGACCTGGATGAAAGCCCGCACATGACCATCGATATGCTTGACCATCTGCGGCGCCGTCTGGCGCACGCTCATAATGTCGTTGACGCGCAGCTTCTCTTCCGCCGAAACGCCGAAATCCGGCAGGGAGCGATAGGAAGCGCTCTTCAGTTTCTCCTCGTTGCCGAGGACAGCATCGACCTCGGCCATATCGGCGAAGGTTTCTTTTTCCGTCTGGGCCGCGCAGCCAGTGACGATGATGCGGGCGTGAGGATTGTCGCGCCGCGCACGTCGGATCGCCTGGCGTGCCTGACGCACAGCTTCGCCGGTAACCGCACAGGTATTGACGAGGATGGCATTATTGAGCCCGGCCTTCTCGGCCTCCGCCCGCATCACTTCGGATTCGTAGGTATTGAGACGACAGCCGAAGGTGATGACCTCGACGCCGCTCACCGCGCTTCGGCTCCCGGCGCCGCATCGCGCGACCACGCACCCGTCGACGGATCGAGCGTGCCCGACCATTCCCATTCAGCCGGGCCCGTCATGATGACGTGAGCATCGCGTTCGCGCCATTCGATCGTCAGAACGCCCTGATTGGGGCTGCTTGCAACCTTCACCGCGACTTCGCGCCCTGTCCGACCGGTGCGGGCGGCGGAAACGGCCGTCGCACAAGCGGCCGAACCGCAGGCGAGCGTCAGTCCCGCGCCCCGTTCCCAGGTGCGCGTCGTGATCGAGTTCGGAGAAGTCACCTGCGCCAGCGTGATATTGGCGCGCTCCGGAAACATCGGATGGTTTTCGAGAAGCGGCCCGAAGCGGCCGAGATCGAACGACATCGGATCACGGTCAACCCAGAAGATCGCATGCGGATTGCCCATGGAAGCGACCGAGGGCGAATGCAGCACGGGATTGTCGATCGGCCCGATTTGCAGCTCGATGCGGCTGGTATCGTGGAATTCTTCCGCAAGCGGGATCTTGTCCCAGTCGAAGACCGGCTTGCCCATATCGACGGAGATCGTCCCGTCTTCATGCTCGGTGGCATTGAGGATGCCGGCCACCGTCTGGAATGTGAAAACCTTCTTGCCGGTTTCCGAAGCAAGCGCCTGCACAACGCAGCGCGTGCCGTTGCCACAGGCCTGCGCCTTCGAGCCGTCGGAGTTCAGAATATCGATCCAGGCATCTGTGCCAGCTGCCTTTGGATCATGGATCGCCATGATCTGGTCGAACTGTGTGTCGTCAGCGGCATTCAGCGCGATTGCCGCCGCAGGCGCTACCTTGTCTGTGCGGCCGCGCATGTCGACGACCAGGATCTTGTTGCCAAGCCCGTTCATCTTCGCGAATTCGACCGTTGCGCTCATAGTGTCATGTCCGTCTCTGTTTGGGCTGTATATGGCGGAAATGCGGGGGAATTACCAGTGGCTTGACTGGCGGTGGATGAGCCACACATTGCCAGAGAGCAAATGCCGTGACCTCATATTTAAGAATGAGTGCAGATATCTAGCGCTTTTCGCCGCTTCGGGGCATTCTTGCTCTGGGATGGTGCTTTTGGCAGGGAGGATCGCCGATGCGCTGCGTCACCGTACTTGGGCCCTCGCAGACGGGAAAAACGACACTCGTCGCAAAGCTGGCCTCGCTCGAGGGAACGCCCAGAAAGTCAGCCTCTCCATATGGATCAAGCCTGACGGAATTTGACTTCAAGGACGAAGCGTGGTGTGCGATCGACACTCCCGGGGCAAATGAGGCACTGGCCCTGGCGCAGGATGCCCTGCTCGTCAGCGACGCCTGTATCCTCTGCATATCGCCGACGCCTGATGAAGCCGTGCTGGCAGCACCCTATCTGCGCGCCATCGAGGCCTCCGGCACGCCCTGCCTGATTTTCATCAACAGGATGGACGAGCCGCGCGGCCGGTTGCGCGATGTCATTGCCGCACTTCAGACCTATTCCAACCATCCGCTTGTCCTGCGGCAAGTACCCATCCGCGAAGGCGACCGGATCGTCGGCAGCTGCGACCTGATTTCCGAACGCGCCTGGCGCTATCGGGAAGGTCAGCCGTCCGCGCTGATCGAGCTGCCGCAGGATGCCGTCGAGCGGGAGCACGAGGCGCGGGCCGAAATGCTGGAACAGCTCTCGGAGTTCGATGACTGGCTTCTCGAGGAGCTCATCGAAGACCGGGAGCCGGCAAGCGATACGCTGTTTACGATCTCTTCGCGAATTCTCAAGGAGAACCGGGTTATCCCCGTGCTGTTCGGCTCAGCCTCGCACAGCAACGGCATCATGCGCCTGATGAAGGCCCTTCGCCACGAAGCGCCGCCGGCAACGGCACTGCGGTCGAGGCTCGCAGGAAGTGTGGAAGAAGCGGCCCTTTCTGCCGTGAGTTTCCACGCCTACCACAAGGCTAATGTCGGCAAGACGGTGCTGGTGCGGGCGCTCGCCGACGGCTTGAAGCAGGGCGCTCCCTTGGGCGGCGCCACGCTGGGTCCGCTGCAGGAGGCCGGCAACGGAAAGCCAATCAGTGGCAGCGTGGAGGCTGGCAGCGTCTTTGCCGCACTCAAATCCGACCATCTGCCAGCGACTGCCCTGCTGACGCAGACAGCCAGCGTCGAGCCGCCCGATTGGACGACACCGCCGACACCGATGCTGGAAAGAATTCTCGTTCCCGGCAGCGAACGGGACGAAACCAAGCTTTCCGCGACGCTGGCGAAACTGGCGGAAACCGATCGCGGCTTGAAGGTGATGCAGGAGGAAGGCACAGGCGCGGCGCTGATCTGCGCCCAGGGGCCGGTCCATCTGCGTGATCTCCGCAAAACACTGTCGGAGGTCTTCCGCGTCGAAGTTTCCGAACGCGCACCAAACCCCGTATACCGAGAAACCATTTCCAAACCTTCGGATGTGCGCTACCGGCACCGCAAGCAAACGGGCGGCGCCGGACAGTTCGCAGACGTGCAACTCAGCGTCAGGCCGAACGAGCGCGGCCAGGGCTTCACCTTCGGCGAAAGCGTCAAGGGCGGGACCGTGCCCCGAAACTACATCCCAGCTGTTGAAGCCGGCGCCCGCGAAGCCATGGAGAAAGGTCCGCTCGGCTTCCAGGTCGTCGATGTCGACGTCGTGCTGACCGACGGCCAGTATCACTCGGTCGACAGCTCCGATTTCGCCTTCCGGACCGCTGGGAAAATGGGCGTCAAGCAAGCGCTTTCACAAGCTTCCGCCGTTCTCATGCAGCCTGTGGTGCGGGTGGAGATCCATATCCCCTCGGTCTATTCCGGCGGAATGGTGACGCTCGTCTCCTCGCTCAAGGGACAGGTGCTCGGCTTCGACCGGGACGAGAACGCGAAGGGCTGGGATATATTTCGAGCGCTCGTGCCTGGCGGCGTGCTTGATGAATTGGCCCGGTCGCTCAGATCGGCAACGCAGGGCATCGGCCACTTCTCCAAGACCTTCGATCATTTCGAAGAACTCTACGGCAAGGAGGCCGACACCATCATCAATGCGCATGGTGCCGGAGCCCACGCGCATTGATCATGCCGCTGGCACGTCGAATACCTCGCCGGCTCTAAGCGGCCTGAACCGCTCCTGCGGTATTTCGCGCTCGGCCAAGGCTGTCTTTAGCGCCTTGACCGGCGTCTCGATTGCCTCGTCGGTCAGCTGGAACGTCGCAAAGTGATGGCCGGCCACATAGGCAGCATTGGCAAGCTCCATTCCCATCACCGCTTCATCAGGATTCTGATGTTGGCCCTTCATGAACCAGCGCGGTTCATAGGCTCCGAAAGGCAGGACGGCGAGGCGAAAGGCACCATGCTTCTGCTGGGCAGCCCTGTAGTTGACGCCCCCATGAAAGCCCGTATCCCCGACATGGTAGATCTTCCCGGCTGGCGTTGACAGGACGAAGGCGGCCCAGAGCGCCATGCGACGATCCCCGGTGCCGCGTGCCGACCAATGATGCACCGGCTCGGCATCGATGCGGATGCCGGCAAGCGGGATGCGCTCGCCCCAATCCATCGCCGTCACCTGCATGGTGGGAACGGCGCGACGAATGATCGTATCGTTGCCAAGCGGCGTTACGACATGCGGCCGATGCCTCGCCTGCAGCCGCCTGAGCGTCGCGACATCGAGATGATCGTAGTGGTTATGCGAAACGAGAACGAGGTCGATCGGCGGCAGGTCGTCGAACGCGATACCGGGTGCCACGACGCGCTTCGGTCCGGCGAAGGCGAAGGGGCTGGCCCGATCGGACCATACGGGATCTGTCAGGATATTGAGCCCCGCGACCTGCACCAGCATCGTCGCGTGGCCGACCATGGTTACCCGCAGATCGTCGCCATCAACGCGCGCATCCGGCTTGGCCGGTACGAAGGGGCTCGGAACCGACTTCGGCCAGCGATCGCGGTTGCCGCCAAACTGCCATCGCATCAGATCTCGAAAACCGAGAGGCTCGATACCATCCGGATTGAAGAAATGCGTGCCGTCGAAGTGATCGGAGACAGGCCCTTGATAGTAGGGATTGCGTCTTTTGGCCGTAGGCATACAAAGCGATTCCGTTGCAGGGAAAGCAGATCTGGGATCGGGCGCGCGCTTTTGAAAGGTCGAAACGCCGTCTTTTCTCGGCGTTCCCTTGACTCGCGGTCCGTTTTCCTGTTTACCGCCGCTCAATCTGCGACGAGCTTCAAGACTCGAGCCACCGACCGGGACCCGTAGAGGTATAAAGAGATCCCGGAGGTCCACACCCGACAGCGCGATGCGCCCTCGGGTGCTTTTTGGCTATGCGTCTTGTTTTCGTCAAGGAAAAGCACAAGGTTTCCGTCTTCAGGAAATCACAAGGAAGAGCCGATGTTTGAGAACCTCCAGGACCGTCTTGGATCCATTCTGAATGGACTGACAGGCCGTGGCGCGCTTTCGGAAAGCGATGTTTCCGCAGCGCTGCGCGAGGTTCGCCGCGCGCTTCTGGAGGCTGACGTGGCGCTCGATGTCGTGCGCTCCTTTACCGATCGCGTCCGCGAAAAGGCCGTCGGCGCCGAGATCCTGAAGTCGATCAAGCCCGGCCAGATGGTCGTCAAGATCGTCCATGACGAGCTGATCGAGATGCTCGGCGGCGAAGGCGTCGGCGTCGACCTGCATGCGGCCGCCCCCGTCGTCATCATGATGGTCGGTCTGCAGGGCTCCGGTAAGACGACGACGACCGCGAAGATCGCCAAACGGCTCACCGACCGCGAGAAGAAGAAGGTGCTGATAGCGTCGCTTGATACGCGACGTCCGGCCGCCCAGGAGCAGCTGCGCCAGCTTGGTGTCCAGACTGGTGTCGACACGCTGCCCGTAATTGCCGGCCAGTCGCCGACCGATATCGCCGCGCGCGCCGTGCAAGCAGCCCGGCTCGGTGGCCATGACGTCGTCATCCTCGACACCGCCGGCCGCACGCATATCGACGAGCCCTTGATGGTCGAAATGGCCGACATCAAGAAGAAGTCGAATCCGCATGAAATCCTGCTGGTCGCGGACTCGCTGACCGGTCAGGACGCCGTCAACCTGGCGCGCAACTTCGACGAGCGCGTCGGCATCACCGGCCTCGTGCTCACCCGCATGGACGGCGATGGCCGTGGCGGTGCAGCACTTTCGATGCGCGCGGTGACAGGCAAGCCGATCAAGCTCATCGGTGTCGGCGAGCGTATGGGCGAACTCGAAGAGTTCCATCCCCGCCGTATTGCTGACCGCATCCTCGGCATGGGCGATATCGTTTCGCTCGTCGAGCGCGCCGCTGAAAACATCGACGCCGAGAAGGCGGCTGCCATGGCCGCCAAGATGGCCAAGGGCAAGTTCGATCTCAACGACCTCGCCGACCAGCTGCGCCAGATGCAGAAGATGGGTGGCATGGGCGGCATCATGAGCATGATGCCCGGCATGGCTGGGATGAAGGACAAGATGGCCTCGGCCGGTCTGAACGACAGCCTGTTCGGCCGTCAGCTCGCCATCATCGGCTCGATGACCAAGGCCGAGCGCGCCAACCCCGATATTCTCAAGCACTCCCGCAAGAAGCGCATCGCCGCCGGCTCTGGCACCGATGCCGCCGACATCAACAAGCTTCTGAAGATGCATCGCCAGATGGCGGACATGATGAAGATGATGGGCGGCAAGGGTAAGGGCGGCCTGATGAAGCAGATGATGGGTGGCCTTGCCGGCAAGATGGGCCTTGGTGGCCTTGGCGGTGGCATGCCCGATCTTTCGAATATCGACCCCAAGCAGCTCGAAGCGCTCCAGAAGCAAGCTGAAGCTGCCGGTCTAGGAAAGCCGGGCGGCGGGCTGCCCGGCCTCGGCGGTGGCGGTTTGCCGGGTCTGGGCGGCGCCAAGCTGCCGGGTCTCGGCGGTGGTTTCCCAGGCCTTCCCGGCCTGCCCAAGAAGAAGTGAAGGGGTCGCGTAGACAATGATTGATCCTGAAATCAAAGCCCAACTTTCGAACTATCGCCAGTCGATCGACAACATCGACGCCGCGCTGGTCCATATCCTGGCCGAACGCTTCCGCTGCACCAAAGAGGTCGGCGTTCTCAAGGCCAAGTACAAGTTGCCGCCGGCCGATCCGGCGCGCGAAGAATACCAGATCGAACGTCTCCGCCATCTGGCGAAGGATGCCAATCTGGATCCGGATTTCGCCGAGAAGTTCCTGAACTTCATCATCAAGGAAGTCATCCGGCATCATGAGCAGATCGCTGCAGACCACGCCGAAAACGGCGCCGCAGCAAAATGAACCATACCGCCGGATCAGGCGGTCCAGAAAAGTCCAAGGAGTAAAGAAAATGGCACTGAAAATTCGTCTCGCACGCGGTGGTTCCAAGAAGCGCCCGTACTACCACATCGTTCTCGCCGACGCCCGTTCGCCGCGCGATGGCCGCTTCCTCGAGAACCTCGGTTCCTGGAACCCGATGCTCGCCAAGGACAACGGCGCTCGCATCACGCTGAACAACGACCGCATCAAGCACTGGCTCGATCAGGGCGCACAGCCGACCGATCGCGTTCTGCGCTTCCTCAACGAGGCCGGCCTCGCAAAGCGCGATGCCAAGAACAACCCGGAAAAGGCAAAGCCGGGCAAGAAGGCTCAGGAGCGCGCTGCTGAAAAGGCTCAGAAGGCCGCCGACGCTGCTGAAGCTGCTGCTTCCGCAGAATAATCGGGAACCTTCCCTTATCGAACGGGCGGCATGGCGACATGCCGCCCGTTTTCGTTTCCATTCCGCTGCACTTCGTTTAAGAGAAGCCCAGATTTGCGGCTTCATGTGAAGGACGTCATGCCAAAGCTTGAAAATCCGGTTCTGATGGCAACGATCGGTGGCGCCCAAGGCCTGCGCGGCGAAGTACGCGCTAAGGCCTATACCGCCGATCCGACCGCGCTCGGCGACTACGGCAACCTGCACAGCCTTGATGGCCGCACCTTCGAGATTCTCGATATCCGGGAAATGAAGAACGTCGTCGTCGTCCGATTCCGCGGCATCAACGACCGCAATGCCGCCGAGGCGCTGAACGGACTGGAGCTCTACATCGAGCGCGACAACCTGCCGGACGAGGAGCTGGAAGAAGACGAATTCTTCTACGCCGATCTCGAGGGTCTGGAAGCGCTCGACGACCAGGGCGTCAGCTATGGCACCGTGACCGGCGTTTTCGACTTCGGCGCCGGCGATCTGCTGGAGCTCAAGGGTCCCGGCAAGCGCCCGGTATTGATCCCCTTCTCTGAAGCCTCGGTTCTCGACATCGACCTTGAAAGCGGCAGGATCACCATCGATCCGCTCGCCGCTGGCCTCGTCGATAGTGAGGATGACGCACCGAACTTCACGCCCGACAAGCCGAAAAAGAAGAAGTGAGGCCGTCGATGGCGTTTCGCGCGACCGTGCTGACCCTCTATCCGGAAATGTTTCCGGGCCATCTCGGCTACTCCCTCGCCGGGAAGGCGATGGAGCGTGGCCAATGGTCGCTCGATACCCTGCAGATCCGCGACTTTGCCACCGACAAACACCGCACCGTCGATGATACGCCCGCTGGCGGCGGCGCCGGCATGGTGCTCAAGCCCGACGTTCTCGCCCGCGCCATCGACAGCGCCTCCGAGAACGACAGCCGCCCCCGGCTGCTGATGAGCCCGCGCGGAAAACCGCTGACGCAGGAACGCGTACGCGAGCTTGCTTCCGGCGATGGCGTCATCATCGTTTGCGGTCGCTTTGAGGGTGTCGATCAGCGCGTCATCGATGCGCGCGAGCTGGAAGAGGTCTCGATCGGCGACTACGTGCTGTCGGGCGGCGAACCGGCTGCACTCACCATACTGGATGCGATCGTCCGCATCCTGCCTGGCGTCATGGGCAATGATCTTTCCGGACTGCATGAGAGCTTCGAAGGCGGCCTGCTGGAGCATCCGCACTACACCCGTCCCCAGGAATGGGAGGGCCGCGAGATTCCGCCGATCCTCACATCGGGCAATCACGGCGCGATCGAGAAATGGCGCCGCGAGCAGGCGTTGCAGCTGACCCGGGAACGACGCCCGGATCTGCTGGAAGAATAAAAAATGCCCGGCCGATCCCGGGCATTCGAGTTTTGGGTGTCAGTTGGTAGCGCCCACCGCAGAGCCGCGTGCGCTCGCGCGCAATGCGTAGTAGACATCACCGCCGATGCCGACGCCGAAGAACCAGCCATAGGTCCCCCACCATTCCGGCAAGATCGACGTGAACGTCGGCAGGATCGATGAGAATAGCGAGCCGACCACGAAGGCGATGAAGGCATTCGTGTGCCAGCCATTCTGGAAGCGGAACTCGCCATACTCCTGATAAAGATCCGCGACGTTCAGCTCACCCTTCCGGATCAGATAGTAGTCGACCATCATGATCCCGAAGATCGGGCCCATCGTCGAACCGATGAAGTTGACGAAGTGCGCGGCACCCGTTTCCCACGGCGCGAACGGATAGAGCACCAACGCAATCAGGGCGGCAATCCAACCGCCCCGCTTAAAGCTGATCTGGCGGGGGAAGACATTCGAGAAATCGAAGGCCGGCGAGACGAAGTTGGCGACCACGTTGATGCCGAGCGTTGCAACGGCGAAGGTCAGCGCCGCAAGCAATGCCAAGAACCAGTTGTCGAACTTCACGGAGATCGCCTCCGGATGCAGCAGTACTTCGCCGTAGACGGTGAATGCCGCCGTCGTTGTGACACCCGCGACGAGGCAGAAGGCGAGCAGGTTGATCGGCAGGCCCCAGAGATTGCCCTTGCGCAAGGTCTTGGTGTCCTTCGTATAGCGCGAGAAATCGCAGAAATTCAGGTAGAGAGCCGCAAAGTAGGGGATCCATGTCGCGGCAACCGCGGCAAGAGCCGCAAACGAGCCTGGCTCGCCGGCGATGCTGCTCCCCTGTTGTGCATTTGACAAATATTTAATCAAATGAGTCACAGGCTTGATATCGTGCAGCACTGGCAAAAGCCCAGTTTGGCGGTCGGCGCTGCGAAATTTCCGGGCCAAAGGGGTGACAAAGCCTGCGCAATACGGTATGCGCACGCCCGGAATGGGAAAACTCCCATCAACCACGTAAAGAAAAACAGACGAATTCGCTCCTGCCCTCACCGGCAAATATCTGCGGCTCGACCAAGGATAGATCGTTCAGAGCGCTCTGGCTGTTGAACCAACAAAGAGGTTGAGTCATGAATATCATTCAGCAGCTTGAGGCCGAACAGGTCGCCAAGATCGAAGCCCAGCGCACGCTTCCGGAATTCTCCCCGGGCGACACCGTTCGCGTCAACGTCCGCGTCAAGGAAGGCAACCGTACCCGCGTACAGGCCTACGAAGGCGTTTGCATCGCTCGCTCCGGCGGCGGCCTGCAGGAGAACTTCACGGTTCGCAAAATCTCCTACGGCGAAGGCGTCGAGCGCGTATTCCCGGTCTGCTCCCCTGCTATCGAAAGCGTAGAAGTCGTTCGCCGTGGTAAGGTCCGTCGCGCGAAGCTCTACTACCTGCGCGATCGTCGCGGCAAGTCGGCTCGTATCGTCGAGAACACCGGCACCCGCGCTCGCAAGCTCAACGACGCCGAGCGTCAGGCAGTTGCCGAGGAAAAGGCGCGCCTGGAAGCCGAAAAGGTTGCAGCAGCTCAGGCGCTCGCAGCCGAAAAGGCAGCACAGGAAGCTGCAGAAGCCAAGGCAGCAGCAGAAGCTGCCGCAGCGGCTGAACCGGCAGCAGAATAAGTTTCAATCCTTCGAGATTGTGGGAAGGCGACCTTCGGGTCGCCTTTTTTGTTGCTCGCTAGCGCGCCACTGGCAGGTCGGATCGCGTCAGCCGCGCCCACCGCCATTGTCCGAAATTCCAAACAGCCCGTGCGGAATGCATGCCGTTATCGCAAGAGCCGGTCTGACCTATTTCTGCCCTGTCTTTAAACGGAGCAGATCATGTCCAATCTCGAAAAATCGGGCACATTCACACTCGGCGACAGCACGGTGGCGCGGCTTGGCTACGGGGCCATGCAACTTGCTGGCAAGGGCGTCTTCGGACCCCCGAAGGATCGCGCCGAGGCAATCGCTGTGTTGCGCGAAGCAGTCGAAAGCGGCGTCAACCACATCGACACCAGCGACTTCTACGGCCCGCACATCACCAACCAGATCATCAGGGAGGCGCTGCATCCTTATCGGGATAATCTTGTGATCGTCACGAAGATCGGAGCAACGCGTGGGCCAGACGCGTCGTGGAACCCGGCCTTCTCGAAAGAAGCGCTGACGCTGGCAATTCACGACAACCTCAAGAATCTGGGCCTCGAGGTGATCGATGTGGTCAATCTGCGAGCCATATTTGATGTCCATGGCCCGGCGGAGGGATCTCTGGAAGAACCCCTCACCGTCCTCGCCGATCTTCAGCGCCAGGGCCTTGTCAGACACGTTGGCCTCTCCAACGTCACCACCAAGCAAGTCTTGGATGGCAGAAAGATCACCGAAATCGTTTGCGTTCAAAACCAGTACAATCTTGTGCATCGCGGGGATGATCCGCTGATCGACCAGCTCGCGACGGAAGGAACAGCCTATGTGCCTTTCTTTCCGCTCGGGGGCTTCTCGCCATTGCAATCGTCCACGCTGTCGGATGTCGCTGCGGAGCTTGACGCAACATCGATGCAGGTTGCTCTTGCGTGGCTTCTGCAGCGCGCGCCGAATATCTTGCTCATACCCGGCACCTCGTCACGTCTCCACCTCAGGGAGAACCTCGCGGTCGCCGATATCACCTTGCCCACCGGAGCCATTGAGAAACTGGATGGTATCGCGTCTCGCTGACGACATTTGCGATCTGTCCCGCAAAAATCTTCGCATGGAAGGGCGGTCTTTGGACCGCCTTTTCTGATTTTGAACGGCGACATACGGCAATTCTCTTGCCATCCGCTTCGCAACTATGACAGGTTTCGCGAGCTATATTTCGGGGAGATATTTAATGCCGTTCCGTCGCACTGTCCTTGCAGGACTGACCGCCCTCGTCCTGTCGCCGCTGGCCGCCTTCGCCGCCGACCTTCCCGACCTCAAGGGCAAGTCGGTCGTCGTCGTCACCGAGAACGCCTATCCGCCGTTACAGTTCGTCGATCCGAAGTCGGGCAAGGCGATCGGCTGGGAATATGATGCGATGAACGAGATAGCCAAGCGGCTGAATTTCAAGGTCGAGTACCAGAACACCAGCTGGGACGCGATGATCCAGGCGGTCTCCGACAACCAGTACAACATCGGCATGACCGGTATCACCATCAAGGATGATCGCAAGGCCAAGGTCGATTTTTCCGATCCCTACATGCGTTCGCAGCAGTTCATGCTGGTGCGCGGCGATGAAAGCCGCTTCACCGACGCAAAGACCTTCGGCGCCTTCAATGAAGGCCTCGTCGGCGCGCAGCCGGGCACGTCGCCTTTCTACACCGCCGTCTACGAAATCCTTGACGGCAACGAGCAAAACCCGCGCGTCAAGCTCTTCGAAACCTTCGGCGCCACCGTCCAGGCGCTCAAGGCCGGCGACGTCGACGTGGTGCTGACCGACAGCGTCGCTGCCAAGGGTTATGTCGACGCCTCGAACGGCGGCCTGAAGGTCATTGGCGGCCCGCTCGGCACGGAGGATTTCGGTTTCATCTTCCCGAAGGGCTCCGATCTCGTCGCCGCGGTCAATGCCGCAATCGCAAGCCTGAAGGCCGACGGCACCTTCGACGCGCTGAACAAGAAGTGGTTCCTCGACTACAAGATGGGCGAATGATCCCGTCTTCGGTTAACGCGTGATGGCTCCGCAGCCAGCCCCTGGCGGGCATGTGAAGGGCGACTACCCCTGGTGGCTGGTCGCCCTTGTCGCGATCGGAATCGTCCTTGCCGTCGTCATCATCGCCAACGACATCTATGCGCAGGTCTTCCGCACCGTCTTCAATGGCGTCGGCGTTACCATCTTCGTGACGCTGGTGGGCTTTGCGCTGGCGACCCTTCTCGGCCTCGGCGTCGCGTTGCTCGGATTGTCCGACAGTGTCGCGCTCCGCCAGATCTCGCGTTTTTACATCGAGGTGATCCGCGGCGTGCCGATGCTGGTGCTGCTCTTCTATGTCGCCTTCGTCGGCGCCCCCGGCATCGTCGCCGCCTACAACTTCCTGACCAGTCCGCTGATCCAGGCAGGCTTTAGCGAACCAGTGATGGTGCGCGACTTCTCGCTGATGTGGCGAGCGATCATCGCCCTTATGATCGGCTACTCCTCTTTCATCGCCGAAGTCTTCCGCGCCGGCATTCAGTCCGTCGACCACGGCCAGATCGAGGCGGCCAAGGCGCTCGGCCTGTCGCGCTATCACCGCTTCCGCTTCGTCGTCTTTCCGCAGGCGATCAAGGTGATCTTCCCGCCCCTGTCGAACGATTTCGTAGCGATGGTCAAGGACTCGTCGCTGGTGTCGGTGCTCGGTGTCTCCGACATCACGCAGATGGGCAAGATCTATGCCTCCGGCTCCTTTCGCTTCTTTGAAACCTATTCGATCGTCACCTATATCTACCTCATCCTGACGATCGGTTTGTCGCTTGCCCTGAGGCAGGTGGAGAAACGGATGCGCGGGAAAGACCGGCGCTAGCGGCCGAATGATTCGAATTGCCGCCGTCGCGAAAAATTGGTATGTGACAGCGCATGGAATCCAAGTTCAGTTGCATTGGGGCGCATATTTTCGTGCTGCAGGATCACTACCGCCTGCCGGCACGTTTCTTTGCGGCCGTTTCCGGTGCACTCAACAGCCGACTTCGTTGATCGAATGACGGCCCGGCGGGCCTCACCGCCACCAACTCCATTTTTCCATACGCATCCAAGAACGGACCTACCGCCATGAGCGCACCGCGTACCCTTTACGACAAGATCTGGGACGACCACCTGGTCGATCAGCAGGACGACGGCACCTGTCTTCTCTACATCGACCGCCACCTGGTCCACGAAGTCACCTCGCCGCAGGCCTTCGAAGGCCTGCGCATGACTGGCCGCAAGGTTCGCGCGCCGGAAAAGACGCTGGCTGTGGTCGACCACAACGTCCCGACGTCACCTGATCGCCATCTCGGCATCAAGAACGAAGAGAGCCGTATCCAGGTCGAGCAACTCGCCATCAACGCCGCCGAATTCAATGTCGAGTACTACTCGGAAAACGACAAGCGCCAGGGCATCGTCCACATCATCGGACCGGAACAGGGCTTCACCCTGCCCGGCATGACGATTGTCTGCGGCGACAGCCACACCTCGACGCATGGCGCCTTCGGCTCGCTCGCCCATGGCATCGGCACGTCTGAGGTCGAGCACGTGCTCGCCACCCAGACGCTGATCCAGAAGAAGGCGAAGAACATGCTGGTGCAGGTCGACGGCGTACTGCCGGCTGGCGTCACCGCCAAGGATATCGTTCTCGCCATCATCGGTGAAATCGGCACCGCCGGCGGCACCGGCTACGTCATCGAATACGCCGGCGAAGCCATTCGCGCGCTGTCGATGGAAGGCCGCATGACGATCTGCAACATGTCGATCGAAGGCGGCGCCCGCGCCGGCCTGATCGCGCCCGATGAGACCACCTTCGAGTACATCAAGGGCAAGCCGCGCGCGCCGAAGGGCGAGGCGCTGGAACAGGCAATCGCTTACTGGAAGACCCTGAAGTCGGACGAAGGCGCGCATTTCGACCGCGTCGTGAAGCTCAACGCCGCCGAACTGCCGCCAATCGTATCCTGGGGCTCTTCGCCGGAGGACGTCATTTCCGTTCAGGGCGTCGTTCCGAACCCTGATGAAATCCCCGAAGAGACGAAGCGCGCTTCCAAGTGGCGTGCGCTTGATTACATGGGCCTGAAGCCCGGCACCCCGATCACCGAGATCAACATCGACCGCGTCTTCATCGGCTCCTGCACGAACGGCCGCATCGAAGACCTGCGCGCTGTTGCCAAGGTCGTCGAGGGCAAGACCGTTGCCTCGACCGTCAACGCCATGATCGTTCCGGGCTCCGGCCTCGTGAAGGAGCAAGCGGAGAAGGAAGGCCTCGACAAGATCTTCAAGGCGGCCGGCTTTGACTGGCGCGAGCCCGGCTGCTCCATGTGCCTCGCCATGAACGACGACCGCCTGAAGCCCGGCGAACGTTGCGCCTCGACCTCGAACCGCAACTTCGAAGGCCGCCAGGGCTTCAAGGGTCGTACGCACCTGGTGTCTCCAGCGATGGCCGCCGCAGCGGCGATCGCCGGCCACTTCGTCGATATCCGCGAGTGGAACTAAGCATAAAGGCCTCCCCTTCGGAAACGAGGGGGAGGCTATCTCAGCAGACACCGGACGTATTCGGTGCGACAATCGCCGCGTTCGACCCCCTGGCTCCTTTCAGGTGAGCATATGAGCGCCGCAAAACCCTCCACCAAACGACGCCTGCTTCTTCTTCGTCACGCCAAATCCGCATGGCCGGAGGACGTGGCCGACCACGACCGCCCGCTGGCCGGCCGTGGAGAAAAGACAGCGCCATTGATGGGCCGCTACCTCGCGCGTGAAAAGCTTATTCCCGATCTCGTGCTTGTATCGTCCGCGCGCCGCACGCAGCAGACCTGGAAACTCGTCGCCAAAAAGCTGCCGCCCTCGATCGCAAAGCAAGATTCGGAGGACTTGTACGAAGCCTCTGCGGCGAAGATCGCTGCCGTCGTACAGTCGATCGATCCATCGGTCCGGACCCTCATGCTGATCGGACACAATCCCGGTTTTCAGGATCTTGCGGATGGCCTGATCGGTGCAGGCGACCCGGAGGCATGTGTTGGCATCAGGGAGAAATTCCCGACAGCCGCACTTGCCGTCATCGAGTTCGATGTGGATCGCTGGAAAGGGCTAAAGCCAAAGAGCGGCACGCTGGAGCGGTTCGTCACGCCGCGTTCGCTCGCCTGAGTGAAAACTGCGTCTCCCTCCTCCCCGCATAAAGAGGAGGGAGCGCAAAGTTCAGATCAGAAATTGGCCGTGTACGGATCCGGCCCCATGCGGGCGCTCTTGTCGTCAAGCTTGGCAATCGCCGCCATGTCGGCAGCATCCAGCTTGAAATCGAAGACCTTGAAATTCTCCTCAATGCGCGACGGCGTCACCGACTTCGGAATGACGACGAGACCGCTGTCGATGTGCCAACGGATGATGACCTGCGCGGGTGTCTTTCCGTGCTTCCTGGCGATCTCGCCAATCGTCGCATCGGCGATCAACTTGCCCTGACCGAGCGGGCTCCAGGATTCGGTGGCAATGTTCAGCTTCTTGTGCGCTTCCTGCGCCGCCCGCTGCTGGAAATCCGGATGCAGCTCGATCTGGTTGATGACAGGGACGACACCTGTATCGCCGATGATCTGTTCGAGATGGTCGGGATAGAAGTTGGAAACGCCGATCGAACGAGCGCGGCCCTCTTCCCGGATCTTCACGAAGGCCTTCCAGGTTTCGCGATAGAGCCCACGCTGCGGCGACGGCCAGTGGATGAGGTAGAGATCGACATAATCAGTACCGAGCTTCCTCAGGCTGCCTTCGAAGGCGCGCATGGTCGCGTCGTAGCCCTGGTCGGTGTTGCGGAGCTTGGTGGTGACGAAAATGTCCTTGCGATCGAGGCCGGACGAGCGGATGCCCTCGCCGACGCCTTCCTCGTTGTCGTAGCCGGACGCCGTGTCGATGTGGCGATAGCCGGCGGCAATGGCCGTGCGCACCGTCGGTGCCGCAATCTCCTGGGGCGTCTGCCACACGCCGAGACCGACCTGGGGAATGGAATGTCCGTCATGGAAAGTGATGATGGGTTGCTGTGCCACAATATGTCTCCGTAATTTTGAAGAATTGGACGGGGCATGATTGAATCCGCTTCTTGCGGATTTCCCTGCGCGCATTTCAGCCGTGCGCCGGTCGAAAGGGCATATAGGTAAGCGGGACTGGTTTATCACCCCCGAGCGTCAAAGAACACGAACGACATTGCCTCTGCGCATGAAGGGCAGAAGACGCTGCATATCGCGCGGATGAACGGCGACGCAGCCGACGGTCGGCTCGTAACCCGGCCTGATCAGATGGAAGAAAATCGCGGAGCCCCGATTGCGCGCCCGAGCCGTGACGTTCCAGTCGAGCACGAGGCAGATGTCGTAGAGGCCGTCCTTGCGCTTCATCTCCTCATGGCTGCGGCCGAAGGGCGCCCGGACCAGGCGATTGTAATTGGCGTCGTCCGGCTGGTCGCACCAGAGCATATCCTCACGGATGCGGCGAATTGCAAGCGGCGTCTCCAGATGTGTGGGCCGGTCGCCACGGCGGAAGCCGGAAAGCAGCTTCATCGAGGCGATTGGGGTGGCGCCATCTCCCTCGCGCTTGAGAACCGTTCGGCCTGAACGACCGATCGCTGCAGGCACCCTGAGGGCGCCGAACTGGATCAAAGCCCTGCTTTTTTAGCCGGGCGCAGGACGAACGAGGAGGGTCGTCGACTTTATCCGCGTCGGACGCCTTGTTTTCTCCATTTTTCTCACATGTGTTTGCGATTGCTAGGATTGTGATTGAAATCACATAGCATCGTATACGACAACAGCTCGGTCGCCCGATCTTTGCCAATGCCGGAAAATTGGCGTAGGAGTGAGGGACCGTAGGCGAGGGAAAGAGCCGCATGACCGCACGCACCATTCTCTTGGTGGATGATGATGACGACCTCCGCGAGACACTCACGGAGCAGCTTTCGCTCTATGACGAATTCACGGTCCTCCAGGAAACGACAGCGGCCAAGGGTGTCGAGCGCGCGCGATCAACGCCGATCGACCTGTTGATCATGGATGTGGGCCTGCCTGACATGGACGGCCGCGAAGCCGTGAAGCTGCTGCGCAAGGGCGGCTTGAAAGCCCCGATCATCATGCTGACCGGCCATGACACGGACTCGGATACGATCCTGGGCTTGGAGGCTGGCGCTAACGACTACATCGCGAAGCCCTTCCGCTTTGCCGTCCTGCTTGCCCGCATCCGCGTGCAGCTCCGGCAGCACGAGCAGAGCGAGGACGCCACCTTCAATGTCGGCCCCTATGTCTTCAAGCCGAGCCAGAAGCTCCTGACGATGGACAGCGGGCAGAAGATCCGTCTGACCGAAAAGGAAGCCGCGATCATTCGCTACCTCTATCGCGCGGAGCAAAAGGTCGTCACCCGTGACGTGCTGCTGGAAGAGGTGTGGGGTTACAATTCGGGGGTGACGACACACACCCTGGAAACCCACGTTTACCGTCTCCGCCAGAAGATCGAACGCGATCCCTCCAACGCCGAGATTCTGGTAACGGAAAACGGCGGCTACAAGATCATACCGTAGCATGGCCCTAAACGACGACATCAGGCTACTGTCGCAGCTGCCGCTGTTCCACGGCATGTCCGAGGATCAGCTGCGTCTGATCGCCTTTGGTGCGGATCGCCGCGTCATGTCGGCCGGCCAGATGCTCTTCCGCGAGGGCTCGCCGGCAGAAAGCGCCTATGTGATCCTCAGCGGCAATGTCGAACTCAGCCGCACCGGTCGCGACGGTCAGCCCGAGATCCAGAACACCGTCGGACCCGGCACGCTTCTATCCGAACTTGCCCTGATCACCTTGGTCGAGCGCAAGTTTACGGCCGTTGCAACGGAAGACACGAGCATCATCCGCATCACGCGCTCACTCTTCCATCGGTTGATCGAGGAGTATCCGGATGCAGCCCGGTTGATCGAGAGCCGTATCCGCGACAATATTGCCGAGCTTGCGGCCAGAGCCGCGGCCCAGCTTCACCGCTTTGTCTGACAGATCAGAGATTGAAGTGCGCCGTGACAGGCACGTGGTCGGACGGCCGCTCCCAGCCGCGCGCTTCCTTCAGGATGTCGATGCGCTGCAGGTGTGGCCCAAGATCCTTTGAGCTCCAGATGTGGTCAAGGCGGCGGCCGCGATCGGCCGCTTCCCAGTCCTTGGCGCGATAGCTCCACCAGGTATAGAGCTTTTCGTTCTCAGGCACGTGCTGCCGCATAAGGTCGAGCCAGGCGCCGCGCTGCATCACCTGGAGAAGGCCTTCCGTCTCCACGGGCGTGTGGCTGACGATCTTCAGCAACTGCTTGTGGGACCAGACGTCCTGCTCAAGCGGAGCGATGTTGAGGTCGCCGACAAGGATTGAGGATGTATTCGCCTCGCCATTTGCCTTGAGCTGCTTCATTTCCTCGATGAAATCGAGCTTGTGGCCGAACTTCGGATTGATCTCCCGATCCGGTTCGTCGCCTCCGGCCGGCACGTAGAAGTTATGCAGGCGAATGCGCCGGCTACCGCGCTCGAAGATGGCCGAGATGTGCCGCGCGTCACCGACGTTGCAATAGTCCTGCCGGTGGTCCTCGACCAATGGAACGCGCGATGCAATCGCAACGCCATGATAGCCCTTCTGGCCGTGGATGATGATGTGTTCGTAGCCCATCGCGCGCAACGGCGAGGCAGGAAACAAGTCGTTCGGAACCTTCGTTTCCTGGAAGCAAAGGATGTCCGGCTTATGTTTGAGGACGAATTGCTCGACGATCGGCATGCGCAGCCGCAGAGAGTTGATATTCCACGTCGTAACCGAGAAGCTCATTCCATCTTTGCCTTTCAAAACCGGACGAACTGGCTTTAGAGCAAAGGCTTTGCCGATGGAACGGATACGCGCAAAGAAAAACGCCCCGCGAGATCGCGAGGCGTTCTTCTCATAAAACAGCTGAAATCAATCTCGGTAAGCGGCCGTTCCCGGGATCACTTCATAGGGCACCCTGAACACCTTGTCGTCGAACTGGACGCCCGTCTTGACGTTGAACACCATCACCGAGGTGTCCTTGCCTTGGTTGTCGGTAATCGTCCACTGGCGGAGATCGTAGGTCTTCGGGTCGAACATCATCGTAATTGTCGAGTTACCGAAGATCGTGTTGTTGCCAAGGGCGATCGTCGTCAGGTCGGACTCCTGCTTCACGCTCTTCACCGAGCCGGCCGAGAGATCGATCCGTTGCGCCAGCAGCAGGCTGAGCGGCGTCTTCGACAATGGGTAGAGATCCCACGTCTTGAGCTTCATATTTCCAACAGCAACGTTCTTGCCGTCCGCGATGACACGGATCGGTGACGGATTGTCATAGTTGAAGCGCAGTTTGCCGGGGCGCTTAATGTAGAACTTTCCGCCGGTCTGCTCGCCACGCGGGCCGAATTGAACGAATTCGCCCTGCATCGTAGCGACGCTCGAAAAGTGATCCGCGATCGCCTGCGCGGTGCTGGCACCTGAAGCAGCGGATGCCGCTTGCGCATAGGCAGCAATCGGAATCGCAGATGCCGCAGCGGCGGCCAGCGAGCCGAGAAGATGGCGCCGGCTCAGCGAGATGCGATCCAAGATGGAATCGGAGTTGTTCATCTATGTCTCCTTTATGCAATTCGAATGCTGCGGAAACGCGGCGCCTTCATGGCGTAGTTCGCAGACCTGCATAAACTAACGGTTTCAGCGCGATCAGGTTTCCGTGATCCCGGCATCATTTTGATCGCTGTCGACCTCAACGGTCGAGAATATCGTCTTCGGTCGGAACCAGGATCTCGCGTTTTCCAGCATGGTTGGCGGGACCGATGATGCCTTCCTGCTCCATCCGCTCGATCAGTGATGCGGCGCGGTTGTATCCAATGCCAAGTCTACGCTGAATATACGACGTTGACGCCTTTCCGTCACGCAGAACGATGGCGACAGCCTGGTCGTACGGATCGTCGGAATCGGAGAGATTGGACGTCCCTGCCGGACCGCCGCCGTAGTCGCCGTCTTCGTCGTCATCGGCGGTGATGGCGTCGAGATATTGCGGCGAGCCTTGAGTCTTCAGATAGGAAACGATCTCCTCCACTTCCATATCGGCAACGAACGGACCATGGACGCRCTGAATGCGCCCGCCGCCGGCCATATAGAGCATGTCGCCCATGCCGAGGAGTTGCTCGGCGCCCTGCTCTCCGAGGATGGTGCGGCTGTCGATCTTCGACGTCACCTGGAAGGAAATGCGCGTCGGGAAGTTTGCCTTGATCGTGCCCGTGATGACATCGACGGACGGACGCTGGGTCGCCATGATGACGTGGATGCCGGCCGCGCGTGCCATCTGCGCCAGGCGCTGCACAGCACCTTCGATATCCTTGCCGGCGACCATCATCAGGTCGGCCATCTCGTCGATAATGACGACGATGTAAGGCATGGGCTGCAGGTCGAACTCTTCCGTCTCGTACATCGCTTCGCCGGTATGGCGGTCGAAACCGGTCTGGACGGTGCGCGAGATCACCTCGCCCTTGGCAAGCGCCTGCTCGACGCGGCTGTTGAAGCCGTCGATATTGCGGACGCCGATCTTCGACATCTTCTTGTAGCGCTCTTCCATCTCGCGGACGGTCCACTTGAGCGCAACGACTGCCTTCTTCGGATCCGTCACAACAGGCGAGAGAAGGTGCGGAATGCCGTCGTAGACGGACAATTCGAGCATCTTCGGATCGATCATGATCAGGCGGCACTGCTCCGGCGTCATGCGGTAGAGCAGTGACAGGATCATGGTGTTGATGGCGACCGACTTACCGGAACCGGTCGTACCGGCAACCAGCAAGTGCGGCATCTTCGCCAGATCAGCAATCACGGCCTCGCCGCCGATCGTCTTGCCGAGCGCCATGGCAAGCTTGGCCTTGGAGCCCTCGAAGTCACGGGAAGCGATGAGTTCACGCAGATAGACGGTTTCGCGCGTGGAGTTCGGCAGTTCGATGCCGATCGCGTTGCGACCCGGCACGACGGCGACGCGGGCAGCGATCGCGCTCATCGAACGGGCAATATCGTCGGCAAGGCCGATGACGCGAGACGACTTGATGCCAGGCGCAGGTTCCAGTTCGTAAAGCGTGACGACCGGACCGGGACGAACGTGGATGATCTCGCCCTTGACGCCGAAATCCTCGAGCACGCCCTCGAGCATGCGCGCATTCTGTTCCAGCGCGTCGGCAGATAGTGTTGAATCTCGCACGACATTCTTCGGTTCCGCGAGAAGGTGCATCGACGGAAGCTGGAAGCCCTCGGGACGAATGAACGATCCCTGCTGCTCCCGTTCGAGACGCGCACCAGGTTTCGGCCGCGCCGGAGGCTGCACGACGCGCGGTTCCGCGCGCCCGGTCGCCTTGGCCGGCGCGCGAATCATCCAGTCATCGTCATCAGGCAGGATATCGGCCGGCCGCGGCGGCATGTCGTCGAACGGCAGATCGTCGTCATCGTCATCATTGTTCAACGAAATGGACGGCGTAGAAACAATGCGGCGCTGCGAGGCAGCGCGCGGCTCCATTGATGGCTCCATGCGATCGCCGCGCCCGGCCGGCGCCTTTGCGCGAACCGGTTCGTTCAGCTTGCCAAACTCGTCGTCGTTGAAGTCGTATGGCGACTCGAAATCATCCTGCCGGCGCTTGCGCGGACCCATGCCGAGCAGCCGGCGCATTCGGGCCTGGCTCATGTACCAGGCGTGCGTCAGCGCACCGAAGGCAAGCCAGCCGCCTTCATCGTCATCTTCATCTTCGTCGCCGACCGAGCGCAGCTTGGAGCGAGTGCTTGCGTAGGCTTCCTCGGCCTCCTCTTCATCGTCCTCGCTGCGACCGACGATGCCGGCAGCAAACAGCATCATCCAGACGGTCGGGACAGCGAACACGCAACCGACGGCGGTCGCAAAAGCGCCCGTCGGATAGGCACCGACGAACAAGGCAGGAAACCGCAGGATCATATCGCCAATAACGCCGCCGATGCCATTCGGGATCGGCCAAGTGAGTGGTGGCGGGAAGCAGCCAATAACGGCGGAGGAGAGCACGGAACCCAAGCCCCAAGCTGCGGCGCGCGCGGGAATGCGGCTGAAACGCCTGCCTGAGATCAGAGCGAGAGCCCAAGCGACAACCGGCAGAAGCGCCACGACACTGGCCAGGCCAAAGAATTGCATGGCGATGTCGGCGAACGCGGCGCCGCCATAACCCAGGATGTTCGTCGGTTGGTTCCCGGTCGCATAGGAATAGCTCGGGTCCGCGACGTTCCAGGTCGCGAGCGCTGCGACCGCCAATGCGAGCAGCAGGAAGATGGCGAAGCCAAAAAGGGTCTGCGCCTGCCGGAACATGAAACCCGAGAGGGAAAAACGGTCCGGCCGGCCATCCATTGCTGGCGATGTGCTTCTTGCCATGTGTGTACCCGTCCAATGCGTGAGAGCGTTCGAATCGCCAAGCGTCTGCGCTCAGTACCTTCGCCCCACCTAATCAGAGGACAGTTAAAGCGGTATTAACCATGCCGCCCCCACATCTTGCAGCGGAAAATAAAAAAGCCCGAACCTATGGAGGTCCGGGCCAAGAGCGGTCTATTCGGATGAATAGGCCGCGACGGGCTGTTCAGCGGCGCCGGCTTGCGCCAGCGCCGCAATGCCTTGATTACGCGTGGTAAGCGGCTTCGCCGTGGGTCGAAAGGTCGAGACCTTCGCGCTCGGCTTCAACAGAGACGCGCAGACCGATAACGACATCAACGATCTTGTAGAGGATCAGGGAACCGATACCCGACCATGCGATCGTTGTCAGGACGCCCTTCAGCTGAGCGAAGACCTGCGTCGCCGTGCCCGGATAGCCGGCGGCGAAATCGGCCGTCGAGTAATCGACAATGCCTGCGCCGCCGAGTGCCGGGTTGACCAGGATACCGGTGCCGATGGCGCCGAGGATACCACCGATGCAGTGAACACCGAAGACATCGAGCGAGTCGTCGTAGTTGAACTTGTTCTTCACGACGTCAACGAAGAAGTAGCAGACCGGCGAGACGATGAGGCCGAGAACGATCGAACCCATTGGGCCGGCGAAGCCAGCTGCCGGGGTAACGGCAACGAGACCAGCGACAGCGCCCGAAGCTGCACCGAGCATTGAAGCCTTGCCGCGGGTGAAGTTTTCAACGAGGCACCAGGACACAGCGGCAGCAGCCGTTGCGACAAAGGTGTTGATCATCGCGAGCGAGGCGTAGGCATTTGCTTCGAGGTTCGATCCGGCATTGAAGCCGAACCAGCCGACCCACAGAAGCGAAGCACCGACCATCGTGAGGGTCATGGAGTGCGGTGCCATGATTTCCTTCTTATAGCCCGTGCGCTTGCCGAGCATGATGGCGCCGATCAGACCGGCAATACCGGCATTGATGTGGACGACCGTGCCGCCGGCGAAGTCGAGCGCTCCGTAGGAGAAGATCAGGCCAGACGGCGAAGTGTAGGAGCTTGGGCCACCCCAGAACCAGACCATGTGTGCCATCGGAAAGTAGACGAAAGTGACCCACAGAACCACGAACAGCATGACGGCCGAGAACTTGATGCGCTCGGCAAAGGCGCCGACGATCAGGGCTGGCGTGATGCAGGCGAAAGTCATCTGGAAGCAAACGAAGGTCAGCTCGGGAATTGCAACGCCCTTCGTAAAGGTCTCTGACAGGGTGGTCGTGTCGACGCCTGCAAGGAATGCCTTCGAGAAGCCGCCGACGAAGCTGTTGAGCGAACCGCCGTCCGTAAAGGCCAGCGAATAGCCGTAGGTAACCCAGATGATCATGACCACGGCCGTGATCATGAAGACCTGCATGAGAACGGAAAGCATGTTCTTGGCGCGGACGAGGCCACCGTAGAACAGGGCGAGGCCCGGAATTGTCATCAGCAGGACAAGCACGGTGGAGATGAGCATCCACGTGTTGTCGCCCTTGTCGACCGTCATCGCAGGAGCAGCAGCGACGGCAGCAGGCGCAGCGGTCGTGGCGGCATCCTGCGCGAAGGCGGCAACCGGCGCGAGCAGCGCGGCAGGCGCAGCAGCAAGCCGCGCATATGTGGAGGAAAATTTCGAGATTGACATTGAAAGAGGCTCCCTTGCTCTGCCGCTCTTACAGCGCTTCTGTGTCGGTTTCGCCGGTGCGGATGCGCACGGCATGGTCGATCGAATAAACGAAGATCTTGCCATCGCCGATCTGGCCGGTCTTGGCGGATGACACGATGGCCTCAACGGCCTTGTCGACGAGTTCGGAAGCAACCGCGATTTCGATCTTGAGCTTCGGCAGGAAGCTCACCGCATATTCAGTGCCGCGATAAATCTCAGTATGCCCCTTCTGGCGCCCGTAGCCCTTCACTTCGGTCACGGTCAGGCCCTGGATGCCGATCGCCGTGAGGGCTTCGCGCACCTCGTCCAGCTTGAACGGCTTGATAATGGCCATCACAATTTTCATCTGGTTTCCCATCCTTCGTTATCCTCGGCGCGGAGCCGACTCTCCTTGCCGCTGACGTTCACGAACAGCGACCGGGGATATACATTCAAGGAGCGTGCCAGATTCCCACGAGGAAGCTAACCTATTGAAATATAATGGTTATATAAAGCGGCACTAATAAACAGGCAAATGACTGCCCGATAATCGCTCAAAAAATACCCAAATGAACAAATGTGCCTACAATTTATTCATTTGCCCTTTTACGAATCAGCCCCTCCTGCGCCACCGACGCAATCAGGGTACCGTCCCTCGTAAACAAGCTACCGCGAGTGAGGCCCCTCGCGCCGGAAGCCGAAGGACTGTCCTGCGTATAAAGAAGCCAATCGTCGAGTTTGGTTGGCCGATGGAACCACATCGAGTGATCGAGGCTCGCAACCTGGATCGTCTGATCGAAGATCGACGTTCCATGCGGATAAAGCGATGTATCGAGCAGGGTCATGTCGGAAAGATAAGCCAGGATCGCCGCCTGATAATAGCGATCGTCGGGAACCGGCCCCGTCGCCCGCACCCAGACATGCTGAACCGGATCGAGCTTCTCATCCGAGAAATAATGCGTCAGCGATATCGGCCGGATCTCGATCGGCCGTTCACGCTCCCAATATTTGCGAATCGGTGCCGGCGCGTTGGCAAGAAACTGTGCTGCGATCTGCCGTTCATCGAGCAGCTTCTCAGGAGCGGGAACATCCGGCATGAGGATCTGGTGGCCGAAGCCGGGCTCCTCGATCTGGAATGAGGCAGAGAGAGCGAATATCGCCTCTCCATGCTGGATGGCGACGGCGCGGCGTGTATTGAAACTCGACCCATCGCGAATCCGCTCGACCTGATAGACGATCGGCACCGAAGGATCGCCAGGGCGCATGAAATAGGCGTGCAGCGAATGTACAATGCGGTCGCGCGCCACCGTGCGCTGTGCTGCCATCAGCGCCTGCGCGATCACCTGACCGCCAAAAACACGCTGCCAACCAACCTGCGGGCTGCGTCCACGAAAGATGTCGACCTCGATCGGTTCAAGGTCCAGCGTGGAAAGCAGCGTCTCCATCGCAGTCGGTTTTTCGGTGTCACGCGTCATTTTGTATAGCTCCGGACGGTAGGAAGTGCGGCAGCGATGATCTATATAGATCAATACGATATTCACAAGAAACGGAACGGAACTCCATGCGGGACATGCTGGTTGTAGGCGCGGGTTATGTCGGTCTTTCCGCGGCCGTAGCGGTCAAGCAGGCAGCACCTCATCTCGATATCGTGGTCGTCGAGGCAGCACCTGCGGGCGTCTGGCAGAAGGACATGCGTGCCTCGGCGATTATCGCCGCCGCCACCCGGATGCTCGAGGTTTTCGGCATCTGGGATGAGATCGAGCCCGAGGCGCAGCCGATCACCAAGATGATCGTTACCGATTCGAAAACCGCAGATCCCGTACGGCCGGTTTTCCTGACCTTCGATGGCGAAGTGGAGGATGGACGGCCCTTCGCGCACATGATTTCGAATGTCACGCTCGTCCGGGCGCTGCGGGGCGCATGCGAGCGCCTTGGCATCGAAATTCACCACGGCTTCAGCGCAACCGGTCTCTCCGTGGAAGATACGCACGCAACCGTCACCGCCTCGGATGGCAGCGTGTTGGAAGCCCGACTTGTTGTCGCCTGCGACGGCGTCCGCTCACACTTAAGGGATCTGGCAGGCATCAAGACCGTGTCCTGGGACTATGGTCAGTCGGGAATTGTCACAACGGTCGAGCATGAGCGTCCGCATCACGGCTGCGCCGAAGAGCATTTCCTTCCGTCTGGCCCGTTTGCGATCCTGCCGCTGAAAGGAAACCGCTCTTCGCTCGTCTGGACGGAGCCAACGCCGGAAGCAAACCGTCTGGTCACGTCCGACGATCTCATCTTTGAAGAGGAACTGGAGCGCCGCTTCGGTCACAAGCTTGGCACGTTGAGAACTGTCGGTGACAAGCGCGCCTTCCCGCTCGGATTGACGCTGGCGCGGGCATTCGTCGCTCCGCGTGTGGCGCTCGCCGGCGATGCGGCTCACGGCATCCATCCGATTTCCGGCCAGGGCCTGAACCTCGGCTTCAAGGATGTCGCAGCCCTTGCCGAAACCGTTGTCGAGGCCGACCGGCTTGGCCTTGATATCGGCTCGATCAACATTCTCGAGCGCTATCAGGCATGGCGCCGCTTTGACACCTTCCGTATGGGCGTCACGACCGACGTACTCAATCGGCTCTTCTCGAATGACCTGGCGCCGCTGCGCATCGCCCGCGATTTCGGCCTCGGCATCGTCGATCGGCTTCCCGGCCTGAAGTCGTTCTTCATCGGCCAGGCGGCCGGCACCACAGCCAAGGACAATCCTCGCCTGCTCGCAGGACAGACGATCTAGTCAGTCGTCCAGTCCACGGGCCTCCGAGACCAGCATGATCGGAATGCCATCACGGATCGGATAGGCGAGGCGCGCCTTCTCCGACACGAGTTCATTGTGCTCGCGGTCATATGTTAGCCGACCCTTTGTCAGGGGGCATACCAACAGTTCGAGAAGCTTCGGATCAACGCGGCTGAGTTTTTCGTCCATGAATCCGTTTTACTGCAGAACGGTGTCCGAGTCACCGAAGACACGCGCCAGCACGATCTCGGTGATCGCGATCAGCGTTTCCGCTCGTGTCTTTAGGTCGGGCGCCTCCAGGAGCGCCTGCTTCTCGGCAGGCCCGAAGGGTGACATCATTGCCAGCGAATTGACGAGCGTCAGGTTGCTGGCGCGCTCGACGCTTTCCCAATCGGCCTCGAGCTTGTTTGCATCGAGATAGGCCTTGAAAGCAGCCAGAAGCGCGGCGCGATCGACAGCGTCCTCCTCATCGCGTGCCGAGAGATCGGCAATGAACGGTGCTATGCGGAAGGTCCGGAACGGATTGTGCGTCTCGCGCTCCTCTAGAAGGCGAAAACGGCAGATGCCGGTGAGGGAAACGATGTAGCGACCATCCCCTGTTTCGGCGAAGGATGTAATGCGTCCAAGGCAGCCAACCGGGGCCAGAACCTCGCCCTGCCCTTCCTGGTCCCCCAACGCGGGCTGGACCATGCCGATCAGTCGATTTCCCGACAAAGCGGCGTCGAACATCGCGAGATAACGCGGCTCGAAGATATTGAGGGGTAGCTGGCCTGTGGGCAACAGAAGCGCACCGCCAAGCGGAAAGACAGCGATCGTATCGGGCAGATCACCGGGCTTTAAGTATCGTGCATTCCCCACTTGCATAGAGACTGGTCCTGCGTCACCCGCGGACGCGACAGGATGCGCCCGCACAATCGGGAATGTGGGGCCCGCCCCCGAAAACGCAAGGGCGGGCGATCGAAACTTGAAGCCCGAATTACGAAAATAGCATGGCCGAGAGCTTGCGCCGTGCCGAAACCGTCGCAGGATCCTTGAAGCCCCAGACGTCGAAGAACTGCAGCAGTTGCCGGCGAGCGCCATCGTCGTCGAAAGCGCGGTCCTTGCGCATGATATAAAGCAGATGCTCTGCCGATTCTTCGCGCCGACCCTCGACGTTGCGGATTTTGGCAAGCTTCAGGCGGGCCTCATGATCGTCGGGATTTCGCGCTAGGTCCTGCTCCAGAGCGACGGGATCACCAAGCTTGCGCGCCTCCTCGATCTGATCGAGCTTCGTCGATACAGCCTGGATCGCCGGGTCCTTCGCCATCTCCTCAGGCAGGTCAGTCAGCGCCTCGCGCGCACGCTCGTGCTGGTTTGCGGCAATCATGCATTCGGCCATTCCCGCCAAAGCCTTCGCATTCTCGGGATCGGCCTGCATGACGGCGCCGTAAAGCTGTGCGGCACCATTGATATCGCCCGATGCCAACAACTCGTTCGCCTCCTTGAGGACGCCTTCGATTTCGGCCGCCTGGTCGGCGCCGGCCGGACCGGCGATCCGATCGATGAACTGGTTGATCTGGCTCTCCGGCACAGCGCCCATGAAACCATCGGCGGGACGACCGCCGACGAAGGCGATTACGGCCGGAATCGACTGGATACCAAGCTGGCCTGCGATCGACGGATGGTCATCGATGTTCATCTTGACCAGCTTGACGCGCCCTTGCGCTTCATTGACGACCTTTTCCAGCACTGGGGTCAGCTGCTTGCAGGGACCACACCACGGTGCCCAGAAATCGACCAGAACCGGCTGGTTGCGAGATTCCTCGATGACATCCTTCGCGAAATTCGCGGTCGTCGTATCCTTGATGTAACCGCCCGCGCCCGCAGCCGGGGCCGCCCCATAATTCGCCGTTGCCGTCATCTGGCCAAAGGAATTGCTGTAAGGATTGTCGTTGCCGCTCATGGATATCTCCCGCCGTGCCGGTCAGCCGGCTTTTCTAGCGCTAAAATCGTATGTCAGGACGTCACTTTCAAGACAAGCGGCTTATGTCCCGTCGCTTCCATAAAGCGAATAAGATCTCCGCTTGCAATCGAAGTCGTTGCATCATTGGACAGTGGGTGGCAATTGATGATCTCGTCCTTCATCAGATCGGCATCGAGAACGAACGTCACATTTCCACCGGTGTCATTGATGGCCCCAAAGGCCGTGACCGAACCGGGCGCAACCCCAAGATACTCCATCAGCCTTTCCGGCTTTCCGAAGGAGACCTTGCTGGCGGCGCCGATCAGCGTGTGCACCGTCTTCAGATCTACAGTCGCATTTTCTTCAACCGTCAGCAGGAAGAACTGATCCTTTTTGTCTTTGACGAAGAGGTTTTTCGTGTGGCCGCCGGGGATCTCGTCACGCAGTGCGACCGATTCGGCAACCGTAAAGACAGGCGCATGGTTTTTGGTGCTGTGCTTGATATCCAAGCCATCAAGAAAGGCAAAAAGGTCGTCTCTCGTCTTCGGCGTCTCGTCGGTCATCGGAAAATCCATGCGGCCGGGAAAGTGGATGCATGCCTGATTACGTCCCGCCATCATCTTTTGCAACGCTCCCGGTCGACGCTTTGCCCTGCATTTGCGGCACTTCCGATGTCTCCGAACGAGGCAGGCAAATTTTTCTTCGAATTTCCGTCATTTCCCTGTTGCATTTGAAAATCGTTTGGGCGATATAGCGCCCGTCGCCGCAAGGTGGCGCCCACGGTCCTCACAACTACCCCGGACCGATGCGGATTGAGCGGGTGTAGCTCAGGGGTAGAGCACAACCTTGCCAAGGTTGGGGTCGAGGGTTCAAATCCCTTCGCCCGCTCCAAATTTCCTTATAACAAGTGATCTTTTTTCAGGCTTTGGCCTGACGATCGCTTGTGTTTTCAAGACATTAGAAATGCGTGCTGGGGCTTGGCGAGATCGCCGGGCAGCAAAAAACCGACGTTCGGCCGCGCCAAAGTCGTCGGTTCTCGGATCTCGAAAAACGGCCAGCGGAATTTAGTTGCGAGGCGATGTCCAGGCATCCTCCGCGCCTTTCTTGGTTGGGGCGGTTTCGCGCTCGTCACCACGCTCGGCATTGCCGCGATCCGCTTCACCTTGCCGGTCGGCGATGTAGGGTGCGAGCATTTGCTCCAAATGAGCTGCGGTCAGACCTGCTGCAAAACTTCTCACCTCATCCCTCCGACTGTTTACGCTTTGTAAACACTTAGCGGCTGTGAGCGGTGATCGAAACGGCTCGATCGAACTCTCCACGTGCTTTTGTTCCAGATGAGCGTTGGCCCCGAAGCTAGGGCATTGCGACGCCGAGCCGCTCGGCATGGGACGCGAGCGATGCCATGATGTTGGAGTGCAGGGCGACCCCATCCGCCAGGGCAGAGCGTTTGCGCGCCAGGCCGTTTTCCCCGGGCAGCCGAACGCGGGCAACGCCGGGTCGCGGCGGATTGCTGCGACACGCATCGGCGAGCCAGCCGGTCTGCCGCAGAAAGGCATCGCGACCCCCAAATGCGTCAGGATCGAAAACCTGGACGGTGACAGCAGCATTGGTACCCTTCAGCCCGTCGACGCGGCCAAGCCCTGAAAGACCTTGGGTGAAGGCTTCGACATGAAGCGCCATGCCATAGCCCTTCTGGCCATGATCGAGCCCTCCGACCGGCATAAGCGTGCCACCGCGTTCGATCACTCGCGGATCACGGCTGGGCTCGCCGTTCTCGTCCATCAGCCACGCATGATCATATTGTCGGCCCTCGCGGACCAGACGTTGCGCCATGTTGACCGTCGTGATCGAGGCGCTGATATCGATCAGGATCGGATCGCCGGGCGTCGGAATGCCATGGGCGACGGGATTCGGCGTGTAGATGCCCTTTCGCCCGCCGAAGGGCGCGACCTGCGCCCCCGATGGACTGGAACTCGCGATGCTGACCATATAGCCGCGATCGGTCGCGATGGTGAGATATGCGGCAAGGCAACCGATGTGATGGCTGTCGGCGATTGCGATCGTCGCCGTGCCGTAGGTCGCCGCACGCTCGCAGGCAAGCTTCACCGCCTCCGATGTCAGCCAGGCACCGGGCAGGCGCTGCCCCTGCCACGCAATGGCCGGCCCGCGGTCGGAGACCACCTCCGGCAGACCTTCGCGCTTCATCACGCCATCGGCGATACTTTGGAGATACCAGCCGGCCAATGCCAAACCATGCGTCGTGTGTCCCATCAGATCGGCTTCGAGGAGATAGTGGGCGACGGCGGCCGCTTTCTCCTCCTCGAGCCCGGCAGCGGCAAACACCGCCCGTGCAAATTGGCGCAGCCTATCCGGCGCGTAGCGGATGTCGGATGTCTCGCCCATGGCTTACTCCATTATTTGCCGGCACCGGGCCGCCGGGTCAGCGCGCCAGAAAGCGCGGGTGAAGCGTCACACCGTCGAGCGCGGCAAGCACGTTCTCGGCCGACATGATGGAAACGGCGCGTTTCGCGTCGAGCGTCACGCCCGCGACATGTGGCGTGACGAGCGTGTTCGAAAGCTCTAACAGGGGATTGTCGATGCCCGGCGGCTCGACGGCGAAACTGTCGAGACCGGCTCCGGCGAGGTGCCCATCTTCGAGGGCAGCGACCAATGCCTTCTCATCGACGACTTCGCCCCGCGCCGTGTTGATCAGGAACGCACCTTGTTTCATCAGGCCGATGCGGCGGGCGTCGATCAGGTCTTGCGTCTCAGGTGTCAACGGACAGTGCAAACTGACGATATCGGAGTCCGCAAGAAGCGTATCGAGATCTGTTTCGCGGCTGACCTCATCGCCAAAGGCGCTGTCCGGCGCGTGCGGATCGAAGGCTGAGACGGTCATGCCGATCGCGCCGGCCATTTTCGCCAGCGTCTGGCCGATGAAGCCGAAACCGACGAGGCCAAGCCGCTGGCCGCGCAGCTCGCGTCCCTTGTACTGGTTCTTGTCCCAGATGCCGTCCCGGATCAGCGCGTCCTGGCGCGGCAGATCCTTGACCAGCGCCATGATCAGCGCGAGCGCATGCTCGGCAACGGAGTGCCCGTTGCTGCCCGTAGCCATCGACACCGGAATGCCGAGCGCCGTGGCTGCCTTCACATCGATGTCATTCGTCCCGACGCCGTGCTTGGCGATGTGCCGGAGCTTTCCGCCCGCCTGCATTTCCTCCGAACTAAGAAGATCGGCCAGCAATCGCACGATGACGGCATCCGGTCGGTGGGCCTTCATTGTTTCGATAACGGCTTGCCGGTCGATATAGGGCGGTGTGGCAATGACGCTTGCTCCGGCCTCTTCCAGAAGCGAGCGACCTTCCGGCGCCAGTTCGCCACCGAGAATGACAACAGTCTTTTCCATCGCTCATTTCCTCCAACGAGCAAAGCGGCAGGCGGCGCAACGCTGCGCCGCTGACAATGCAACAAGCACCCGAAGCGTTAAGCCGCCCGTCGGCGTGGAGACCGCGCCATCAGCCGCGCATAGGCAATGGCCGAGAGCATATTCACGTGGTTGGCCTTGCCCGTTCCGGCAATATCGAAGGCCGTCCCGTGGTCGACCGACACGCGATCGATCGGCAAGCCGAGCGAGACGTTGACCGCCGTGTCGAAGGCAATGAGCTTGATCGGGATATGGCCTTGATCGTGATACTGCGCGATGACGAGATCGAAGGCGCCGTTATAGGCACGGGCAAAGACCGTATCCGCCGAGATCGGACCAACGACATCGATCCCCTTCGCCTGCGCCAGCTCGACGGCCGGGGCCAGGAACTCGGTATCCTCGGTGCCAAACAGACCGTTTTCGCCGCAGTGCGGATTGAGGCCCGCGACCGCAATGCGCGCCTTCTTGCCAAGGCGCATGAAGTGGTTGTGGCCTGCCTCGATCGTCGCCAGCACGCGCTCGGTCCTCGCGCGCTCGATCGCGCCCTTCAGCGAAATATGGGTCGAGACATGGATGGTGTTCAGCCGCTCCGAGGCGAGCAGCATGAACGAGCTCTTGGAGCCCGTCAGGTGCGCCAGCAGGCCGGTGTGACCATCATAGTGGTGGCCAGCAAGGTTCATTGCTTCCTTATTGATCGGCGCGGTGACGATGACATCGGCGTCGCCCGACATCGCAAGATCGACCGCGCGGCTGATGTAGCGAACCGAGGCATCGCCCGCCACGGGGCTCACCTTGCCGATCTCCGGTAACGGTGCGCCGAGGTCCACCTCGTCGACGGCAATCTTGCCGGCGACCGCTGCATCCGCCGGCGCAAAGGAAAGTCCGGTTGCTGCCGTTCGATTGGCGCGCTCGAGCGCCTCCGTGTTACCGACGATGACGAAATCGCGCCGCTCCTGTTCCGGCATCGTGGCGAGCGCCTTGACGATCACCTCGGGGCCGACGCCCGCCGGATCGCCGAGCGTCACGGCGACTTTCGCATTTCTGTCCATCACTCACGGTCCTCTTTGAATGGAAGCGCGCCTTAGAAGGCGGCTTCGTAGATCGAGCGGATATCGGCGCGCGACAGGTCGCGCGGATTATTGTCGAGCAGGCGGCGGATGGCAAAGGCATCCTCAGCCATCGCATCCAGATCGCTTTCCGGAACGCCGAGGCCGGAGAGTTTCATCTCAATCCCGAGTTCGGCGCAGAAGGAGTAGGCGGCATCGAACACCGACGCGATCTCGTCGGAGGTCGCGCGACCAAGCGCGTCCATGACGGCACGGGTCTTTGCGGGCACGGCCGGGGTGTTGAATGCGAGAACATGCGGAAAGATCAGGGCGTTTGCCGCGCCATGCGCGACATGCCAGCGTGTACCGAGCGGATAGGCGAGTGCATGGCCGCCAGCCGTATTGACCGGGCCAAGACAGAAGCCGCCATAGAGCGAGGCAAGCGACAGGCCCGCACGCGCCTCGGCGTCGGATCCGTCCTTGACCGCCCGCGCGAGATACTTTCCGACCAACCGCGTACCCTCGATGGCGTAGAGATCAATCATCGGATGCGCCTTGCGATTGGTGAATGCCTCGACACAATGTGCCATGGCATCGACGCCCGTCGCTGCGGTCGTGCGCGCAGGCACGCTGAAGGTAAGCGCCGGGTCGACAACCGCGATATCGGCCAACATGTGCATGCTTTCGACGGCGAGCTTCGCCATCGTCTTCGGGTCAGTGACCAGAGCTCTGATGCCGGCCTCGCTTCCCGTGCCTGATGTGGTCGGCACCTGCGCCAGAGCAACGCGGCGCGGTCCGTGGACCTTGTTCGGTCCTACGACGTCATGAAGCGTTTGCGATGAGCCGGCGAGAACAGCTGCGAGCTTGGCAAGATCCATGGCGCTCCCGCCGCCGAAGCCGACCACAAGCTGCGCATCCGCCGCGTTCGCCGCCGCCAGCACCTTGTCGAGATTGGTAATGTCGGGCTCGGGCGTCACATCGGCAAACACCGTGACCTCACCCTTGAGGGCAAGCGCATCGACCCGCGTCGCATTGAAGGCGTCGGAAATGACGAGAGTCCGGCGATAACCCTTCTCGCCGGCCCACTTGCCGAGCCGCTCCGCCGTACCGACACCGAACTCGATCAGATGCGGCCGAACGATTGTGATAGGCGAATCCAAGCTAACCACCGGACCAGTCCTCCCCTGCAAGTGCTAGCGACACATCAGGTCGCAAAAGATGTAAATTTGTTATACAATGATCGTGTATTTGGCAAGCGACACATTCGATAGTGTCGAAATAAATCGCATTTCTCCTCGAAACCATCGCAGGAAAGAAGATACATTGCATAAGCTAACATATTGAAATTGATTATAACACTCATGCGATCCGTTGTTTGGCGGCGCCGAGAGAGCCAGCACCGAATCGTCGGAAGTAGGGCGCAAAAGTTGTCAAAAACAAACACCCAATCCAACGCGTTTCATGCTCTGATGAAGCCGGGTCGGATCGATGAGGTTCACAACTGACAACCTGTGAAGGCGTCAGGCAATCATATCCGCCGAAAGCCGGACGTATTTGATGGCTCGGCGATAGTAGGTATAGGCGATGTGCACGGCGCCATCTGGTCCCTGGACAATCGAAGGGTAGGAAAACTCGCGATTCACCGAGTCCTTCGAGTTGTTGCTCAGGCAATATCCATCGCCGGTATCGAGGTCGATACGACGTGGGAAGCTTGCGCCGCCGTCGTTGGAGAAGGCGAGACTGAGCGGGGCGCGGGGAACGCCCCAGACGGCCTTGCGGCGCTCGATCGCCGGTGCCGACGCCGCCTTGATCTCATCGTCACCTTCGATCTCATCGTAGAGCGAAAGGCGCCGAGCGTCCGACATCGACGCATTGGAATGGTTATAAACCATTGCTATCACGCCGTTTTTGAGCTTTGTCGCCTGAATTGACGAATTGTTGTTCGGCA
Source organism: Rhizobium sp. 01T417 (assembly GCF_056398905.1). Lineage (NCBI taxonomy): Bacteria > Pseudomonadati > Pseudomonadota > Alphaproteobacteria > Hyphomicrobiales > Rhizobiaceae > Rhizobium > Rhizobium sp. 01T417. The sequence goes on along the minus strand of NZ_JBFTQH010000002.1, from coordinate 269,817 downwards.
GATCGATCGGCTGCGGCGCACTCCAATGCTCGCCGCCATCACTCGAGCGACTGCACAAGACGGATTCGGCGAACCGATTTCGATAGAAGGCGACAAGGTTGCCATCGTCTGTCGGAACGATGTTCATATGGACCGCCCCAATGCTATCAGGGACCTCGGTCATAGCCCAACTCTCACCTTGGTCGCGGGAGATCAGCACGCCTGCCGTGTCCACGTCGCCAGTCCAGCGCTCGCCGGGCAATCCGATGCAGCGAAAGACCGGCAGGAGCCAAGCGCCGGCCTTGTTGACGATGATCGGCTGGCGAACAAAGGTGCCTGGGATGTCGCAGAGAAGGCGGACCTCTCCGAAGGTTTTGCCGCCATCCTCGGAGGTCCGACATTTGACAACAGAACCATCCTGATTCCCCGAGGTCTGCGAGGTGTAAAGCAGCCAGACTTTTCGATCTGGAGCCGTGAAAATCAGCGGATTCTGCTCGGATTTGGTCGGGTCGTCGGACATTTTCTCCGGCTGCGACCAAACATTGGCATCCGGGGCAAGCCGCGACATGTAAATGGAAATGTCGCCCATCCCCTCCATCGTGCCGCCAAACCAAACGCAGGTGAGCGTCCCGCCAGGCAGAAAGGCGAGGTTGGCGGCATGGTTCTGGATGCAAGGGGAGGGCAGATAGGCATCTGCGCGCCCCCTTTCGTTCGCGTTCGCGACGATCTCTCCGGTCATCAGCGCCGGAACGGCCTCGGCTGGCAAAGCTGTGGAACTCATGGTCGCGCTCCCTACGGCAGCTTGGCGTAGGCTTCGGAAAGCGCGACGTAGTCGGCATCGCTGATCGGCATCAGCGGCGCGCGCGTGCGCTTCCAGGCAGCGTTGCCGGTCTTCAGCCCGACCATGGCCTTGATGGTCGGGATCTGCACGTAGGAATTGGAAAGCGTTCTATAGGCGTTGATGCGAGCCTGGGCGGCCTCGACGGCGCCGGCCTGCGTCTCGTCATGCACCTTGTCGTATACGGTTCGCAGCGAATTCGCGACGAGATTGGAGGTTGCCGTGATGCAGCCCGCACCTCCGGCCTTCAGCAGCGGCAAGAGCAGCGGATCGGCGCCCGCCAACACGGAGAAGCCCGGATAAGCTCCGATGATCGCCTGCATGTTATTGAAATCGCCGGCCGATTCCTTGATCCCGACGACCGTGTCGGGGAAGGCTTCTATCAATCGGCCGATCAGCGGAATCGAAAGCGGAACGCCCGAAACCTGCGGGATGTGGTAGAGAATGACCTGCAGCCGGGCGTCGGCGATCTTTTCCAGGACCTGCGAGTAGGCGGCGAATAATCCGTCGTCGGAGACTCCCTTGTAGTAGAAGGGCGGCAGCATCACGACCTTCGTCACGCCGAGCGAAAGGGCGTGCTTGGTCAATTCGACGGTTTCAGGAATGGCAACGACACCCGTCCCCGGGAGCAGCTTGTCGGCCGGCACGCCCGCCTTGAGCGCTGCCTCGAGAATTGCACGGCGCTCGCTGGAGGAGAAAGAGTTTGCTTCCCCCGTCGTGCCCAGCAGGGCGATGCCGTGGCACCCTTCCTGCAACAGTCGCTGGCAGTGCTCGGTGAAAAGGCTGAGATCCGGGCTGCCATCCGCATTGAGTGGCGTCGCGGCCGCGCTAAATACGCCTGTAATCTTGTGATTGCTCATATCGTCCTCCTCGGATGAACGCCGCGAAAAAAGCGGCAGCGACCGGAAATCCGGCCCGCAAGATGGCGTTTTCTTCATCCCCTGAAGCTTTGTTGTCAATATGACAATACAGAGAGCGTCAGTTGTGATTTTTTAACATGTTGAAAAAACTAAAGAAAATATTTCGTTCGTTTTGCCGAGAGCGCCATCGATTAATTTATGTTGACATATTTACATTATCGAGCGAGTGTCTGCGCCATGTCGTGACGCACTTTCGGGAACAGAGTGAAAGTGGTGCCGTCACTGATTTTGTCATGGGAGGACACGATGACTGATCGGAATGAAGGGAATATTGCGCAGAAAGCGCAGATGTCGCGTCGCGACGCGTTGAAGCTTGGCCTCGCCGCCGGCGTCGGCCTCACAATCTTCGGCATGAATGCTCGCATCGTGCTGGCCGATGACGGTCAGGTGTTGAAGGTTGCCAATCCGGCCTTCAACCAGGATTGGTCGCCGTTGCGCGGTGGCGGCGTTCCGTTCCGCTGGAACTCGATCTGGTGGGCCTCGCCGATGTATTTCGACAGCGAAGGCAAGATCAAGCCATACGTCTTCACCAGCTGGGAGTCGCCAGACAACAAGGTCTGGACCTTCAAGATCGATCCCAAGGCTGTCTTCTCGGATGGCAGCAAGATCACCTCGGCTGATGTCAAGGGATCCTGGGAAGTGGCCTCCATGCCCAACACCAAGAGCCAGCGTGCCGACCAGGTACTGAGCAAGGTTCAGGGTTACAAGGAAATCGGCGCCGGTTCCGGCAACGAACTGACGGGCGTCGCCACGCCTGACGAAGGCACCGTCGTTGTGACGCTGGCGGAAGCCGACCCGATCTTCTTCATGCGCCTTGCCAACCATATCGCACCGATCACCAAGGCCGCGCAGTCTCGTGGTAGTGACGGCGAGGAAGTGGCGGACTGGTACAAGCCCGACAGCAGCGCCGTCTATTCCGGCCCGTTCAAGCTGACGAGCATCGACATCGACGCCGGCAAGCTGGTGTTCGAGCCGAACGAGAACTTCTTCGGGCCTAAGCCGAAGCTCGCGCGCATCGAAATCACCTCGATCGAAGACAACGTCACCGCGACGTCGCTTATCAAGTCCGGCGAGTTCAACGCACATACGGAACTGGTCACCTCGACGATTATCCAGGACCTCGGCCCCGAATTCTCCGCCGGTCCGCTGATCCCGACCAGCCAGCACTTCTGGTTCAACGTCACCCGCGCACCGATGGACGATCCGAAGGTTCGCCAGGCATTGATCATGGCGATCGATCGCGACGGCCTCTTCAAGGCTTCCTATCCTGACGGTCCGCACAAGAAGGCCGACCAGATCCTGAATTCCGTTCCCGGCGCCGAAAATTCCGGCTTCGAGCCCTATCCGTACGATCCGGCCGCGGCAAAGAAGCTGCTTGCCGAATCGACCTACGGTGGTCCGGAGCGCCTGCCGAAGATCCTCTTCGTCGGCATTTCCGCCCCGGCTATCGAGGCTGCGGCCCAGTTCATTGCCGAGCAGTGGCGCCAGAACCTCGGCATCACGGCCGTCGACATGAAGCCGCAGCAGGACTCCTATGCCGGTCCGGACCAGAACGCCGTCCAGATCTTCCGCGACGACGTCGGCACTCGTGTTCCCGATGCCGTTTCCTATCTCGCCGGCTGCATCGCCTCGACCTCGTCGAACGCGCAGAACAAGCTTGGCGGCTACAAGAACGACAAGGTCGATGCGGCACTTGCCGAAGCGGCAACGAAAGCCGTCGATGATCCGCAGCGCGTCAAGCTCGCCCAGGATGCCCAGAAGGCATTCCGCGACGATTGGGCATTCATTCCGTGGTATTCTCAGGCGATGTCCCGCTGGGCCACCAAAGAGGTCAAGGGAATGGAGAAGAACCTCGACTGGCAGGTCGTGGCGCCCTGGGACATTTCGATCGGCTGAGCCGGCACGAAACTCTGAAACAGATAGCCCTCGGGCACATTAGCAACCGCGCGAAGACCGCAAGGCCTTCGCGCAAGTTTCAAGAAGACATCGCATGTCCGCCTTGACGCGGAAGGTGTCTGCCAACCGGTGGGAGATGACCTTGTTACGCTATGTGCTGACCCGGTTTGCCATCTGGATTCCGTCCGTGCTGATCGTAATGCTGGCCGTCTACGCGCTGGCTTTCTACGGCGCCGGCGATCCGATCAAGTTGATCTTTCTGCGCGCACCCGGCGACGTCGCCTACAATCCGCAGCGCATCGAAGCCATCCGCGAAAGTGCCGGCCTGAACAGGCCCTTCATCGAACAGTTCGCCCTTTACATCTGGAACCTGCTGCATGGCCAGTTCGGCAATTCGCTGACATCCGGCCGCTCGGTCTGGGCGATGGTGTCGGCCGCAGCCCCCGTTTCTTTCAAGCTTGCGCTCTGTTCCATCATCCTGACGACTGTTATCGCCATTCCGCTTGGCATGATCGCCGCGATGAACCAGAACAGCCGCCTCGATTATACGATCCTCGGCAGCGCGCTCTTTCTGTGGGCGATCCCGGCCTATGTCGCCGGCCCGCTGCTGATGGTCGGCCTTATCGTGCTGCTGCCGATGGTCAAGGTGCCGTATGGCTGGGGTGGTGTTTTCGATGTGCGCATCCTGTTGCCGCTCATCGTGCTCTCATTTCAACCAATCGCGCTGATCGTCCGCCAAACGCGCGCCGCCGTCATCGAGGTGCTGTCTGAAGATTTCGTCCGCACCGCCCGCGCCAAGGGCGTGCCCGAGATGGTCGTAGCGCTGCGCCATATCCTGCGCCCGGTGCTGACGCCCGTCGTGACACAGCTCGGCCTGATCATGATCACCATTGTCAACGGCGCGATCTTCGTTGAGCTCGTCTTCGGTCTTCCCGGCCTCGGTCGCCTGACCGTGCAGGCGCTGACCAATTCCGACTACCCCGTCATTCTGGCGATCACGCTCATCGGATCCTTCCTGGTGATGATCTCGAACCTTCTGGTCGACGTTCTCTATCCGCTGCTTGATCCGCGTGCCAACGATGCAAGAAGGAGCCGCTGACCATGTCCGCCATCCCTCTCTCTCCCGTCGCAGCTCAGGAAGAAGCACCCGTCAGCCTGTGGCGCGACGCCTGGTATCGCCTGAAGCGCAACAAGCTTGCCGTCTTCGGCCTGATCGTCGTGGCAATCCTCGCTTTCACAGCGATCTTTGGCCCGTATCTGACGCCCTATGACTACCTGAGCCAGAATCTGCAGGCCCGCAACGCCGTTCCATCGCTGCAACATCTCTTCGGTACCGACGACCTCGGCCGCGATGTGTTCAGCCGTGTCGTCTTCGGCACCCGCACGGCCTTCCTGGTCGCGGTCATCGTCACAGTCATCGCCGTATTTATCGGCACGATCCTTGGCGCGATCGCTGGCTTCTTCGGCAATCCGTTCGACCGCGTCATCATGTGGCTGACGGACATGACCATGTCGGTGCCGAACCTGCTCCTCGTCGTCGTCATCAATGCATCGCTGAAGTCCCCCATCACCAAATGGATGGAGGCGCAGTATCTGGCGACGCTCAATCCCTTCTATCGCCAGACCATCTGGGTCGACTTCATTCTGGTCTTCGGCTCGATGGCGTTGATCTCCTGGCCGCCCTATGCGCGTCTCGTTCGCGCCCAGGTGCTGTCGATCCGCAGCCGGCCCTACATCACGGCCGCGCAGGCGCTCGGCCTTTCGAACTGGATCATCATGAAGCGCTACGTCATTCCGAATGCGCTTGGCCCGTTGATCGTCTCCGTCAGCGCCGGCCTTGGCACCGCGATGGTTCTGGAAAGCGCCTTCAGCTTCCTCGGCATCGGCGTCAACCCGCCGACCCCAAGCTGGGGCAACATGATCTCGGACGGTCTGCGCGTCTGGCAGCACTATCCGCATCTGTTGGCCGCCCCGGCAGCCGTTCTCGGCCTTGCCTCGGTCGCCTTCAGCTTCCTCGGCGATGGCCTCAACGACGCACTCAATCCGCGGGGTTCGAAGTGATGAACACCACCCGATCCAACGAAAAACTCCTCGATGTCCGCGGCCTGACGGTCGAAATCGATGGCAGAAACGGCCCGGCGGTCGTGATCGATGGCATCGATCTGCACGTCAACAAGGGCGAGACGCTTGGCGTCGTCGGCGAATCCGGCTGCGGCAAGAGTCTGACCATGCTGAGCCTGATGCGGCTTCTACCCAACAAGATCAAGGTCACCAAGGGATCCGCGAGCTTCGACGGCCACGACCTGCAAAAGATGTCGAACAAGGAACTGCGCAAGGTGCGCGGCGGCGACATCGGCTTCGTCTTCCAGGATCCGATGACCTCGCTCAACCCGGTGATGCGCATTGGCGACCAGATCTGCGAGCCCTTGATCTATCACCGTGGAATGAAGAAGGCCGATGCGCGAGTCCGCGCTGTCGAACTGCTGCGCCTCGTCGGCATTCCCGGGCCGGAAGAGCGCCTGCAAGCTTATCCGCATGAACTCTCCGGCGGCATGCGCCAACGGGTGATGATCGCGATCGGCCTTGCCTGCAATCCGAAACTGCTGATCGCTGACGAACCGACGACGGCGCTCGACGTCACCATTCAGGCGCAGATCGTCGATCTGGTGAAGGATCTGCGCGCCAAGCTCGGCATGTCGGTTGTCTGGATTACCCATGACCTGGCGCTGATTGCCGGTCTCGTCGATCGTGTCGCCGTGCTTTATGCCGGAACCGTCGTCGAGGATGCCCCGGTTGACGAGCTTTATGCCCGCCCAAGCCATCCCTATACGCGCGGTCTGCTCGCCTCGATTCCGAAGCTCTCGGATGCGCCCGCAAGCCGGCTCTCGTCCATCGGCGGTACGCCGCCGGAGCCGGGTCGCCGCCCCAAAGGCTGCCCCTTTGCCCCACGCTGTCCGCTGGCGGAAGCCATTTGCCACGAGCGCGTACCGAAACTCGAACCGCTGTCAGGCGCCGGAAACCACCGTACGGCCTGCTTCGTCGTCCAGAAAATGCAGGAGGCTGCGTGATGGGTGCACAACCGCTGCTCAAGGTCGAAAACCTCGTCAAGCATTTCCACGTCAAGCTCGGCGCCTTCGGCGAGCGTTCGGCGACCGTCTATGCGCTGGACAACGTCAATCTCGACATCATGGAAGGCGAAACCCTCTCGCTCGTCGGCGAATCCGGCTGCGGAAAGTCCACCACCGGCTTCACCATCCTCAACCTCTACAAGGCGACATCAGGCAAGGTCGTCTACAAGGGCCAGGACCTGGCGACCCTTGATGAAAAGCAGATGCGGCCCTTCCGCCGCGACCTGCAGATCGTCTTTCAGGATCCTTATTCGACGCTCAACCCGCGCATGACGATCGGTGAGGCAGTCGGCGAACCGATCCTTTTCCACAAGCTCTGCACCAAAGCGGAGCTCAAGGACAAGATCGCCACCCTGCTGACCGACGTCGGCCTGCCGACGCGCTTTGCGCAGCGCTATCCGCATGAACTCTCCGGCGGCCAGCGACAGCGCGTCGTCATCGCTCGCGCACTTGCCTGCCAGCCTAAATTCATCGTCTGCGACGAAGCGATCTCGGCGCTCGACGTCTCGATACAGGCGCAGATTATTAATCTCCTGCTCGATCTGCAGGAGAAGTATGGCCTGACTTACCTCTTCATCGCCCACGACCTGGCTGTTGTCCGACATATCAGTACCCGCGTCGGCGTCATGTATCTCGGCCGCCTGGCGGAACTTGCGACGCGCGAGGAGCTGTTCGAGAACCCGCTGCACCCCTACACCAGGGCGCTGCTGTCGGCCGTTCCGGAAACCGATCCGGAGCTGGAGCGCACGCGCAAGCGCCAGATCCTGCAGGGCGACGTGCCGAGCCCGCTCAACCCACCGAGCGGCTGCCGCTTCCACTCGCGCTGCCCGATCGCCATGGACGTGTGCAGCAAGGTCGTGCCGGAATGGAAGGAAGCCAAGCCTGGCCATCTCGTCGCCTGCCACGCTGTCAACTCAGGACAGACTGCATGACGCTGAAGGTCGCGATCATCGCTGACGATTTGACCGGCGCGCTCGACACGGGAGCCCCCTTTGTCGACGCCGGACTTTCCGTCGCTGTCGCGATCGACGTCAGTGCCATATCGGAAACGCTTGCGACCGGTTGCGAGGTCGCGGTGGTCAACACGGCTTCGAGAGCTCTCCCGGAGGAGGAAGCGGCAGGAAGGGTCAACGCTGCGGCGAAGGCCCTTCTTGCCGTCTCGCCTCAAATCGTTCTGAAAAAGATCGACTCCCGGCTCAAGGGGAACGTTGCAGCGGAAAGCGTAGCTTTGGCTGCCGTCTTCGGTCACGAGATAATCGTGGTGGCGCCGGCCATTCCCGATCAGGACCGTTTGACCCACAACGGTCACGTCGTCGGTCGTGGTGTCGACAAGCCGCTGCCGATTGCCGAGCTTTTCGATGCAAGTGGTGGAACCGAAGTGCTGGTCCGCGATGCCGAAACGGACAGCGATCTCGACCAAGTGGTTGAGGCACGCGATTGGAAGAGGGCCCTTGCTGTCGGCGCCCGCGGTATCGGAGCTGCACTTGCCCGCAAGATCGGACAGTCGAACAGGACAAGCAACGCTTTTGCCGCATCGAGCCGGACCGTCTTTGCCTTCGGCTCCCGCGACCCGATCACAACAGCACAAATGGCCAGGCTGGAGGGTACCGGCTGCCTCGCCGCTGCCATCGATGCATCCATGGGAGCAGTGCCTTCCGACGCACAAGTTGGCTTGCCGTTACTCGTCCGCTGTACTGGCGAAATCAGCGGCGAAGCCGTGGCAGTTGCCGACCGCTTCGCAAAAGGCGTAAAATCCATCATAGAGATGACGCGCCCGGACATGCTGATGGTCGGCGGTGGCGATACGGCACTGGCAGTTTTTCGCGAGCTCGGCATTCGGGTTCTGAGGCCGCAGGGCGAAATCGAGGCGGGTATTCCGTGGTTCGACGTCGTAACGGCAGACGGCCTGCGTCTGCGCTGCGCGGTGAAGTCCGGGGGCTTCGGTAATTCGGATAGTTTGGTAAGACTGATCGCGCAGAATCAGGCGGCATAGTTCATGCCGACGGGGAGAGTGAAGGTGGACGAAGCAAACGGTGTACCGGCGAACGCGCAAGCGGCGCCTGCGGCAAAGCCGGAGCGCGGCAAGGCCGTCAAGCTGGTCGATCGCGTCTTCGACCAGTTGCAGGAGCGTATCCGCTCGGGAAACTATCCGCCGGATTCGCGGCTTCCCGGTGAGCATGAGCTTGCATCGATGCTCGGCGTGTCGCGTCCGATCGTGCGCGACGCCTTGGCACGGTTGCGCGATCAAGGCATCGTCTATGCCCGTCAGGGAGCCGGCACCTTCGTCAGCGCCCACGGTTCGCCGACGACGCAGCTTTCCTATTCGCCGGTCAAGACGATCGCCGATATCCAGCGCTGCTACGAGTTTCGACTGACGATCGAGCCTGCCGCCGCCTACTTTGCTGCCAAGCGCCGTGACGAAGCGGCGATCCAGAGGATTGCCGCAGCGCTCGCCGATCTGCGCGAGGCGACCAGCCACCAGCTCCATCGCACCGACGCCGACTTCACCTTCCATCGGGCCGTCACCGAAGCCGCCAACAACCACTATTACACAGCCTCGATCGATGCCCTGAAGGCCCACATCGCCGTCGGCATGCACCTTCACGGCCTATCGCTGCTTGGTCCGCGTCAGGGCCTCGAGCAGGTCTACGAGGAGCACAACAAGATCTACCTCGCCATCGTCGAAGGACGTGCGGAAGACGCGCGGGCTTTGATGAAGGCGCATCTTGAGGGTTCGCAGAGCCGCCTCTTCGAAGGCCGCGCTCTGGACCTTTCCATGTAGTTGCGGCAGTCGGCTTGACAGCTTTGCTGCTCTGGCTCTAACCTTTTGACATTCACCAGGGGGGTCCCGGCAAGGGGCTGAGATACTGCTATCGTGCGCAGTGACCCGTTGAACCTGATCCAGTTCATACTGGCGTAGGGACGGTGCAAGCGCTCGAAAGCATTGGATTCACGCGTGGAATCCGTGCCGGCGTCTTTTCATCATTCCGGCTGAGGACTGGGTCTCCAAACTTAAAACTTGGAGCCTCAAACCATGAATATTGCCGCAAAGACCATCACCCCGACCGTCACAACAGGCCCCCTACCGGCCTCTCGGAAAATCTACATCCCTGGGGACATTCACCCCGATGTCCGCGTGCCGATGCGCGAAATCAGCGTCCACCCGACATCGGGCGAGCCACCGGTCACAGTCTATGATTCCTCCGGCATCTATACGGTCGAAGGCGCTGACATCAGCATCGAGCAGGGGCTTCCGGAACTGCGCCGCAGCTGGGTGCTCGCGCGCGGCGACGTCGAAGCCTATCGGGGTCGCCAGGTGCGCCCCGAGGATAACGGCTTTGCCAGCGGCGAGCGGCTGACGCCGGAATTTCCCGCCAAGCGCCAACCGCTCCGCGCCAAGGACGGCAAGGCCGTGACCCAGCTCGCCTATGCGCGCGCCGGTATCATCACGCCCGAGATGGAGTTCATCGCCATCCGCGAAAATCTCGGCCGCAAGGCTAAGGCCGAGGCAATTGTGCGCGACGGTGAGAGCTTCGGCGCCCATATTCCCGATCACGTCACCCCGGAATTCGTCCGACAGGAAGTCGCCGCCGGCCGCGCCATCATCCCCGCCAACATCAACCACCCGGAAGCCGAGCCGATGATCATCGGCCGGAATTTCCTGGTGAAGATCAACGCCAATATCGGCAACTCCGCCGTCACCTCCTCGATGGCCGAAGAGGTCGAGAAGATGGTCTGGGCCGCGCGCTGGGGCGCCGACACCGTGATGGATCTCTCCACCGGCCGCAACATCCACAACATCCGCGAATGGATCATCCGCAACTCGCCGCTGCCGATCGGCACCGTGCCGCTCTATCAGGCGCTGGAGAAGGTCGAGGGTATCGCCGAGAACCTGACCTGGGAGGTCTATCGCGATACGCTCATCGAGCAGGCGGAGCAGGGCGTCGACTATTTCACGATCCATGCCGGCGTGCGGCTTCACTACATCCCACTTACGGTCAACCGCGTCACCGGCATCGTTTCACGCGGCGGCTCTATCATGGCCAAGTGGTGTCTTCATCACCATCGCGAAAGCTTCCTTTACGAGCATTTCGAGGAGATCTGCGACATCTGCCGCGCCTATGACGTCTCCTTCTCGCTCGGCGACGGCCTGCGTCCGGGTTCGATTGCCGACGCCAACGACGCCGCACAATTCGCCGAGCTGGAGACCCTCGGCGAACTGACGAAGATCGCCTGGGCCAAGGACTGCCAAGTCATGATCGAGGGCCCGGGCCATGTCCCGATGCACAAGATCAAGGAAAACATGGACAAGCAGCTCGCCGTCTGCGGCGAGGCGCCTTTCTACACGCTGGGACCACTGACGACAGATATCGCCCCGGGCTATGACCACATCACTTCGGGCATCGGTGCTGCGATGATTGGCTGGTTCGGTACGGCGATGCTCTGCTACGTCACCCCGAAGGAGCATCTGGGTCTCCCCGACCGCGACGACGTGAAGACCGGCGTCATCACCTACAAGATCGCCGCCCACGCCGCCGATCTCGCCAAGGGTCACCCGGCAGCTCAATCGCGCGATGATGCGCTGTCGCGCGCCCGCTTCGAATTCCGATGGGAGGATCAATTCAACCTGTCGCTCGATCCGGAGACGGCCCGCAGCTTCCACGACGAGACGCTGCCGAAGGAAGCGCACAAGGTGGCGCACTTCTGCTCCATGTGTGGCCCGAAGTTCTGCTCGATGCGGATTTCGCACGACATCCGCGCTGAAGCGCAGAAAGAAGGGCTCGACGCCATGGCGGCGAAATACCGCGAGGGTGGCGATCTCTATATGCCGATCGATACCATCCAGGAGTCGCGTGACTGAGATGCATGTCCTCGTCAAAGGGGCCGGCGTTGCCGGCCTCACGGTCGCGCACGAACTCACTCTTCGAAGTGCTGACGTCACCGTTATGGATCCGAATCCAGATTTCGGCCAGGCAGCATCATGGCTCGCGGGCGGCATGCTGGCACCGTGGTGTGAGCGTGAAGGCGCGGACGAAGCCGTCTTGCTGCGTGGCCGCGGTGCCATCGATCGGTGGGACATGATGCTGCCCGGCGAGGTACACCGAAACGGCACGCTGGTCGTTGCCCCCGCGCGCGACCAGGGTGAACTCGATCGCTTTGCCAGCCGCACCAGCGGCCATGAATGGCTGGGCGAGGAGCAGATCGGCCCATTGGAGCCGGCTCTCGCAGGCCGCTTCAGGCGTGCTCTGTTCTTCCCGCTGGAAGGACATCTCGATCCGAGACGAGTGCTGGGTCTACTGCGAGAAAAGCTCGCCGCTCGGCGCGTAGCATTCATCGACCAAGTGGCCGAGACCACCGGCTACGACGACATCGTCGATTGCACGGGCGCAGCACGCATTGGGCAAACGAGCGGCCTTCGCGGCGTGCGCGGCGAAATGCTCTATCTACGCACGCCCGAAGTCGACCTCGCCAGACCCGTTCGCCTGCTGCATCCGCGCTTCCCCGTCTATATCGTTCCGCGTGGAAATGGCCTGTTCATGGTGGGCGCCACCATGATCGAGACCGAGTTCGCCGGTCCCATCTCGGCGCGTTCGATGATGGAACTGCTGAACGCCGCCTACGCTGTGCATCCCGCCTTTGCGGACGCTACCGTTATCGAAACCGGCGCGGGCATCCGGCCGGCATTCGCCGACAATTTTCCACGCGTGACCCGCGAGGCCGAGGCGGTCGTGCTCAACGGCCTCTATCGCCACGGCTTCCTGCTGGCGCCTACCATGGCGCAGGAAGCTGTGGACCTTGTCTTCTCCAGAACCGAACCAGGAGGAAATTGCCGATGAAACTGATCGTCAACGGCGAGTATCACGACCTCGCTGCGCCAACCTTGTCCGAACTGCTGACGCTGATGGAATACGAAGGCGACTGGCTGGCGACCGCCGTCAACGGCGAAATCGTCCACCGCGAGGACCGCGCCGACCACGCGCTCAACGACAATGACAGGATCGAAATCCTGTCGCCGATGCAGGGAGGCTGACCATGCTGACGCTCTACGACACCGTAGTCTCCTCCCGCCTGCTTCTCGGCACCGCACGGTATCCTTCACCTGCGACCCTCGCGGAGGCCGTCAAGCGATCGGGAACGGAGATCGTCACCGTCTCGCTCCGCCGCGAGACCGCGGGCGGACGGAGCGGCAGTGCCTTCTTCGAGATGATACGGGCATTCGGCGTTCGAGTTCTGCCGAACACGGCTGGCTGCCATGGCGTCTCCGAGGCCGTGCTGACAGCCAAGATGGCGCGCGAGCTCTTCGGCACCAATTGGATCAAGCTGGAGGTAATCGGCAATCACGATACGCTTCAGCCTGATGTTTTCGGCTTGGTGGAAGCCGCCCGCATTCTTTCCGCCGAGGGCTTTGAGGTCTTTCCCTACACGACCGACGACCTCGTGGTGGCCGAGAAGCTGCTCGAAGCGGGTTGTCGGGTATTGATGCCATGGTGCGCCCCGATCGGCAGTGCCGCGGGACCGCTCAACCTCTCGGCGTTGCGTTCCATGCGCGCACATTTCCCCGACATTCCGCTCATCGTTGATGCCGGGATCGGGCGGCCATCACATGCGGCGACCGTCATGGAGCTCGGCTTCGATGCCGTCCTCCTGAACACCGCCGTCGCCGGTGCCGGCAACCCGGCTACCATGGCGGGCGCGTTTGCCAAGGCGATCGAGTCCGGCCGCGAGGCTTTCGGTGCGGGCATGCTCGAACCGCGCGATGTCGCGGTTCCCTCGACACCCATCATCGGAAAGGCCGTATTTGCATGATGCTAGATCCCTTCTATCTCATCGTCGATAGCGCCGAATGGATCGCACGGCTGGTGCCGCTCGGCGTCAAGCTCGTGCAGCTCAGGATCAAGGATAAAGAGACGGCCGAGCTGCGCACCGAAATCCGAACCGCGAAGGCGATTTGCGCTAAGCATGGCTGTCAGCTCATCATCAACGACTACTGGCAGCTTGCCGTCGAAGAAGGATGCGATTTCGTCCACCTCGGTCAGGAAGATCTGGAAGCGGCCGATCTCGGCGCCATTCGTGCCGCCGGCCTGAAGCTTGGGCTGTCCACCCACGACGATGCGGAACTTGAGACGGCGCTAGCGGCAAAGCCGGACTACATCGCGCTCGGTCCGATCTATCCGACCATTCTCAAGCAGATGAAATGGTCGCCGCAAGGACCGGAACGCCTGCGCCTATGGAAGTCGCGCCTCGGCGACCTGCCGCTCGTCGCCATCGGCGGGTTGAACGTCGATCGAATCGAGGGCGTTTTTTCTCAGGGCGCCGACAGCGCTGCCGTCGTGACCGATATTACCCTGAACCCCGATCCGGAGACACGAACGCGGCAGTGGCTTGCTGTCACCGCACCTTGGCGAAGTGTGGAAATGCCATTGGGTCGGTAGCAGAATAGAACGGTCGATGGATCGTTCGGTCGCAACACCTTCAAAAATGATTGATTTGCGGATCGTGCTTCACCATGTTGAACCGGGGACTGGACAACAAGTTGGGCTTGGCACGTATGTTACAACGGACCGAGGAAACGGATGCCGCGCTGATCGACAGGCTTCAGCAAGGCGCATTCAATTATTTCCCGAAGCACTACAATCCGGAAAACGGGCTGGTCGCGGACACCTCCATCGCGGGCGTTCCCTGCAGCATCGCCGCGGTCGGCTTTTCCCTGTCGTCCTATCCCGTCGCAGTCGAGCGCGGCTGGATGCAGCGTTCCGACGCGATCGAATACACGCTGAAGACGCTATGCTTCTTTGCCAACGGCCACCAAGGTCGTGAGCGGCACGCGATCGGCTATCGCGGTTTCTTCTATCATTTCCTGCACATGGACACCGGCCACCGCGCCTGGAACAGCGAGTTGTCGACGATCGACACCACGCTTCTCGTCGCAGGCATGTTGACCGCGGCGGCCTATTTCGACCGCAACACCGAAGACGAGACGGAGATCCGCAGGCTCGCGAGTTTGGTCTACGAGAGAATCGACTGGCACTGGGCGCTGAACAAGGGCCAGACCGTCTGCATGGGCTGGAAGCCGGGCAGCGGCTTCCTGCGCTGGCGCTGGCAGGGCTACGACGAAGCGATCCTGCTTTATACGCTGGCCCTCGCTTCCCCAACACATCCGATCCCGGCGTCGAGCTACGATGCCTTTACCGCGAGCTATTCGTGGATGCTGTTCGGCGACCAACCTTATGTCTATGCCGGCCCGCTCTTCATTCACTTCTTCTCGCATGCCTGGATCGATTTCCGTGGAATCCAGGACAAGGCGATGGCCGAACGAAACTGGGATTATTTCCGCAACACGCAGATATCGATCGCCGTGCAGCGGGACTACGCCGAGCGCAATCCCAGCCACTTCGTCGGCTACAACAAGGACATCTGGGGACTGTCCGCTTCGGATGGTCCGCCTCCGACCCGCAACATGCGCGGCGGTCGCCATCCGCGCGTGCTCGGCTATGCCGCGCGTGGCGCACCGCTCGGGCCCGATGATGGCACAATCGCACCGTGGGCAGCGCTTGCATCGCTCCCATATGACCGCCAGGCCTCGCTCGATGGCCTTCGCGCCCTGATGTCCACCTATCCGAACCTGCTCTACGAGGATCGCTTCCCCGGTGGATTCAACCCGACTGTCAAGACCAAGCGACCTGAAGGTTGGGTCGACGATCGCTGCGTCGGCATCGACCAAGGCCTACTGGTCATGACGATCGAGAATGACCGCTCGGACTTCATCTGGGGTCTGATGCGACGCTCACCGGTCATCCGCCGCGGCCTCGAACTGGCAGGCTTTAGCGGTGGCTGGTTGTCGGAAGGCGAGAGTTCCGAACGTAAGATCGCCTGATCAGCGGCTTCCAAGTACATGAGCCTTGCCGGCGATGTCGAGGCGGACATGATCTCCGCGCTCGGGAAGCGCCACGCTTGACGTCTTGATCATGATCGGCGGAAGGGCAACGCCTTCAAGCGACACGGCGACGGTGCAGGTCGCCCCGCCGAATTCCACTTCGACGACCCGTCCGCGATAGGTCTGCGCGCTTTCATCGGGAACGACCCTAATCTGTTCGGGCCGCAGCATGATCTCGACCTTGCCTTTATGGCCGCCGTCGACGGCGACCCGGCCGAGCGCACAATCGGCAAAGCCGTCGCGAACGATGGCTGGAAGCATCACCGCGTCTCCGAGAAACAGAGCTGTCTCCCGATCGAGGGGCTGCAGGTAAACCGATTGCGGCGACCCTGCCTGGATCAACTTCCCTTCCCGCAGGACGGCAACCTGATCCGCAAAGGAGAGAGCCTCCGCCTGATCATGCGTGACGAGGATCGCGGTGATGCCTGCGGACTGAAGAACGCGGGCCACGGCCTTGCGCATATTCTCACGCAGACCGGTATCGAGCGCCGAAAACGGTTCATCGAGCAACATCAGACGCGGCTTGCGGCCGAGCGCGCGGGCAAGTGCCACACGCTGCTGTTGGCCGCCAGAAAGCTGGTGTGGCCGACGGGTGAGCATGTTGCGGTCAAGCTCGACCATATCGAGCAGGTCGATGATGCGTCGTTCGCGATCGGGCGCGCCGCGCTCGAAGCCAAAACCGATATTGTCGGCAACGCTCAGATGCGGAAACAACGCCCCGTCCTGCGACACGATCCCGATGCCTCGCTTGTGCGCAGGCACCGCTACCGGTCCATCCGCCAGCAGCTCGCCGTCAAGCGTCACACGACCTTCGTCGGGCTGCTCGAAGCCGGCGATGATGCGCAGCAGCGTCGTCTTGCCCGACCCTGATGGCCCGACAACGGCCGTGCGGCTTCCGGCGGCGACATCGAGTGAGATGTCCTGCAATGCCTGGACATGCCCATAGCGCTTGCTGATGCGATCGATCGTAAGCAGCGTCATTGTCCGGCAGTCCGTTTCGATTGGGCATAGAGAAGAAGGGTGAGGGGCAGCGATAGCACGACCATCATGAATGCGTAAGGCGCCGCCGCCACGTAGTCGATCTCGCTGGTCAGCGACCAGAACTTCGTCGCAAGTGTCTCCACCCCATTTGGCGCCAGCATCAATGTCGCGGTGAGCTCATTGGTAATGCCGAGACCGACGAGCGCAACGCTGGCGGCCGCGCCTGGCGCGGCCAGCCGCATGGTGATCTGTCGCACGGCCTGGGCAGGTGTCCGGCCAAGACCCATTGCAGCACGCTCAAGCTCCACGGGCGCCTGGGCGATGCTGGCGCGCAAGCCCACCATGGCGCGCGGCAGGAACAGCAGGATGTAGGCAGCAACGAGGGTCGCGAAGGTCTGGTACAGGGGCAGAACAAGCCGGACGGTAATCGTCACCAGCGCGAGCGCGACGACCACGCCCGGCAGCGAACCGACATAGTAGTGGCAGGCCTCGAGCAGGCGCTGCAGACGCCCTGGCGCCCGGACCGAAAGCCAGGCCATCGGCGCGGCGGCAATCGTGGCAAGCACGCCGCCGGCGATCGCAAGAATAATGGTTTGCACAAACGCATTGCCGACCGTGTCGACGCGCCAGACCTCGAGGCCGCCGAGATAGAGCCACCGCACCAGCGTCACCAAGGGAACACCGAGCGTCAAAGCCGCCAGACCCACCTGCAGTATGATCGCAGGCACTATGAACCCGCCGAGCCGACGGCGATCCGCGGGCCGCGCAGAACCGGATCCAACGCGGGCATACCGCTCATTGCCGCGCAACAGGATTTCGAGACCCAGCAGAAGCAGGCAGCAAGCGACGAGAACGCCACCCAGCATGTTGGCGGCCGGGCTATTATAGGCGGATTGGAACTGGTCGACGATCGCGGTTGCGAAAGTGTCGAAACGGATCATCACGAAGAGGCCGTACTCCGAGAGCAGGTGCAGCCCGATCAGCAGCGAACCGCCACAGATGGCGAAACGCAACTGCGGCAAGATGGTGCGGAAGAACAAACGCCAGGGGCCGAGGCCAAGGGAAGAGGCCGCATCCTCAATGGCTGGATCCAGCCGGCGCAAGGCAGCGGCGACCGGAAGATAAAGAAACGGAAAGTATGCCAGTACGGAGACGAAGACACCGCTCTGCAGCCCACGCATGCCGGGAACGACGCTGATCCAGGCGTAGCTATGGACAAAGGCCGGCACCGCCAGCGGCGCAACCGCCAACCACGACCAAAGCCGGGCGAAGGGGATGTCCGTCCGTTCGACCAACCAGGCGAGCGTTACGGCAAGGGCGATCGACAGCGGAATGGTAAAAGCTTCCAGCAGCACCGTGTTGACAAGCAGTTCGCCAACGCGCGCACGAAACACCAATTCCTTGACGGTCTGCCAACCGACATCAAAGGTTATCCAGCCGATGAAACCAAGCGGAACCAAACTGAACAGCGCCACGACGGAAGCAAAGAGGATGACGGAAGCGTGGGGCAAACGCGCCCGCAGCCGATCTATTCCCGCCACCGGCCGCACCATCGGCCTTTCATGACCGGGAACAAGCAATCTGTTGTCCTGCAGCAAGGCCTGCCGCCTTTATACGCTGAAAAAGGAAGGCAACCGCCTATGAAAGGCGGTTGCCGATTTCGTCATGCCCTACGTTTTTCTTGAGCCAAAAGCAACAGTTTTAACCCCCGGGCCCGTGACAGAAAGACTTAGATGATGCCGGCGGCAGTCATCAGTTCCGTCACCTTCTTGCTGTTCAAGTTGGCTGCATCGACCGTCGGTGCATCGAGATCAGCCAGCGGAACGAGCTTCTCATTCGATGCTGCATTTTTGCCGACCGCATATTCGTAGGACGTGCCGTTCTTGAGGATGTCCTGGCCCGGCTTGCCGGTGACGAACTTGAGGAAGGTCTGAGCCTCCTTGGCATGCTGGCTCGACTTCAGAACGCCGCCGCCGGAAATGCTGACGAAGGCGCCGGGATCCCGGTTCTTGAAGTAGTGGAGGGCAACGTTCTTGCTGTTCTCACCGGTCTTCGCCTGATCGCCGAACCAGTAGTAGTGATAGATCACCGCACCCTCGACTTCGCCGGCATTGACCGCCTTCATGGCGACGCTGTTGCCCTTATATGGCGTGGAGTTTTCCTTGAGCGCCTTGAGCCAGGCCGCGGTCGCTTCCTCGCCCTTGAGCTCGAGCAAAGCGCTGACGATCGCCTGGAAGTCAGCACCAGCAGGCGCAGCGCCCCAACGACCCTTCCAGACCGGATCCGCGAGGTCGAGCAGCGACTTCGGCAACTTGTCTTCGGTCAGCTTCGTCTTGTCGTAGGCAAAAACCGTCGAACGGGCGGCAATGCCGGTCCACATGCCATCAGACGGACGATATTGCTCTGGAACCTGCTCGAGGGTTTCCTTGTCGACCGGTGCAAATAGGCCGGCGGCATCGACCAGCGTCATGGCCGGAGAGTTCTCGGTCAGGAATACGTCGGCCGGCGACGCGTCGCCTTCCTGGACGATCTGGTTGGCGAGCTGCATGTCGCTGCCCTGGCGCACCGTTACCTTGATGCCGGTTGCCTTGGTGAACGCATCGATCCACTCGCGCCCGAGGCTCTCGTGTTGCGCATTGTAGACGACGATACCTTCGGATTCCTGCGCGACAGCGGCGCCGGTGGCCAGCGAAGTTGCGGCAACGAGCGAGGCGGCAAGCGCCAGCGCGCCGGAAAGGCGATTAAGGGAAGTTGTCATGAAGCCCTCCATTGTTTCACCGGGGATCCCGGGATGATGAGCCGTATATTTTTGTTGATTTGGAATTTCAAGTTTTAGTGATGGCACAAATATCACAAATACTTGAAACCATTGATCAACTTTAGAATCGTTCTAGAGCTCGCAGATCGTCGCAATCACTTCGTCCTCGACATCGATGCCATGCTCCAGCGCCTGGCGTCGGGCAGTCTGGCCGCGACGCCCCGGAAGCCGCACTCCGGGGTCGGATGAAATCTCGTCCACCAGCCTGGCCAGCCGTTCCGCCACGCCCTTTCCACCGCTGGCGACAGGGTCGATCACGACAAGCATCTGCCCGAGGCCGGGCGCCGAACCCTTGTCGTCAAAAAGCGAGGACGACTCGAAAGAGAAATTGGCCCCGGTCAGTGCGCCGGCGAGGAATTCGACGATCATCGCCAGCGCTGCCCCCTTGGCTTCGCCGGATGGGGCCATCGTCCCCTCGAGTGCCGCAACCGCATCCGTCGTCGGCTGGCCATTGCGGTCAAAGGCCCAATCCGCAGGGATAGCGACGCCTTTCTGGCGCGCAGCCATCACCTTGCCGCGGGCGACGCGCGAAAGCGCCAGGTCAATAACGAGCGGGTCGGCTGCCGGGATCGGCGCGGCGAACGCGATCGGATTCGTTCCAAAGACGGGTTTGCGCCCGCCCCAGGCGGCCATGGACGCCGTGGCGTTGGCAACCATCAGAGCGACAAACCCCATGTCCGCAAAGCGCTCGACGGTCAAGGCAAGCACGCCGGCGTGGTGCGAACGATGAACCGCTGCCAAGGCGATACCCTGCTCCCTGACGATCTCCGGAAGCGCTGCAGCGGCAAGATCAAAGGCTGGATAGGCGTAGCCATGGCAGGCATCGATGCGCACGACGGCGGGAAACTGCCGTTCGAGTTGCGGCCTGGCAAATCCGTCGACCTTGCCTGCCTTCGCCTGCTTTGCGTAGGCCTCGACCCGGCGCAGGCCATGACCGCCTTGTCCGGCAGCTTCGGCGGCAACGAGTGCCCTGGCGACCGAGCGCGCATTGGCCTCGTCCACACGATTGCGCGTCAAGGCATCGACAACGAGCGTTTCCGCCGCAGCTAGGGTGAAATGCATGGCAACCTGCAAAACGAAATAGGGTGATGACGTGTTATGTCATCACCCTTTCGGCTGCAATGCAGCAATGATTATTCGACGTCGAACTTGACGCCCTGGGCAAGCGGCAGCGTCTTGCCGTAGTTGACCGTGTTCGTCGCCCTGCGCATGTAGGCTTTCCAGGCATCCGAACCAGATTCGCGACCGCCGCCAGTTTCCTTTTCACCGCCGAAGGCACCACCAATTTCGGCCCCGGACGGACCGAGGTTGACGTTGGCAATACCGCAGTCCGAACCGCGAGCAGAAACGAAGGTCTCGGCCTCCCGCATATCGTTCGTGAAGATCGAAGAAGACAATCCCTGCGGCACCGCGTTATGGAGTTCCAGAGCCTCATCGAAATCCGTGTACTTCATCACGTAGAGGATCGGCGCAAATGTCTCATGCTCGACGGGGCCGGCCTGAACAGGCATTTCAACGAGCGCCGGCCGGACGTAGAAGGCGTCTCCCGCACCGTTCTCGACGCGCTCGCCACCGGTAACCTTGCCACCGGCAGCCTTCGCTTGCTCAAGAGCCGACTGCATGTTCGTAAAGGCCTGCCTGTCGATCAGAGGCCCGACAAGCGTCCCCGTTTCCAGTGGGTTGCCGATCGACACCGAGCCATAGGCCTTCTGCAGGCGTGGAACGAGCTTGTCATAGACGCTCTCGTGCACGAACAGGCGACGCAGCGTCGTGCAGCGTTGACCGGCCGTGCCCATGGCCGAAAAGGCAACGCCACGCAGCGTCAGGTCAAGATCGGCCGTTGGGCAGATGATCGCTGCATTGTTGCCGCCGAGTTCGAGGATCGATCGCGCAAAGCGCTGTGACAGGCGGGGACCGACAACGCGGCCCATGGCCGTCGAACCGGTCGCCGAGACGAGCGGCACCTTGGGATGGTCGACGAGCACTTCCCCGACATCGCGGCCACCAATGAGCAACGTCGACAGGTTCGAAGGTGCTACGCCCCCTTCGGCAACGAACCGCTTCAATGCCTTCTCAAACAGTGCCTGAACGGCAAGCGCTGTCAGCGGCGTCTTCTCAGAAGGCTTCCAGACTGTCGAGTTACCGCAAACCAACGCCAGGGCAGCATTCCAGGACCAGACGGCGACCGGGAAATTGAAGGCCGAGATGATGCCGACCACGCCCAAGGGGTGCCAGCTTTCCATCATCCGATGCTCTGAGCGTTCGGTGGCAATGGTCAGACCGTAGAGCTGACGCGACAAGCCGACGGCAAAGTCGCAGATGTCGATCATTTCCTGGACTTCGCCGAGCCCCTCGGAGGCGATCTTGCCAACCTCGATCGAGACCAGGCGGCCGAGTGCGGTTTTTGCCGCGCGGAGTTCTTCGCCGAGCAGGCGGACGAGTTCGCCGCGCTTCGGAGCCGGGACAGCCCGCCATTCGAGGAATGCCTTGTGTGCCGCCTCTATGGCGTCCTTTGCTTCCGAGGCAGAATGCTCCTTCAGCGCACCGATCTCCTTGCCGGTTACCGGCGAGGTAACGCGAAGGGTGCCGCCGGTATAGCGGTCGGCGCGGACGCCCAGTTCCGTGAGCAGTTTTTTCGTCTCAGTGGCGAGATCAAGTGCAGAGATGGTCATGGGGTCAACCTCGGTTCTCAAAATCGGGCGTCTGCGAAATGGGCCACTTGGGCGCCGGCTTCGTACCACATTTCCTTCACCGCGCGGAAGCTAGGTTCGGACGGTGCTGTAAGGGGCAGTGGCAAGTCCGCTTCCGTCGTCTGCCCCAGGATGAGCTGGGCGAGCGTGCGGCCAAACACTGTGCCGGGCGCGATCCCGCGACCGTTGTAGCCGGAGAAGCCCACAACATTCGGCGCAAACCTGTGGAAGCGGGGCAGCGCATTGTCGGTCATCCCGATCTTGCCGTACCACTCGCATTCGAACTCGACATCGCCAAGCTGCGGAAAGAGCTTTTTCAAGGACCGTTTGGCCCAGGCCGTGTGGATTTGAAGCCCGGTGTTGCGCAGCGCACCGACGCTGCCGAAGACCAAGCGTCCCGCCTGGTCCATGCGGTAGGAGGAGAGGATTTCCTTCGTATCCCAAACGCCTTCGCGCCCGGCAAGGATCGAGCGGCGCAAATTGTCGCTGAGCGGCCGGGTTGCAAGATTGAAATAGGGCAGATGGACCTGCTCGTTGCGTACCGCTTCCCAAGGGCCGGTGCTGTAGGCGTCCGTCGCCACGATGATCCAGTCGGCCGTAACCTCTCCCTTTGCGGTCCTCACGGTCCAGCGATTGCCCTTCCGCTCAGTTCCGATGACCGGGCTCGACGTGTGGATTGAAACGCCAGCCTTGACGGCCGCATGCGCAAGCCCGCGGGCGTAGGCGAGCGGCTGCAGCGTGCCTGCGCGCATGTCGAGCAACGACCCGGTATAGGCGCTGCTGCCGACGCGCTTGGCCGTCTCCGCCGCGTCCAGCAGCGTCACCGGAGCGCCGCGTGCCGCCCATTGCCGCGCGCGATCCTCGATTTCCTTCAAGCCACTTTCGCCAACGGCGACGTGAAGCGTGCCGTTTCGTTCAAGCTCGCATGCGATGCCGTGCTTGTCGATCAACTCCATCACGAGCCGCGGCGCGTTGCCCAACAGGTCTAACAACCGCTCGCCATAGACCGGGCCGAGAACACCGGGAAGGTCATCAGGCATGACCCACATGCCGGCATTGATGAGGCCGACATTGCGGCCCGCACCGCCGAAGCCGATTTCCTTGGCTTCCAGCAACACGACCTTCGAGCCCGCTTCCGCCAGATGGAGACTTGAGGAAAGGCCTGTATAGCCTCCGCCCACGACTACGACGTCGGCGTTCACAGCGCCTGCGAGCGCCGGTGTCACGGGCGGCTGAGGAGCGGTTTTTTCCCAGAGGCCGTGGGAGCGGGGATCGTTCAGCATCGATCAAAATCCATCCATTAAGCAGGCGGCATTCTAGCGCCGTGCGATTGCTTGTTAAACCGCTGATCAGGTTGCCGATCGTAGCCAGGAGTGCGTAACAGGCAGTTCGATCGTATTTTCAGTTCATTCCGATTCTGTCAGATGGATGACTTTACAAAGCCGAATAAGGCGTAAATATCGACATTTAGGAAATAGCTTATTCTGAAATGGAATGATTGATGCTGCCATCACGACGTTTTCTTCCGTCGACGTCCCTGCTTATCGCCTTCGAGGCTGTATCCCGCACCGGCAGCGTGACGGCCGCCGCGCGCGAACTCGACCTTACTCAGAGCGCTGTCAGCCGCCAGATCAAGGCATTGGAAGAGCAGCTCGGGGTCGAACTCTTCGTGCGCGAGCGCCAAACCGTGCGGTTGACGCTGGCCGGCGACGGCTATGCCCGCGAGATACGCGAGGCGCTGCGGCGCATTTCGAGCGCATCACTCAATCTTCGTGCCAATCCGCATGGTGGTACGCTCAACCTGGCGATTCTTCCCACCTTCGGGACGCGCTGGCTGGCACCCCGGCTGGGAGGTTTCCTTGCCGCCAATCCGGGAGTGACGATCAATCTTGTCACCCGGCTGTCACCCTTCGACTTCCGGCTCGATTCGATCGACGCGGCCATTCACTTCGGCCACGCTCATTGGCCGGGCGCGGAGCTGACATTTCTAATGTCGGAGAAGACAATTCCGGCCTGCAGCCCCGAATTCCGCAGCCGACATGCGATCAACGCGGCACAGGATCTACTCGAAGCCCCGCTGCTGCACCTGACGACGCGCCCGGATGCATGGGAGCGCTGGTTTGCGGACAACGGCGTGAGCTTTCAAACCGTGCACGGCATGCTCTTCGATCAGTTCGCGACGGCAGCCCAAGCAGCGATGGCCGGTCTCGGCGTTGCGCTGCTGCCGACGTTCCTGATTCAAGATGAATTGAAACGCGGCGACCTTGTTGCAGCCGTTGATCGCGAAACGGAAAGCAGCGAGCACTACTATCTTGCCTATCCGCCAGAACGGGCCGACTACGCGCCGCTGGATGCATTTCGCGACTGGATCGTTCGAGAAGCCGCGATCTGAAGCCTTGCGCCGACATGGCGCTTTCGATCATTATGCGCCGAACCAGAATATGATGCAGGAAACTCCGATGAAGCCAATTTTCGTTCAGCTCCAGTGCGCGCCAGGCAAGACCTACGAAGTCGCCGATGCCATCTACCAGACCGAGCGCGCTTCGGAGCTCTATTCGACGAGCGGCGACTATGATCTCCTGCTCAAGGTCTACATCGAAGAGGGGCAGGACATTGGCAAGTTCATCAACGATAACATCGCCAACATCCCCGGCATCGTGCGTTCCCTGACGACACTGACCTTCAAGGCCTTCTGAACTGCCGTTCCAGTCCGCTCAACAAGGAGCAGGCTGGAGGTGTCAAAAGGAAAGCGCCCGCGTGCCGCCAAGGCTTGTGACCTCACCCGAGGGTGCCTCTCCGTCTGTCCTTCCAGCCGTCGGAAGCAGACTGACGCGTTTGCTAGCGCCAGGCGCAAGATGAAACCAATCATCCTCCGGCCGATAGCCATCGACGTTGAGGTGGACCGACTGGGCGAACCTGTCGGCTGCGAGATCGACGACCCACCCTTCGTCCTGTGGCGCCACCGACACTTGGATTTCGGCGTCGTGGAGGGCCTTGGAGCGCCCCAACGGAAAATGAAAGGCATCGGCGACCACAGGACCTCCGTCCGGCAGACGCAAGCGCGCGACGGTGACGTCGTGAGACGGCGGGCCGAAGCGGAAGGCGTAAGTCGTGTCAAAAAAGGCGCCAAAGAGATCAGTGGCGGCAAAAGTCTCACAGCTTCTCGGCGCCAAGGTCAGAATGCGGCCGCCGCTGACGGCGTGCTGCCTGCCATGCCGCAAGCAAACCAGCTCGAGATCAAGCTGGAGAGCATGCTCGGTCTCATTCAGGACGTGAACGTCGAGGCCATTTGTGCCCTCGTCGGTCACGACGACCTGCACAGGCCGGAAAGCGCGGCGCAGGGCATACCACACCGGCTTGGGCTCGCCGGTTGAATCGATCACACCCCAACCAGCTCCGGGCATTAGATCCTGCAGGGTCCAGACCAGCGCGCCGTTGCAGCTCGACCCCTTCCGGCGCCATTCGGCAAACGTCGCTTCCGCAACTTCACCGGTGACGACGCGGGAGAGATCGAGGTATCGATCACGATCCTCACGACGGAGACGCGCCGGATCCTCGCCATAGAGTTCCGCCAGATAGAAATCCCTGACGTCCTCGAAATCCCACGATGCGCCGCGATCGCGGGGGACACGTGATTTCCATAGCGGACTATGGACCGGCGGTACATCCAGATGGCGTTGCAGCGTTCGCTGCTGTGGAACATGGGCGAAAGCCAGGCTCTCGGCCGCGAAGCTAACGTTGGCACGGCGCGCGTCGTCAAGCGTGCGCATATAAGCGCCGACCCCGTAATAGTGGGTGACTCCCGCATTCGGAGAAAACGGCATCGCGCCGCCCGAAGGCGAATTTGGCACATAGGGGACGTCGGGGCGCATACGCCCGGCGATCGCCGGAATAATCTCCTCCGTGATCGGACCCGACCAATAGTCCTGCGGCAATCCCAGCATCGCGGCCTGCTGATAGATCTCGCTGCCGCCGCAAACCACCGCCAACGACGGGCACCCCTGAACGGCATGCAACAACTCCTCGACTTCCGCGTGGACTTGCGCAGTGAGAGCCTTGTCGTTCTTCGGATAGTCGAAATTGGCAAACATGAAGTCCTGCCAGACGAGCAGACCAAGCTCGTCGCAGAGCTCAAAGAACTCCCGCGTTTCGTAGGCCATCGTGCCGCCAATGCGGAGCATGTTCATGCCTGCCTGCGCGGCAAGGCGCAGGAACGGCTCATAGTCGGCCTTGCCACCCGGCAGCCGGACGATATCCGCCGTGGTCCAGACCGCACCGCGGCAAAAGATGCGCTCGCCGTTGATCAACAACGCAAAACCCTCTCCGTCTTTTCCGCGGTCGACGTCGATGCGCCGAAAGCCGATTCGGCTGGCGTGATGCTCAACGCCGTCGACGAGGATCGAGAAATCATAGAGGCACTGTGCGCCGTGAGTATGGGGCCACCAGAGATCGACGTTCTCCAGCCTGACGATTGCCGAATAGTGATTCTCGCCGATCTTCTCGAATGTCTGCTGAACGCCTCCGCACCGGAGCACTAGATCCGGATTGTTGACATTTGCATGAAGCGAAACGCTCAGTCGCCCGGTGTTATCCGCCTCGAGCACGGCGCGGACAGAGACGTTGTCAATCGAAACGACATCGCGCCGGACAAGCGTGATGGGGCGCCACGGACCGACAGCATGAACTTCCGGACACCAACCCGGCATGCGCCCGAGCAGCGTTGTTCGAATATTCTTCAAGCCTTGCGGCGTGATCATCTGCGGCCGCCAACGAGCGCGCGGGCCGGGCTCGGCAAGCCGCGGTGCCAGCGCCCGGAAGCAAAGCGCCAGTTCGTCGCCACCGGAAAGCGTCACCGGTATCTCGTGCATGGTGAACATGCTTCCCGATGACAGGATCTCCTGCCCATTGAGGAAAACATGACACAGCGTCGCCAAGCCCTCGAAGCGAAGAAGCGCGTCGCCGGGTTGTACGTCAAAAAGTCGGCAAAGATACCATGCATCGCGCGTGTCGAGCGGCTCCGGGTTTTCACGATCGAAGTGCCCGGCCTTCTCCAATGCCGCGGCAACGGTCCCCGGCACCTCGGCGGCGATAAACTGCGCGGACAACGGAATGTCATGCGGCGTCGCACAAGCGCCCGGTTCCGTCAGAACCAGATTCCAACCTTCGGCGAGCAGAGTTTCCTCCGCACCGACACTCGCCAACCGTCCCCGCATGCTTAGACTCCCGGCTTCACAAGCGCTCCTTGAGAGAAGCTATCATGGAATCCCACGCATCGGCTGCCGGATCAAGCGCCGTGCGTAATGGCTCGTATTTCTTCCGGGTGACCGCCCGGGCGAGCTGAAACTGCACGGACTTCGCGACTTCGGAAATTCGGCACGCGTCTTCAATTGCGGACGCGAATTCGCTCGCAGAAAGCCAAGCCAGGTGATCTCCGGCAAGCTCGAAATTGGCACCGAACTGGCGCAGCGTATTGAATGCGTACTTGTGAAAGAAGCCAAACGGCCGCTCTGCGACTGCTTCCACCTGCTGCGGAAACACTTCGGCAAAGGCGCGAATCGGATTCGAGACTGGGCGGCGACCGAAGTGAATTCCTAGAAGCCTGCGTGCCATAGTGCTGACATGCGCCGTATCCGGCATGCGAACCGGAAATTTCGCGAACTCGGTGTAGGGAAGGAACGACGGATCGTCCGCCGTCAGTTGCAGCTGGAACAGCCCCTCGAAGTCTTCACCCTCAAGCTGGAAATAGCCGCCATTGTGGAAATACTCCACGCGCTTGCCGGTGAGATCGAGCCTGTTGATCGCCACGGTGGTCTTGCCATGCTCGGTCCGATAGGCGGTACCCTGCGTATCGGGCATATAGAACGAGTCCATCTCGATCAGGCAAAGGCGCCCGCGTGCGATCTGCACCTCGATATGCCGTTCGACGCGGTCGAAAATGGCAAGCTCAGTGACGCGGATGTCATAGAGTGACTCGAGATCCTCGAGCGGCACCTTGAAGAAGGTGAACTGATCGCCCTCGAAGTCCTGTGTGAGCGTGAAACCGAGCATCGCCTCCGGTACTGCACCGCAGCCGCTCAGCACTTCGATCCAGAGGTCGACATAGCAATTGGTTTCAGGCCACATGCGCTCGCCGGAATGGAGCGGATGCGGTTGATAGCCGTCCGGGCGGACCCGCGGAAAGACGGCTCTCATCGTTTCATTCAGCCCCACAGCGCTTGACGCACCTTGGAAGGCCAATGCTTGACCTCGAGCCCGTGGTGATGAAACAGCGCGAGCGCGATGCGCTCAAGCCCGAAGCCGACGCAAGCGGTGTGCGCAACGCTCTCGTCTTCGAGGTACAGGCCCCATTTCGCACCAAATGCGTCCTGGTGGTAGTTGAAGCTCATGCAGGCCGTCGGCTTGGCAACCGAGGTGATCGGGATAAGCAGCTCGAACTTCAGGTTCTGATCGCGCTGATTATTGGCCAGCATCTTGCCGGCACGGCCGAAGAACGGGTCGTTCGCGACATCAATGGTCACGTCCAGACCGACCGCCTGCATCATTTCGACGCCGCGATCCATCCAGCGTTGACGGAAATCCGTGACGTGCTGCTCGGTCCCCATGCAAATATATTCGCGCATGCGGAAAAGCTGCTGCCTCGCAGGATCCTGCGAAGGCTCGTGGCGGAAGCAATAGGATTGCAGATCGAAGAGGCCGCCGCTCATCGGCAATTTGCCGCGCCGAGCGACAGTCGGATAAAGCGGATAGCAGGCCGCAGGCGTCAACACGATGTCGGTTGCCTGTTGATCCTTGGTCCAATCATCGCCCACTTCCATGCATTGAAGGAGGCTGATGTGGTCGAGTTCGCTGCCGCAGAAACTGTGAACGGTGCCGGCAAGCTGCGGGAAGCTCTTCATGTAACCGCTCTTCTCGAAGAAGGCGCGGTTCATCCCGGGCGGAAAGCGCATCGCTTCCGCACCATCGGCGCCGCCGAACCTGTCGATCAGGCGCTCGAAGGCGGCGATCACGTCTTCGAATTGTCCGCTGCGCCCGTAAAGACCGTCAACGCCCGTATCGATCAAGAGGCCCGATTCGAAGAGCCTGTCCAGAAACGTTGTCTGCACGTCCATATCGTCACCCCAGTAAGCTAGTGTCCTGCTTGTGAACAAGAAGCATGCTCGACGTATTGCCGAGGATGCGGTCGTTCGAGATCATGAGTTGCGCGGAGTGGGCATCGCGCAGATGGCGGCCGACGCTGAATGGCGTGCCGTTCTTGTAGCCCATGATCCCGCAAATCAGCATCACGTGATTGACGATCTCGAGGATCGTCTCAGATGAGGCAATCTTTACGTTGTTCATCGTGACGGCGAAGCCCATGGAAGAAAGCTTGTCGGCGTCGCTCCTGGCGTCCTCGTAGGCCTTCAGACCGGCGACAACGTTCGATCGAACCATCTGCAGCAAGTTTGACACCTCGGCGAGCCTCAAGGCTCCGGGCGGTGGCGTACCCGGCGACTTGCGCGCTGCGGCGCGCACGAACGCCTGTGCACGGCCAACCGCGTCGACCGCGATGCCATACCACACGCTGCTCCAAAGAAGGTGCGACGATGCCAGCATCGATTGCGCCGCGATCTCTGCGAAAGGCTTCGGCAGGATCTGTTCGGCCGCAGCCTCGCCCTTGAAGAGGAAACCATCCGAGCAGGTACCGCGCATGCCGAGCGTGTCCCACGTATGCGTTTTTTCCAACGTGTACTGCTCCTTCAAAAAGACGGTCAGCACCTGATCGGAAGAGGCGGCAGTTGCGTGGGCACGCGAGGTAACCATGATCGCATCGGCGTGGGAGCCGTAGGATATGACGGTCGCATCTTTCTCCAGACGGCAAATGTCACGATCCACCTCGATCGCGCAGATGCTATTCCTGAGATTGCCGCCGATCCCGCCTTCCGTCGTTGCCGACGCGACCAGCAATTGCTCGGCAGCAACACGTAGCATGAAGGCCCGATGCCACTCGCTCTCGCCGCCGTGCTCAACAAGGCTGCAAAGCTTGATGTGATGCATGGCGAAGACCATGGCAGCCGCAGCACAAGCCTGACCAAGCATCGAGCATAACTCGGCGATCTGTGCGATCGTCGCGCCTTCGCCACCGAAATGGCGTGGGATCTGAACGCCTAGCAAGCGCTCGGCCCTCATTGCCTCCACGGCTTCGTGCGGGAACCTCCCTTCAAAATCGACGGAGTCTGCATGCTTTGCCGCAATCGCCGACACGCGCGCGGCTCTGGCGGCAAGATCCTCTTGCGCGATTTTGACCGGAAAGTTCATTCAGGCGACCTTCCGGCTATCTTTGATCTGGTCAACGGTCCTTGCGATCGCCGCGATGCTGGCGAAAGACTTGCGATTCAAGAGATTGTCGGGAAACTCGATATCAAAGGCTTCTTCGATGCCAAGCATAAGCTGCACGGAAGCGAAAGACGTTAGGCCGACCGCATAGAGGTCGGCATCATCGGCGACCTGGTCGACAGAGACAGGGAGCTTTCCAAATTTGACCAGGAGCTCACGGATCGTAGTATTCATTATGACTTCTCCAAGATGATCATATCTCGAGTGGCGAAACCGCCTTGTTCTCGGAGTACGCGTAGTCTGGAAAAGACAAAATTGTCCTAAATGACGTAGTTAAAGTCAGCTAAGCTTCTCAGCTAAATTCCTACGAAAGAAACAGGGAAGAGGGGGAGCTTGTGTTAGATTTCAACATCTTGCTCGCGAGCTGTATTTTTGGGTGACCAACGGATCTTGTGACACATTGTCCAATAACAACACTTCTTTCGCCCATTTTTGACTAGGCGACCGGCGGATACAGGTGCGCGCCGCCGCGATAATCCGAAACCGAATAGCAGCCTTCGCCCATCTCACTGATCGACTGAGGAGCGATCACTGCTTTGCCATGGCCACCGGGTATGTCGAGTATGTAGGTGGGCTGGCAAAGACCTGAAATCCGGCCACGCAATGCGGCGACGATCTTCTGCCCCTCTTCGATCGTCAGCCGAAAATGGCTCGTGCCGGGCGCCAGATCGGGATGATGCAAATAGTACGGCTTCACACGCGTCTCGACGAAGGCCTTCATCAACTCCGTCAGCACCGCCGGATCATCATTGACGCCCTTCAGAAGCACCGATTGGCTGACCATGACCAAGCCGGCATCGATCAGGCGAGCGCATGCTGCGCGCGCCTCGGCGGTCAGTTCGCGAGGATGATTGGCGTGCAGCGCCACGTAGACGGTCTTGCCACTCGCTCTCAGGGCCGCAATCAGGGCCGCATCCACCCTCGATGGATCAACGACGGGAACCCGGGTATGGAACCGCACGATCTTGACGTGGTCGATCGATGCCAGTTCGCGAAGAATTTCTTCCAGCCGTCGCGGCGACAACACGAGCGGATCGCCGCCCGTCAGGATCACTTCCCAGATTTCCTTATGGTCACGGATATAGGCAAAGGCCGCAGACATTGCCTTGGGGTCAAGCGTGCCCAAGCCTTGCGGACCAACCATCTCGCGGCGAAAGCAGAAGCGACAGTAGACGGGGCAGACATGCACGGCCTTCAACAGCACCCGGTCGGGATAGCGATGAACGATCCCCTGCACGGGACTATGGGCTTCGTCGCCGATGGGGTCGGCGCGCTCTTCGGGCGCAACGATCAGCTCGGCTGCGTCAGGCACGAATTGCCGGGCAATCGGGTCCGAGCCATCGGCGCGGTCGATCAAACCTGCAACGGTCGGAGTCAATGCAACGGCGTAGCGTGCGGCGACATCAGCCAGCGCGTCCCGGTCTCTCTGACCCAGCAGCCCTGCGCGTTCCAGCCCTTCGACGGTCTTGATAGGCCCGATACTGTTCATCTGCCGTACTCCGCGACCGGCGCCCACATTACCTGATCGATCCGCGACGCACCGGTTGCCAGCATCACCAACCGATCGAAGCCGAGAGCGATGCCACTTGCCTCGGGCATGATGGCAAGCGCTTCCAGAAAATCCTCGTCCAGGGGATAGCTCTCGCCGTAGATGCGAGCTTTTTCAGACATCTCGATCTCGAAGCGACGGCGCTGTTCCGCCGGATTGGTGAGCTCGCCGAAGCCGTTTGCAAGCTCGACGCCGCAGGCATAGACCTCGAAACGTTCCGCAACACGGGGATCAAGCGCCGATGGGCGCGCCAGTGCCGCTTCCGACACCGGATATTCGTCAAGAATGGTCACACGGTCGAAACCCAGATGAGGCTCGACCTTTTCGACAAGCACGCGGCTGAACAAATCCGCCCAGCCATCGTCGTCTGCAACGCGCATGCCGATCCGCTTCACTTGGTCAGCGAGATGCGCCCGGTCCGTCGCACCATCGGCGGAAACGGATGCCAACAAATCAATGCCGGCATAGCGCTCGAAAGCCGCGGCGACACTGATCCGGTCCGGTCCGGCAAACGGATCGCAATCCCGGCCCTTATAGGTGAGCCGCGTCGTCTTCATGGTTTCCGCAGCAAGCGCCAGGATCCGAACGCAGTCCATCATCAGGCTCTCATAGCTTTCGCCCACGCGATACCACTCGAGCATGGTGAATTCCGGGTGGTGCAAGGGGCCGCGCTCGCGGTTGCGATAGACGTGGGCGAAACAGGTGATGCGCTTTTCGCCGGCCGAAAGCAGCTTCTTGCAGGCGAACTCAGGCGAGGTATGCAGGTAAAGCGGCGCCGCCGTCTGGCCGTCCGTCGTCAAGGCTTCGGTGGCAAATGCATGGAGATGCGCCTCGTTGCCGGGCGAAACCTGCAGCGTCGCGGTGTCGACCTCCAGAAAATCCTCGCGCAGGAAATAGCCGCGCAGCGCGGACTGGATCGCATTGCGCCCGATCAGGACCGGACGGCGGTCCAAATGCACGCTCGGCGTCCACCACGGCGATACTTTGGCGATCGAGGGATTCATTGGCATCGTCCTGACCGGCCTTCCAACGCTAGGGCTGGCTATTTGCCGGATTTTAGGTTAGTTGCGCCCCCAAAGAACAATCAATCGCGTCTTCGGGGCAGTATCGACAGTCCTCTACGACGCCAAAAGCCGAGTTACAAGGAAGTCTTAATGGTCAAGGTCATCGCCTCTTCCGTCCGCAAGGGCAACGTTCTCGACGTGGACGGCAAGCTCTACGTCGTTCTGACGGCCCAGAACTTTCATCCGGGCAAGGGCACGCCGGTTACGCAGGTCGACATGCGTCGTATCGTCGATGGCGTCAAGGTCTCCGAGCGCTGGCGCACGACCGAACAGGTCGAGCGCGCCTTCGTCGAAGACGTGAACTTCCAGTATCTCTACGAAGATGGCGAAGGCTTCCACTTCATGAACCCGGCGACCTACGACCAGGTGGTCGTGAACGATGAAACGATGGGCGATCAGAAGGCCTATCTGCAGGAAGGCATGACCTGCATCCTGTCGATCCATGAAGGCGTTCCGCTGGCTCTCGAGCTGCCGCGCCACGTGACCCTCGAAATCACGGAAACCGAACCGGTCGTTAAGGGCCAGACGGCTTCGTCCTCTTACAAGCCGGCAATGCTGTCGAACGGCGTGCGCACTATGGTGCCGCCGCACATCAACGCCGGCACGCGCGTCGTGATCGCCACGGAAGACAATTCCTACGTCGAGCGCGCGAAGGACTGATCGTCCACCGCATGCACTGAGAGAATTATGCCGCTTCGGAAACGAGGCGGCTTTTTTGTTGTCGGCAGTTACGCTGATCCGGCGGGTGTTCAAACAAAAAGCGCCGGTCGGGCCGGCGCTTTCGATCTCAAAAATAGTAATCCTATCGCCTTAGTAGCGCGGGCAACGTGCCTCGTAGCGGCGGCCGTAGCGGTCTCTGTAGACACAGTAGCCGCGACGTTCAACGGACTGGCCGATCAGTGCGCCAGCGAGACCGCCGGCAACAGCACCGATTGCAGCACCGCCCCAGCTATGGCTGACGGCACCGCCGATAATAGCGCCGGAACCCGCGCCGATTGCGGTTCCCTGTTCCGTCGCCGTGCAGGACGCAAGTGCGCCGACGAGGGCGCCAATGAGCACAATCTTCTTCATCATGACATAACTCCCAGTTTTTTCGTCGCTTAGATGCGACCCATTAGCACAAGAATAACAATAATCAGGAGAACTAGCCCTAAACCGCCGGAAGGTCCATAGCCCCACCCGCGGCTATAGCCCCAATTTGGTAAGGCGCCGATCAAAAGCAGAATAAGGATAATGAGCAGTATGGTGCCAAGCATGGTTCAAGTCCTCGAGGTCATTACACCTGGAATGGACGAGAAACACACCTCACCGATTTTTGTTCCATCTGTATCAAATGTTTGGATTTAAGGGCAAAACGATCTCATCGTGCGCCGTTTTCCGTCCCGCCGCGTAATATTAACCCATGACAAAAGATACGGCAGATGTCGCTCGTCTTTTTCGGGCAAAACGACATTGACAGCCTGGACATAGATCGCGTTGCACGTATGCCGCGAATTTCGCGATTCAGCATCTTGTAGGAAAAAGTGATTCAAAATCAATACTTAGCCGTGAACAAACACTGAATCATGCGGAGTCTGCGATTCGTCTCCGATTCGTTCTCAAGCTGTTCCGAATCGCAAAACGAGCAATCTGCAAGCTATTCGCGCAACAGAAAACTGCAGAGTAAATTCAAATCGGCCCTTGCGTTTGAGACAACGGCTGTCCATGTGTGTGCTGCTCGGAGAGGAGCTGACTTGACCTGGGGCACCCTCGCCTCATCTGCAGGACCATGACACTGACATCGCAGCCGATGATACTGAGCGGGCGCGGAGTAACCGCGGTGCTCGGACCAACCAATACCGGCAAGACGCATTATGCCATTGAGCGCATGGTTGCCCATGGCACCGGCGTGATCGGGCTGCCGCTGCGGCTGCTGGCGCGCGAGGTCTATACACGCGTCGCCGAAAAGGTCGGAATTCAAAACGTTGCGCTGGTAACGGGCGAAGAGAAAATATCGCCTCCCAACGCCCGCTTTTCGGTCTGCACCGTCGAGGCAATGCCACGCGAGACGAAGGCGGCGTTCGTCGCCATTGACGAGGTTCAACTCGCCGGCGACCTCGAGCGAGGGCACATCTTTACGGACCGGATCCTTCATCTGCGCGGCCGCGACGAGACGCTGTTGCTCGGCGCCGGTACAATGCGTCCGATCCTGCAGCAACTGCTCCCTGGAATTACCATCGTCGAGCGTCCCCGGCTTTCCCACCTGTTCTATGCCGGACAGAAGAAGATTACCCGCCTCCCGCAGCGCTCGGCGATCGTCGCCTTCTCTGCCGACGAAGTCTATGCGATTGCCGAGTTGATCCGCAGGCAGCGCGGCGGGGCCGCCGTCGTTCTCGGAGCCCTCAGTCCGCGCACCCGCAATGCGCAGGTGGCACTCTACCAAGCCGGCGATGTGGAATATCTGGTCGCCACGGATGCGATCGGCATGGGCCTCAATCTCGACGTCGACCACGTCGCCTTCGCGCAGGATCGCAAATTCGACGGCTATCAGTTTCGTAACCTCAACCCCGCCGAACTTGGGCAGATTGCCGGCCGTGCCGGTCGACATGTTCGCGACGGGACGTTTGGCGTCACCGGTCAGGTCGATCCCTTTGATGAGGAATTGGTTGAACGCATCGAAGGCCACGAGTTCGACAATGTGAAGGTGCTGCAGTGGCGCACGAAGAACCTCGACTTCAGCTCCCTGCATGCGCTCCGCGTGAGCCTTGAGACCGGCCCTACGGTTTCTGGCCTGACACGCGCGCTCCCCGCCGTAGACCAGCAAGCGCTGGAACATCTGTCGCGCTACCCCGAGATCATCGACCTTGCGAACAATCCGGCGCGCGTCGAGAAACTGTGGGAAGCCTGCGCGCTTCCTGACTATCGCCGCATTACACCGGCCCAACACGCCGATCTGATCTCCACCCTCTTTTCCGATCTCGTCCGCTATGGCACGGTAAACGAGGACTTCCTTGCCGAGCAGGTATATCGCGCGGATCGAACAGACGGTGAGATTGACACGCTTTCGGCGCGAATCGCGCAGATAAGGACTTGGACCTATGTATCGAATCGGCCCAATTGGCTTGCCGATCCGACACACTGGCAGGAAAAGACGCGGGAAATCGAAGATCGATTGTCCGATGCGTTACATGAAAGGTTGACGAAACGCTTTGTTGATCGCAGGACATCTGTGCTCATGAAGCGCCTGAGAGAGAATGCGATGCTGGAAGCTGAAATCAGTGTAAATGGCGATGTCTTCGTAGAAGGACATCATGTGGGGCAACTGTCGGGATTCCGGTTCACGCCCATTTCGGGAGCGGAGGGACCGGACGCTAAGGCTGTCCAGTCTGCTTCGCAGAAGGCGCTCGCTCTGGAATTCGAGGCACGTGCGGCTCGCCTCCATGCGGCCGGCAATGGCGATCTCGCGATTAGCTCCGACGGTTCGATCCGTTGGTTGGGCGACCCGGTGGCGCGCCTGGCAGGCAGCGATCATGTCATGCGCCCGCGTGTCATCATTCTCGCCGACGAGCAGTTGACCGGCAATGCCCGCGACCACGTGGCCGCTCGGATCGAGCGCTTCGTAAATCATCACATCAGCACCGTTCTGAAGCCGCTTGACGATCTGTCCCGCGCAGAGGACCTGCAGGGCCTTGCAAAGGGCCTGGCATTCCAGCTTGTCGAGAACCTCGGCGTACTGTTCCGGCGCGACGTGACCGAAGAAGTGAAGTCGCTGGATCAGGATGCGCGGGCCTCAATGCGCCGCTACGGTGTCCGCTTCGGCGCCTACCACATCTTCGTTCCGGCACTTCTCAAGCCCGCCCCGGCAGAGCTCATCACGCTCCTCTGGGCGTTGAAGAATGATGGCCTCGACAAGCCAGGTTATGGCGATCTCATTCCCGTGCTGGCGGCAGGCCGTACCTCGGTCGTTACCGATCCGGGCTTCGAGCGCACCTTCTACAAGCTGGCCGGCTTCCGGTTCCTTGGCAAACGCGCGGTCCGTATCGACATTCTGGAGCGCCTGGCCGACATTATTCGCCCGCTCCTTCAGTGGAAGCCGGGCCAGGCCAATCGTCCCGAAGGCGCTTATGACGGTCGCCGTTTCACGACGACAACCGCCATGCTTTCGATCCTCGGCGCAACGCTGGAGGACATGGAAGAGATCCTGAAGGGGCTCGGCTATCGCGCCGATGCCGTCAAGGCGGAAGAGGCAGCTGCCCATCTGTCGGCTCAGGACGCTGCCGCAGCGCCGGCGACCGAGACGGCGGTTGAGGATAATGCAGAGAAGGCAGATCACGACGATGCCGACAGCGCATCGGAGGAAGCCCCTTCCGAAGCCCCAGCTGCTGTTGAAGCAGTGGCAGCCGAACAGCCGGTCATCGCAAATTCCGAAGAAGCCGAGGAGCCGAAGCCGGTCCTTCTCTGGCGCCTTGGTGGCCGTACGGACAACCAGCGTCAGGCTCGCAGCCCGGGCGAACGCCGTGGCGGCAACAATCGCGGCCAGGACCGGGGGTCCGAACATCGCCGCCAGGGTGCTGCGAATGGCGAGGGCCGCGACGGCAACCGCCAGCATCGCGGCAAGGATGGCGGCAAGCCACAGCAGGGACGCGGTGACCGCAACGAACAGCGTGGCGACCGTCAGGACCGTGGCGACCGCAAGGATCGCAACAACAACCGTGGCGGACCACAGCCGTTGCGCTTCGAGGCAAAGCCACCGCGCAAGGAAAAGCCGATCGATCCGGATTCTCCTTTCGCCAAGCTCGCTGCCTTGAAGGAGCAGATGAAGAAGTAGGCGGATGAGCAGTGAGACACAGCCAGGAAGCGGTTCGCGGCAGCGCATCGACAAGTGGCTGTTCTTCACGCGCATGGTAAAATCGCGCTCGCTGGCACAAAGCCACATTCAATCCGGGCATGTGCGGATCAATGGCGAGCGCGCCCTTCAACCGAGCCAGATGGTCAAGACGGGCGACAGGGTCGAGCTGGCGCTGGAGCGCCGCGATGTTGTCCTCATCGTCAAATCGGGCGGCGAGCGACGTGGTCCCTACGAGGAAGCCCGACTGCTCTATGAGGACCTGACTCCGCCACCCGACGAGGCAAAGCGCCTGACACCTTACGAACAGGCGATGCGCGCTACGGGCACGGGCAGACCCACGAAAAAGGACCGCCGTGCAATCGACAAGCTGATGTCGGACGACGATTAGAAAACTCTGTCCGAACAGCCGGGTTTTGCGACGTCTTTATTCTTGAAATCCGCAGACAAAGCCGATACGTCACAATCAACTTGCCGGATAGCGTAAATGCCTCCCCCGCATTTCACTGCTTCCTTTCCGGTTAGGGGAAAGGCGCGACGTTCCAGGTTGCCCGGCCCCATTGTGTGGAAGTCCTGGAGTTCTTCATGACCTATGTCGTGACCGACAATTGCATTCGTTGCAAATATACCGATTGCGTGGAAGTCTGCCCCGTCGACTGTTTCTATGAAGGCGAGAACTTCCTCGTCATTCATCCTGACGAATGCATCGACTGCGGCGTTTGCGAGCCGGAATGTCCTGCCGAAGCCATCAAGCCGGATACGGAGCCGGGCCTCGACAAGTGGCTCAAGGTCAACGCCGAATATGCGAGCATTTGGCCGAACATCACGATCAAGAAGGATGCCATGCCGGAAGCCAAGGAAATGGACGGCGAAACCGGCAAGTTCGAGAAGTACTTCTCGGAGAAGCCCGGAGCGGGCGACTGATCTTCCGGCCCCAAACCTCGGCCTGAAACCGGGTTCAGTGACGTAGAAAATGCCTGAAGCGTGCCTGCAGCATATGGGTGTCATGTGTTGCGCGCATGACTCAGGTGCAGCAAATTATTGATTTCGTCATATTTTTGTGATAGCTTGCCGACACTGATCCATTTGCGGCATGAAGTATGCCCAAACCACCACGAAAGCAAAACAAATCCAAAAACGCGGTTTCCGTGACATATCAACGCCTTGAGCTGTGAGGCTCTAAGCTTGTGCGCATGGAGATGTTTGTTTTTGTCCGGTGGGACCAGAAGTAAGTCACCCGACGGATCCGACCGTCTCATCCGGGCTTGACTGACCCGGCTCCGGCTGCAGCCGGGAGCGTAACAGGGAGTGTTTGAATAGAATGACGACCCAGCAGAAAAAACCTTCTTCCGCACGTCACGGCTTCAAGACCGGTGAATCGATCGTGTACCCCGCACATGGCGTCGGTACCATCAGCGCCATCGAAGAGCAAGAAGTAGCAGGCATGAAGCTTGAACTTTTCGTTATCGATTTCGAGAAGGACAAGATGCGCCTGAAAGTGCCGGTCGCCAAGGCCATGAGCATCGGCATGCGTAAGCTCTCCGAAACCGATTTCGTCGAGCGTGCATTGAAGGTTGTGCAGGGCAAGGCGCGCGTCAAGCGTACCATGTGGTCCCGTCGCGCCCAGGAATATGATGCGAAGATCAATTCCGGCGACCTCATTTCCATTGCTGAAGTTGTCCGCGATCTCTATCGCGCCGAGAACCAGCCGGAACAGTCCTATTCCGAACGCCAGCTGTATGAAGCTGCACTTGATCGCATGGCACGCGAAATCGCTGCCGTGAACAAGATGTCGGAAACCGAAGCCGTTCGCCTCGTCGAGACCAACCTCAACAAGGGTCCGAAGCGCGGCAAGGCAATCGAGGAAGACGAATCTCAGGATGAAGCTGCATAAGCTCTCCTTGTTTTTCCTGCAAAAAAACCCGGCCTTGTGCCGGGTTTTTTATTGGAACTTTTTCCGACGTGGCGCGTTTTAAAGATGTAGCTGCGGACCGCGTCGGGAACTGACATTACCCTCCTCGAACGCTCGCATCCTGGAAACGATCGATGAGGAGCGGATCATGCCTTCCACGTTCTGCCTATCCGGCAACTTGAAGAAACTGGTCCTACCCGGCCGTATTACCGGCGCATAACCCTAAGCTAGGGCCCCATCTGGAAACGTCCAGAGTTCGGGGCCTTTATACGTTCAAGACATGAATTTGATCTGGGCAGCCAATGTCCGGAAGCAAGATTTCTTTGCCCTTTTTTGGCGTCACGCCTCAGGAGACCGATATGAAGAACATGTCAGCAGACCGGCGCATGATCAAAATCGCCATGGCGGCTCCCTACCTTGCTCGCGAAGAGGAACACGATCTCGCAATCCGCTGGAAGAACAATGATGATCGTGGTGCCCGCAACCAGATCGCCATGGCCCATATGCGTCTCGTTATCTCCATGGCCGGGAAATTTCGCAATTTCGGCCTGCCCATGAGCGACCTTGTCCAGGAAGGATACGTCGGTCTGCTGGAGGCCGCGGCCCGCTTCGAGCCCGAGCGCGATGTCCGCTTCTCCACCTATGCAAGCTGGTGGATCCGCGCCTCTATCCAGGACTACATCCTTCGCAATTGGTCGATTGTTCGCGGCGGTACGAGTTCTGCCCAGAAGGCCCTGTTCTTCAATCTTCGCCGTCTGCGCGCCAAGCTTGCCAGGGGCGACACGCAGCTCACGCTCCAGTCCATCCACCAGGAAATCGCGGCAGCCCTCGGCGTCAGCCTTTCAGACGTCCAGACAATGGACGCCAGGCTCTCGAGCAATGACGCCTCGCTCCAGGCGCCCTCAGTCTCGGGTGATGCCGACAGCGCCGAGAAGATGGATTTCCTCGTGAGCGACGATCCTCTGCCTGACGAGCAGGTATCGAACATGATCGACGGCGAGCGCCGTCGCAATTGGCTCGCTTCGGCCCTGAAGCACCTCAATGAGCGGGAAATGAAGATCATCAGCGCCCGCAGGCTCGCCGAAGATGGCGCTACGCTTGAGGAACTCGGTGCAGATCTCGGCATTTCTAAGGAGCGCGTCCGGCAGATCGAAAGCCGGGCGATGGAAAAAC
The DNA here is from genome assembly GCF_056398905.1 of Rhizobium sp. 01T417. Classification (NCBI taxonomy): domain Bacteria; kingdom Pseudomonadati; phylum Pseudomonadota; class Alphaproteobacteria; order Hyphomicrobiales; family Rhizobiaceae; genus Rhizobium; species Rhizobium sp. 01T417. The sequence continues at coordinate 228,736 of NZ_JBFTQH010000002.1, read as the reverse complement.
TCCGCAGCGCTCTCGTGAGTGCTGACCCGTATATGGCCGCATCGGCCTGAAAGAGCTTACTCCCCCAGTGATGCAATTGGCCCGGTGAAAACCGGGCCTCTTTTTATTCTGCAATAATCTTGACGCGGTCGCCGGGAGAGACAGCGGCGCCGGTCGGCAGGGCATTGATAAGCTTGAAGAGATCGAGCTTTCGATCCGTGCCCATCATCCGCGAAGCAAGCGTCGTGATGTTCTCGCCCGGCCGTACCTTGACGACCCGGACCCGCAGAGGCTTCAGGGAAGCCGTTTCATCCGGGGTCATGCGGCGGAAGCTTGCCCGCAAGACGTCGGCCGTCTGCTGCAAGACCGGGCTTCCCTTCGGGACGGCCGTCAGGAACCGGAAAATCTGCGCATTGTTGCGGATCACCGTGACGTCGAAATCCCAACGATCTGCACTCGCGCGTGCCGTTGCGGCCTCCATACCGTTGACCGTGATCTGCTGAATGGTCGACGGATCGAGACCGGTAACCCAGCCGCTCGAGATATAGTTGGTCAGGCTTTGGTTCTGGTTATCGGCAACACCATCGAAGCGGATTGCGATGTCGCCCGGACCGGTCGCCATAACCGCCTCGACCTTGTTGTCGATCTTGAAATCGGGAGGTACGTCGAAGCGAATGCCAAGCCCGCCATGCAGGAAGGTCTGGCCGCGGACATAGCCTTCCTCCGGGCTGTCGCCGTAGAGCAGGCCATCGATCCCATCGAGATAATAGTCCCTGCCCGTATCGCCAACCTTGCCTTCCTGGCCGAAGGCACGTGCATGATCGCGCGCGAGTTCGATGCGCTGCGCAGAGTTCGGGTGGCTGGAGAGGAAGTCGAGGCTCTGATCCGCCTCAGGATCGACCGACATGAAACGACTATAGGCGGCCATGGAGTCCAGGAACCGCGCAGCGGCATAGGGATCATAGCCTGCTTCACCAAGCATACGGACGCCGATCACGTCGGCCTGCAATTCCTGCTGCCGCGAGAAAGCAGCCAATCGGAGCTTGCCGCGCGCCAGAGCCTGCTTGCCGGCAATATCGCTCGACAGCACCTCGGCAACGACGCGGCTGGCAATGACTTCCGCCTCCTCGCGCTTCTGCCGTTCGATGCCGTGGTTTGCCGTAACGTGGCCCATCTCATGCGAGAGAACGGCAGCGACCTCGGATGCATCGTTGGCGAGCGCCAGCAGACCGCGTGTCACATAGAGATAACCGCCCGGCAGAGCGAATGCGTTGATAGCCGGGGAGTTCAGGATGGTGATGCGATAGGACTGGCTCGGGTTCTCGGAGACGGCTGTCAGCGCGCCCGTGATCCGGGCGACCAGGCGCTCGGTCTTTGCGTCCTTGTACTCGCCTCCATAGCTCGCAACGATGCGCGGATGTTCGCGCGCACCCATGGCCGCGCGCGGATCGTTCTTCTGGACTTCATCGACGATCTGCGGATTGGAGGACGGCGCAACGCTTGGCTGATAGGACTGCTCGAGAATGGACTGACAACCGAACAGCGCCATGCTCGTCGCACAGACGACCGAGGCTCGTCGCACCAGACGGCACGCAGACGAGAGCACATCACTGGAAGGCGCGGGGAATTTCCACGTCGGCATACTGTCCAGTCTGGCTCTCCAAGTCATCTTGCGTGTCAACCGGTCCGCTTCCGCGACCCGGCCGGTCTCATCGTGATTCAACAGGCGTCCGTCCCCGCTCTTGCACTGCACAATCGGGGACACAAGTCTTTGCTGTAACTGATTTCCGCATCGGTTGCATAGCGAGACTCTAAGTAAATGTGGCGCCGTTGTATTTTAGCAAGCCTAACGTGCTTTGAGTTTCCTCGGTCGCCTCAAATTATGGCGAAAGTGCCGTTGCGACTGCCAGATTCGTCAACTGCGGAGAAATTGCGTCAATCCTGGATGGTCCGCTCGGCCCAGAAATTCGTCAATTGGAGCCGCCACGACAATCCTGCCGTCTTCAAGGAAAAGACCGAAGTCTGCGATGCGTTTGACCTCGTCCGGATCGTGCGAGACGACGACGACGGTATTGCCGGTTTCACGATGCATGTCGAGCAGCAGCGCCGCCATTCCGTTTCGCAGACCGGGGTCGAGGGCCGCGAAGGGCTCGTCCAGCAGCAGCACCGGCCGGTTGCGAACAAGCGCGCGTGCAAAGGCTACCCGCTGCCGTTCCCCGCCGGAGAGCGTCCCTGGCATCCGCCGCTCGAAACCGGCGAGCCCCACCTTTTCAAGCGAAGACGAGATGGTTCGGCAATCTGCGGTCGTGAGTTTCAACGACGGGCTAATGCCAAGGCCGATGTTGGTAAAGATATCGAGGTGCGCGAACAGATTGTTGTCCTGGAAGACCAGGGAGACCGGCCGCTGCGCCGGGTAAACCTCGGTCACATCTTTTCCGGCGATCAGGATCCGCCCCTTGAGAGCCGTGTCGAAGCCGGCAAGCAGATTGAGGAAGGTCGACTTGCCGGCCCCGGACGCCCCCGTCACGGCAATCACGGCACCGGTGGGAAGCCGGCAATCAAACTGAAAATTCTGATTGCCGAGCTGAAGACCGACCTGCTGCATCTCGATCGCGAACTCAGGATCAACCATGGACGGCAACCTCTCGGCGCGCTGGGCCCATCGTACCGGCGATCGTGAGCAACAGGCAAACGACACCAAGGATCAACGCCAGCCCATCGGCATCGTTCGTCCGATAGCTGCCCATGCGGCTATAGACGAGCCATGGCAGGGTGACGAAGCTGTCCGAACCGAACAGCGCAACCGCGCCCAGATCGCCGAGCGACAGCGCCATCGCGAACGAAAATGCCGTAAGCATCGGCTTGAACAGAGCCGGCGTGTCGATGAGGCGCAGACGTGCCCAACCTGTGACACCGAGGCTCGCCGCAAGCTTCTGCGTCCGATGCTTGTGGACGATGAAAGCCGGTTCAAGGACGCGCATCACAAAGGGCAGCGACATCAACGCGTTGATGGCGACAATCAGCACCGGAGCGACGGCGCTCGCGTTACCGAGATTTCTCAAGGCAATGAACCAACCGGTCGCAAGGACGATTGTCGGCACGAGCAACACCAGCGACGACGCGCCGCCCATGGCGGCAAAAAGAAACCTCCTGCCGAAGGCCCCTGAACCCCGGAGAAGCGCCGTGCGGCGCGCGCTCACCAACGTCATCGAAATCAGCAAAGCGAGAGCAGCCGCCGAAATCGAGATAGCCAGACTGGTCGCAGCCGATTGCCAGAAGATGGGCTCGCGCAAGAGCTTCATCAGATCGGACCGCAGGCCGGCCAGGACCACGGACATTAAAGGGAGCGCTAGAAACAGCGTGGCAAGCAGCAGGACGCCACCATCCACAAGCCGCGCGCCCGGCAGTCGCCCATCCGGACGCCTGACAGGCTTGCCAACTGTCATCCCCTCATCCTTTGGAGCGGGAAGAAGCGACAGGGCTCCGAGGATCATTGATGTAAGTACGATCTGAAGCAGGGAAAGCGTAACAGCCCGGCCAGGGTCGAAATCGAAGCGCAGGGACTGATAGATGGAAACCTCGACCGTCGTTGCCGCAGGGCCTCCGCCCAATGTCAGCACAAGCGTGAAGCTAGTGGCGCACAGCATGAAGATTAGGCCGGCGATACCGGGGATGACCGAACGCAGGACCGGCCATTCGATGAAGCGAAAAGTCGATAGGGGGCGCATGCCCAAGCCACTCGCCATCAGCCAGTATTCCGATGGGACGCGCTCCAGTGCGGCCAGCATCAGGCGCGCCGCCAGAGGCATGTTGAAGAAGACATGCGCCAGCAGGATCCCCGAGAGCCCGTATATGCTGACCGGTTCCGCCAGGCCGAACTTAAGCAGCGCCGAGTTCATGATGCCCTGCCGCCCCCAGATACCGATCAATCCGAGCGCCCCGATCAGAACAGGAAGCCCCATCGGCACGGCCATCAGCCTGATAATCCAGATACGGCCGGGGAAATGCCGTTGACGCGCCAGGGCTTGCGCGACCGGAATGGCAAAAACGATGGAGAGCGCGGTGGAGAGCACGGCCTGCAACAGCGTGAAACGCAATATCCGCAGGATGTACGGTTCAAACACGGTCGCAAGAATCGACGAACCACCGCTCGAGAGAAGCAAGGCAAGGACCGCAAGGCCGACGAAAGCGATAATGCCGGCGAGGCTCGCAGCCCCGCCGAGCATCGCCCGTCGCATCTCGGCCTTGGTCAAAAGCATCAGTTCATGCTCATGGCAGCCAGCCACTCGTCGATCCAGGCTTTGCGATTCTCGGCAACTTCATCCGAGCTCATCAGAAAGGTCTTTGACGGATTCACGAGCTTGCCGAACGCATCCGGCAACGGCTGCGATGTCGCCGAAACCGGCATCATCCAGTTGTTGGTCGGAATGGTGTCCTGGAAGCCCGGCGTCACCATGAATTTCAGGAAATCGCGCGCAAGCTCCTTGTCGGGCGCATTTTTCAGCAGTCCGGCCACTTCGATCTGTATGTAATGGCCTTCTGAAAATGCAGCCGCCTGGTAGCGGTCCGTATTCTCCGCGACCATGTGATAGGCAGGCGACGTCGTGTAGGAAAGCACCATCGGTGCTTCCCCCTTGGTGAACAGCCCATAGGCCTCTGACCAACCGGGCGTTACCGTCAACACCCGCTTCTTGAGTTTTGCCCAGGCCTCCGGCGCCTTGTCGCCGTAGACGGATTTTACCCACAACAGGAGACCGAGCCCGGGCGTCGAGGTGCGTGGGTCCTCGATGACGATCTTCTGCGCAGGGTCGCCTTCGACTAGATCCTTCATGCTTTGCGGAGGGTTCTTGATCGTCTGCGTGTCATAGATGACAGCGAAGTGGCCATAGTCGTACGGCACGAATACATCGTCCTTGTAGCCGCCCGGCACCTTGAGCCCGCCGACATCGATGCCGCTCGTATCGAACAGGCCGGTCGCCTTCGCTTCCGTGGTCAGGTTGGTATCCAGGCCAAGCACGACATCTGCCTTCGTGCCGGCGCCTTCGAGCTTAAGACGCGACAGCAGTGCCACACCATCCGCCACGCTGACGAAATTGACGTTGCAGCCGCAGGTCTTCTCGAACGCTTCCTTGACCTTCGGCCCCGGACCCCATTCGGATGTGAAGCTTTCATAAGTGTAGACGGTAAGCGTCTTGTCTGCCGCCTGCGCGTCCGCGCCGGCTAGGGCTTCAGTCGCAATGAAGATCGTGGCAAGCAACGAACGGCTCAGGGATTTGAATTTGAACATGGCACCTCTCCTCTGGTTTGCTTGAAGGGGAAAAGGGCGGTGCCAGATGTCACGCGTCTAATCCCTCCGCCGGTGTTAGCCGGATCAGGTTCCGCGGGTTGGCTTTCAGCCTCTCAGCCGCGTGCCTGATGGCACGGGCACCCCGTTAGAGCGCTTGAGATGTATCGCCACGCTAGGCGTCTTGCAAGAGGCGGCCTTAGGCCGCCATCGGCATTTACTCGGCGGCTTCGGCCCTTGCCGCCGGCCGCACCTCTACCACGCGGGGCAACTGCGTCGGTTTCAGCATCAAGGCGGCACAAAGGCCGATGAGAGCGATCGCGCAGGATGCCATGAAAAGCGGCGTGAACGCGCTGGCATAGGCGTCGGCGACGGCTTGACGCGCCTGTTCCGGCAACGCCGCCAGCATCCTTGGCGTCAGTTGCTCGATATCGGTCACGCCGGGAATGGAGAGTCCGGTCTTGCCGAGCTGCGAGCCGATGATCGCGCCATAAATGGAGATGGCGATCGATGCGCCGCCCATGCGCGACAGCGTCACCGATCCCGTTGCGGCGCCGACGTCGCGCGCCGGAGCGGCATTCTGGACGCCGATGACCGGGACCTGCTGTGCAAGGCCGACGCCGAAGCCGTGGAGAGCCATCACCGCCCCGATCACCATGACCGGTGTTCCGACATGAACCTGAGTGAGCAGCGCAAACGCGATGGCACTGCAGGTCAGGCTTGCGATCGCGAAGGGCTTGTAGCGCCCGGTGATGGAGATGATGCGACCGGCCGACAGCGACCCGCAGACGATGCCGCCGGTCAGAAGAATGAAGAACGCTCCGGCCGCCGATGGCGAGAGGCCGGTCGTCGTCTGCAGGAACAACGCGAAATAATTGACCATGCCGATGCCGATCGCGCCGCTCATGATCGACATGATGAGCAACAGGCTGAATGTCGAATTGCGAAACAGTGACAGGGGAACGATCGGCTCGGCGGCGCGTCGCTCGACGAAGATCCAACCGATGGCCGCCGCTACACCGAGCGCCATGATCGCCAGGCTTTGAGGAGCAACAAGCGAGCCGAAAACCTGAGAGCCATCGGCGGCAAGAACGATGCTAGCCGTCGTCAAGGCGAGCAGCAGGGCGCCGGCGTAATCGATCTTCGGACGGCGGTTGGGCTTCCGGTAGGGCAGCATCAAGGCCAGACCGACAAGGACGACGAAACCGATCGGAACATTGACGAGGAAGATCGAGCGCCAGCCGAAGAGATCGCTCATTGCCCCGCCAAGGACGGGTCCGATAGCGCCCGACGCCATCAGAACGAGGCTGGAATAGCTCTGGTAACGCGCCCGTTCGCGCGGTTCGAAGAGGTCGGCGTTGACGGCGAAGATCGACACCATGATGCCGCCGCCGCCAAGCCCCTGCAGCACGCGGGCCGCAATCAGCGTGTTCATGGATACCGCCAGTCCGCAAACGGCGGAACCGACCGTGAAGATCATGATCGCGGCCATCATCACATACTTGCGGCCGAAGAGGTCACCGAGCTTGCCGTAAAGCGGCATCACCGCGCTCACGGCGAGAAGATAGGCGGAGCCGACCCAGCTGAACCGCTCGAGGTGGCCGAACTCGCCGACGATCGTCGGCAAAGCCGTTGCGACGATCTGGTTGTCGAGTGTCGCCATGAACATGGCTGCCATCAGGAAAAGGAAGAGGATGAACCGCCGGCGGTGATCCGTCACAAGCGGCGCTGCGGCAATTTGAGTATCCATGAAGCGTCGTTCCAAATTGGAGAGTGGCCATTTATGTGCTGTTAGCATATATTTGTCAACGTCACTTGATTGACATTGGCATATTCTCAATTGACGCCTGAGATGCTATGTTACCGCAATGAACGAGAGCTTGACGAATCCGACCGAGACTGACGCCGAGACGCATGAGCCGGACATCCTGCGCATTGGGCAAAGCATGACCCGTATGCGTCTCATGACCGGGCGGAGACTGATCGGTCGGCTCGCGATCCAAAGTGTCGCACCGGGCCTCGAGCTGTCACACCTCGACGTGCTGGACGCTGTGCGGCGTGCACAAGAGGCTGGCGACGTAACGGTTGGGACGATTGCCGAGATGATGCGGATCGACCCCTCGCGCGCAAGCCGCATCGTCGCGGAAATGGTGGGGCGGAATATTCTGCGGCGAAAGGCATCTCAGGCGGATGCGCGGCGGATCATCGTCGTGATGACGCCGCTCGGGCAGAGGTTGCTGTCGGAAATACGCGCGCAGAAGCTCGCATTCGTTTCCGAAGTGGTCAAAGACTGGAAGCCGGAAGAGATCGAGGCGTTCGGAGAGCTATTCGAGAAGTTCATTTCCGGCTTCGAAAGTGTTTTTGAGGCTCGCGTCAAGGATATCGCTGACGAAGCCTGAGCGGCGGCCCTTTCCCTTCCCCCCTGGTTTGCGCTATGGGCAGTGCCCATGAGCCAATCCACCTTCACCATTCTGCTTGGCGGCGAGTTGCAGATAACCGACCGCCTGCGACATGCCATCTCGGGCAGCCGTTTCATAGCCGCCGATGGTGGCATGCGTCATGCGGCAGCGCTCGGCGTCGTTCCGGAATTGTGGGTCGGCGATTTCGATTCCACGCCGGCGGATCTCGAAGCCGCTTTTCCTGACGTCCCCAGGCAACCTTATCCCGCTGCCAAGGCCTCAACCGACGGCGAGATTGCGGTTGCGGAAGCGGTCGCCCGCGGCGCGAAACGCCTCGTCTTGGCCGGCGCCCTTGCAGGCGAACGCTCCGACCATGCCATCCAGCACCTGCTCTATGCCGTCAGCCTGGCGGAGCAGGGTTATGACGTACTGCTCACGTCTGGCAGCGAAGAGGCTGTGCCGCTGATTTCAGGCGCAATCGAACTGGACCTGCCACCAGGCAGTCTCTTTTCGGTGCCTGGCTTCAGCGAACTTCGCGGCCTGACAATCGAAAACGCGCGCTACCCGCTTGCCGACTTCCATTTGCCCTTCGGCTCGTCACGCACCATTTCCAATGTCGCGAAAGGCAAAGTGCGCTTTTCGCTCGAGAGCGGCCGCGCCATTGTGCTCGCCCGCCCCTATGATCTTTCCGGAGTCTGATCTTTGGCGCCTCCCATTCTGAAACTCGACGACGTCTTTCTCAGCTTCGGCGGCACGCCATTGCTTGCCGGCGCCGCCCTGCAGGTGGAGCCCGGAGACAAGATCTGTCTCGTCGGCCGCAACGGCTCCGGGAAGTCGACGTTGCTGAAGATTGCTGCCGGTCTCGTCGAAGCACAGTCGGGAGAGGTCTTCCGCCACCCCTCCTCGACCGTGCGTTATCTCGAACAGGCTCCCGATTTCACCGGATTCAAGACGGTGCAGGCCTATGCCGAAGCCGGCCTCGGCCCGGGTGACGATCATTATCGCGTCACCTATCTCCTCTCGCATCTCGGCCTCACCGGTGAGGAAGATCCACAAAACCTCTCGGGCGGAGAAGCCCGCCGCGCTGCCCTCGCCCGCGTACTCGCGCCAGAACCCGACATCCTGCTGCTCGATGAGCCGACCAACCATCTCGACCTGCCGACCATCGAATGGCTGGAAGGCGAACTGCAGAAGAGCCGCAGTGCGCTCGTCCTGATCTCCCACGACCGCCGTTTCCTGGAGAAGGTTTCAACGGCAACAGTCTGGCTCGACCGCGGCGCATCGCGGCGGCTCGACAGGGGTTTTGCCCATTTCGAAGCCTGGCGTGACCAGGTTCTGGAGGCGGAAGAGCTCGAGCAGCACAAGCTCGGCAAGGCGATCGAGCGCGAAGAGCATTGGCTGCGCTACGGCGTCACGGCCCGGCGCAAGCGCAACATGCGCCGGCTTGGCGAACTGCAGACCATGCGTACTCAGTATCGCGGCCACAAAGGTCCGCAGGGCACCGTGCAGGCAACGGTTTCAGATGCGCAGGAGTCCGGCAAGCTCGTCATCGAAGCCGAGAAGATCACGAAGACCTTCGGCGACCGGCCGATCGTCGCTCCCTTTTCCATCCGCGTGCATCGCGGTGATTGCATCGGTCTCGTCGGCCCGAACGGCGCCGGCAAAACCACGCTGTTGAAGATGCTGACCGGGCAGCTCTTGCCGGACAGCGGCACGGTCAAGCTCGGGACCAATCTGGAAATCGCGACGCTGGATCAGAAGCGCGAAGACCTCAATCCGGAAGAGACGCTCGCCCATTACCTGACCGATGGCCGCGGCGAGAACCTCCTCGTCAACGGCGAGCAGCGGCACGTGACCGGCTATATGAAGGAGTTCCTGTTCCAGCCCGAGCAGGCACGCACGCCGATCAGGAACCTTTCAGGCGGCGAGCGCGCACGGCTGATGCTGGCCCGCATCATGTCGCGCCCGGCGAATCTGTTGATCCTCGACGAGCCGACCAACGACCTTGATATCGAGACGCTGGATCTGCTGCAGGAAATCGTCGCCGGCTTCCCCGGCACCGTGATTCTCGTCAGCCACGACCGCGATTTCCTCGACCGCACGGTGACGTCGACAATCGCGCCGGCTGTGCCGGATGCACCTGACGGTCGCTGGATCGAGTATGCCGGCGGCTATTCGGACATGCTGGCACAACGAAAGGGCGCTATCGACGAGCGACGGAAGGCCGAGAAGGCGGCGGAACGAGCGAAGCCGCAGGAGGCAGCCGCTTCCGCCGAAACGGCAAAAGGAAAAGGCAAGCTTTCCTACAAGCAGAAGTTCGCGCTCGAAAATCTTCCGAAGGAAATGGCCAAGGCGGAAGCCGAAATCGCCAAGCGCGAAGAGCAGATGGCAGATCCCAGCCTGTTCAGCAAAGACCCCACCACGTTCAATCGCCTAGCGGCCGAGATGGAGAAATTCCGCGACAGCCTGACGAAGATGGAGGAGGAATGGCTGGAGCTTGAGATGCTGCGGGAGGAGTTGGAGGGCTGAGACAGCACACCCTCCCATTCCGCCCCATCTGTTGCTGGGCAATCTGGCTTCACTTTTCATTGATTCGTCAGCCTTCGACCGGCGGGACTAAGCTGCGCCCCGTAGCCGCAGTTCGTACGACGGCAAGGATGCAGATCATGCCACACAATCTCAACGCATTGACCGGGCTCGTCTGGGCCGCGGGTTTCCTCACTATGGCGTCACACGGCGCGCTTGCCCAGGAGGCGCAACGCGTGCGCGGTGCGATCGAAAGCCTGAACGGCAACACGCTGGTGGTGAAAACGCGAGAGGGCACCGAGCAGACGGTAAAATTGAAGCCGGATTGGAAGGTCCGCGGCATCAGGAAGGCTTCCGTGGAAGACATCAAGCCAGGGGATTTCGTTGGCGTCGCCTCGTTGCCGAAAGCCGATGGCGGCGATGGTGCTCTCGAAGTGCTGATCTTTCCAGCAGCCATGAAAGGCACCGGAGAAGGCAGTCGCCCCTGGGACCTGAAGCCGAACAGCACGATGACCAACGCAACCGTGGCTAAGGCCGTCAAGGCAGTCGACGGCCACACCATCACGCTCACCTATCAGGGCAAGGAAAAGACGATATCCATTGCCGACGATACACCCATCGTTACCATCGCGCCTGCGGGAAAGAAGGATCTTGTCGCAGGAGCGCGCGTGATCGTAATGGGTGAAAAAGCTGCGGACGGCACTGTGTCCTCGGCGAATGTCACGGTCGGCACAAACGGCGCCGTACCGCCGATGTAAGTGATCAGAGTGCTGGTGCCGGCGCGTTCGGCGCCTTTGCCACGACCTTCATCTCAGGCTTCGCGTGCAGCGCTTCAAGATGCAGAACGCGTGGCTTGAAAGTCTCGACGTATGTGTCTGACCGACCGATGTAGATCATCGTTGCCTCAGGCATGGAAGCGAGGACCTGCATCATCGTCGATTGCCATTCCGGCTCCATGCCCTCCAGCACTTCGTCGAATACAATCCATTTCGGCCGCACGAGAAGCAGGCGAGCGAAACCGATCGCCCGCTGCTCGTCTGAGTCAAGCAGCTTGTCCCAGCGGGCTCGGGTATCAAGCCGGGAAACCAGATTTTGGAGACCTGCCTTTTCCAGCGCCGTAACGACATCGGCGTTCTGATAGGCGTCCACGGGTTCCGGAAACGCCAATGCTTCGCGAAGGGTACCACCCGGAATGTAGGCCGATTGCGGGACGAAAAGCATGTCGTCCGTGGGCGGCAAGCCGATCTTGCCGCCGCCGCACGGCCAAAGCTCGGAAAGCGCAAGGAAGAGCAATTTGCGATTCACGTTGTGGTCGCCGTTGATCATGACCTTTTCGCCGGCCTTGATCGTCACCGCGCCTTCGTGCATGCGGAAACCACCGCACTGGTCGATGTCCTCACCGATCTTGGCGGCGATCCGGACATGCTCCAGCGTCAGGTTTCCGGAAGGGTTCCGTTCGTACTTGATCGTTCCCTTCATATTGATCTCGTCATTCATGCTGGTGAGCGCCTGCCGGAAATCGGTGACGCGCATCAGGGTGGCGCGCCATTCGGCGATGGGACCGAAATTCGCGACATACCAGCGAAGGGCGGTGTTGACCTGGTTGAAGGCGCCCACGGACACCATCAGCTGGCCAAACGTCAGGCCGCCGGAGAAGTAGGCGGGTGCGGCAACAATGATCGGGATGACAACGACGAGCCAACCGTAGCCGGCCGATACCCAGGTGAGGTTGACGTTGGCCATCGCCACCCGCTTGATGACGGCAAGCACCGCACTGATGTCGGTGTCGATACGTTTCTGCTCATTCTCCTCGCCGCGTGCCACGGTAATCGCCGGCATGTTCTCGTTGGCATGCATCAGCGCGAAGCGAAGCTCTGCTTCCTTCGAGAAACGATCCGCATTGAGCTTTACAAGCTTGCGGCCCACCAGTTGGCTGAGAATCGATGCGGACGCCGCATAAAAGATCGCAGCCCAAACCATATAGCCCGGAATGGAAAAGGAATGCGTGCCGAAACGGAAGATAAAGCCGCTTGAGAGATCCCACAGAACGCCGATGAAACTGATCAGCAGGATCGTCGCCTGCACCAGCCCGATCATCAGGCTCGTGGTGCTTTCCGCGAGGTTGCGGGCGTCTTCGTGCAAGCGCTGATCGGGATTGACGCCGATGAGGCCGCTGGCCGAAAGCCGAAGCGCACGCTTGCGCTGAAGCCACTGGTTGACAAGATCACGCGTCAGGCCTTCGCGCATGTAGACCGCGGTCATCTGATTGAGCCAGGCCTGCACGACGTTGAGCAGCAGCAGCATGCCGGCGATCAACGCGAAGACCTTCAACTGATGGAAGAAGCCGGGCAGATCACGCCGCGCGATGCTGTCGTAAAATGGCGCGTTCCACTGGTTGAGAATGACGGTGGCATAGGCGGTCGCAAGAATGATGGCGATCAGCGCAGTAGCGATCACCAAGACCCTTCCCCGCACGGGCGAATGCCAGAAAGCCGAGAACATGACCCTCAAGCGATAGCCCAGGCTCAGGTCGTATCCTACTCTGTCCTGCCCTTGAATGCTTGGCCTGCCTTTGAGGTCATCTGCCATTACGCGTCCCTAGTCGTCATTCTACTTCAATAAACGTGGTGATTCGCTGTGTCCACCAACAGATTCTAGCAACCTTTAACGTGTGAGTGACTTCGCATCGACCCCACTCTTCGTATGAGCAATTGATTCGCAGCCCGACTGGCGCTATTTAAGGCACTCCGTGGTGATTTGGCCGGCCGGCTTGCAGCCACGTTAAAGAAGTTGCTAAAGGGCCGCGTGCGGACCGATAGCGATATATTCGTTTCTTTGATCGAGTGACCGCAATGCCCATCAAGATCCCCGATACCTTGCCTGCGTTTGAAACCCTGGTTCAGGAAGGCGTACGCGTGATGACCGAGACGGCGGCAATCCGTCAGGACATCCGGCCGCTGCAGATCGGGCTTCTCAACCTCATGCCCAACAAGATCAAGACGGAATTGCAAATGGCCCGCCTGGTCGGCGCTTCGCCGCTGCAGGTGGAGCTTTCGCTCATCCGCGTGGGCAACCATAAAGCAAAGAACACCTCGGAAGACCATCTTCTCGCCTTCTACCAGACGTGGGAGGAAGTGAAGGACCGCAAGTTCGACGGCTTCATCACAACAGGCGCGCCGATCGAGACACTGCCCTACGAGGACGTGAACTATTGGGGTGAAATGCAGCAGATTTTCGACTGGACGGAAACCAACGTCCATTCGTCGATGAACGTCTGCTGGGGCGCGATGGCCGCGATCTATCATTTCCACGGCGTTCCGAAGTACGAACTCAAGGAGAAGGCCTTCGGTGTCTACCGACACCGGAATCTGAAGCCGTCGTCGGTCTACCTGAACGGTTTCTCCGACAATTTCGAAGTGCCCGTGTCGCGCTGGACCGAGGTTCGCCGCAGCGACATCGAAAAGTCACCAGACCTGGAGATCCTGATGGAATCCAGCGAAATGGGCGTCTGCCTGGTGCATGAACGCAAGGGCAAGCGGCTCTATATGTTCAATCATGTGGAGTACGATTCAACGTCGCTCTCGGACGAGTACTTCCGCGACGTGAATGCCGGCGTGCCGATCAAGATGCCGCACAACTATTTCCCGCACAACGATCCGTCGCTGGCGCCGCAAAATCGCTGGCGCAGCCACGCGCACCTGTTGTTCGGCAACTGGATCAACGAGATCTACCAGACGACACCTTACGATCTCAACGACATCGGCAAGGGCAACTGACAGAAGCCGATGCTAAGCGGCCGCGCCTAGTCTGACTGTGCTTCTTTTTTACGACACCCGTTGCGGTTTGCGGCAAATGGGGGCAGGTTCCCTGCCTCAATTAAAGATATATCTGGATGGTCGCTATGGCGGAAATGTTGAAACGGGAAGTTTTTGGGCAAACCCAGTCGGGCGAGACTGTCTTTCGTGTCGAGATCAAGGGTGGCGGGCTGACCGCCAAGATCATCACCTGGGGCGCCGTCATTCAGGATCTCCGCCTTGACGGTCACGATGCGCCGCTGCTGCTTGGCTTCGACGATTTTGACAGCTACCCCGCCCACTCCTCTTACTTTGGAGCGACGCCTGGGCGCTGCGCAAACCGCATCGGCGGCGGCAAGTTCACCTTGGATGGCAAGAACTATCAACTCGATCTCAACGAGAAGGGCGTTACCCATCTTCACGGCGGCAACGACAACATCGCCAAGCGGAACTGGACAATCGTCGAGCATGATGCCGACCGCGTCGTGTTGAAGATCGTCGATCCCGACGGTCGCGGCGGCTATCCGGGCAACTGCACCATCCAGGCGACGTACTGGGTACACGGCAACGGCGAATTTTCCGTGACCTACGAATCGACGAGCGATCAACCGACGATCGCTAACGTCTGCCAGCATGCCTATTTCAACCTCGACGGCCGCGACGATGCGCTCGGCCACGACATCATGATTGCAGCCGACGGCTACCTCGTGACGAATGAGTTGCAGATCCCGACCGGAGAGGTACGGCCCGTCGCCGGAACGGTTTTCGACTTCCGCGAGATGTCGCCCATGAAGCGGTTCGACGGTAGCGAACAGGCGCTCTACGATCACAATTTCTGCCTCTCCACCGAACGCACCGCAAAGCGCTCCGTCGCGCTTGCCCGCAGCCTGAACTCAGGCGTTTCGCTGGAAGTTCGCACCACGGAGCCCGGCGTACAGTTCTACGCCGGCTTCAAACTCGACGTGCCTGTGCCAGGCCTCGATGGACGCAAGTATGGTCCCTTCGCCGGCTTCTGCCTGGAAACACAGATCTGGCCGGATGCGATCAACCACGAGGGCTTCCCCGATGCCGTTTTGCGCCCGGGTGAAGTGTTGCGTCAGGAAACGGATTACATTTTCTCGAAGAGCTAACGCTCTCGCCTTGTTCTCGAATGAGCCAACCCTCGCAGGCTTCCTGCGGGGGTTTTTTTGCGCGTCATTTCTTGCTTGCGATTGGTTCTAAATAGGTTCTATTATTGCAAAATGGATAGAACCAGTCTGATAGCGGAACTGAACAGCCGTGGCCTGCGCGACGAGGTGTTGACCGGGCCGCTTTACAAGCGGCTGGCACAGGCGCTGACCGGTTTGATCCAGGAAGGGTTGCTGAAGCCCGGAACGGCGCTCCCCGGCGAGCGCGATCTGGCCGAAGCCTTGAAGGTCGGGCGTGTCACCGTTCGGACCGCCTATCGCGACCTGATGAATTCAGGCACGCTCGAGTCGCGGCACGGAAGCGGCACCTTTGTTTCCGCCAAGGTCGAGCGAATGGAACAGTCGCTGTGGCGGCTCTCGTCGTTTTCTGCCGACATGCGCTCGCGCGGTCGCGCTCCGGCCGCAAGGATCTTGTCTCGGACGGTCAACACGCCATCTCCGGAAGAGGCGTTCCTGCTTGGCCTTGGGCTTGATGAACCGGTTCTTCGCCTCGATCGTCTGCGCCTTGCCGACGGGCTGCCGCTTGCCATCGAACGCGCTGTCGTGCCGATAAAGTTTCTCGGCGAAGGCGGTGGCGGCGAGGGATCTCTTTATGAAGCGCTCGCGGCGAACGGCCACCGTCCGGTCCGAGCGCTGCAGAGATTGACGGCGGTCACACTCGATCCGTCGTCGGCCGCTGCGCTTAACGTGAATGCCGGCGCGCCCGCACTGCTGATCGAACGTGTGTCGCGTCTGGAGGACCAGCGTGTCGTTGAATACACCCGCTCCCACTATCGTGGTGATGCATATGATTTTGTTGCGGAATTGAGAATCGGAGATGACCTATGAGTGAAAGCCCGTCGCTAATGTTGCAGGAAGCCGGCCAGTCGCCGGAGGTCGTCGCAACGCTGCTGCAGAAAGAAAGGCCCGTCCTCGACGAAATTGCAAAGCTGTTTGCATCGGGCGCTCCGAGCGTCGTGACGACCGCGGCGCGCGGCTCTTCGGACCACGCCGCGACCTTCTTCAAATACCTGTTCGAGATTACCTGTGGCGTGCCAGTCGCATCGGTTGGCCCTTCGATCGCCTCGGTCTACAGCGCATCGCTGCATCTGAAGGGTGGCATCCACTTCACAGTGTCGCAATCCGGCGCGAGCCCCGACATCGTTGCCTTGCAGGATGCGGCAAAACGCGGCGGCGCAACGACGATCGCTGTCGTCAACGTCACCGATAGTCCGCTTGCCAAGCAGGCCGACATCGTTCTCGGGCTCAATGCGGGCGCCGAAAAGAGCGTAGCTGCGACCAAGTCCTTCATCGCCTCGGTCGCCGCGCTTTCCGGTGTCACGGCCGCCATCAGCGGCAAGCGCGATCTGCATGCCTCCCTGGAAAAGCTGCCCGATGCCCTCCAGGCAACCAGCGGCATCGATACGAAGGCCGCAGAGGACGTCCTATTCAACGCCAGCTCACTCTACACCGCTGGTCGCGGTCCTGCCTTCGCCATCGCCCTTGAGGCAGCCTTGAAAGCCAAGGAGACGGCAGGCCTGCATGCAGAAGCCTTCTCCCTTGCCGAGCTGATGCATGGTCCGATGCGCCTTGTTCAGCCAGGCTTCCCGATCGTCGCCTTCACGCCGGATGATCCGGCCTTCGGCAATAACGTGCAGGCTCTGGAGCGACTGCAAAAGCTGGGCGCCACCACCGTGCCGTTCTCGGCCAAGCCGGTTTCCGGCATCAATGTCCAGGTGCCGACGACCGGCAGCGGATTGCTCGATCCCCTTGTTTCGCTGCTCGTTTACTACCGCCTGATCGAGTCGGTCACCCGTCGGAAAGGATTCGACCCCGACAAGCCGGCCAACCTGCTCAAGGTCACGGAGACGATGTGATGGTTCGCAAGATCTTCTCCGGCGCGCGGATCTTCGACGGTCAGCGCTTCCACGACGACAAGGCGCTCATTGTCTCGAACGGCCGTGTCGAGGCGATTGCGGCGGCAGGCGACCTTCCTGACGGTGAGCACACGCGCTTTGAAGGCGGCGTGCTTTCCGCAGGTTTCATCGATGCGCAAGTGAACGGCGGTGGCGGCCGGATGCTCAACGACGAGCCGTCGCCAGCCTCCATGTACATGATTGCTGAAGGTCATCGCCCTTACGGAACGACTGCATTGCTGCCGACGCTGATCACCGATACCGCGGACGCGACAGCGGCAGCAATCGAGGCAGCCAAGGAAGCCGTCAAGTCGAACCGCGGCGTGGCGGGTCTGCACCTCGAGGGCCCGCATCTGGCGCCTGCCCGCAAGGGAGCACACCTTGCCGAGCTCATGCGCCCCGTCGAAGACAGGGACGTGAAGGCGTTCATTGTGGCCAAGGAGGCGATCGGCACGCTGCTGGTAACGATGGCGGCCGAACAGGTCACGTCGAAACAGGTGCGCGAACTCAACGAAGCCGGCGTCACCGTCAGCATCGGTCATTCCGATTGCTCCAGCGAGGCGGCAGAGGTACGGTTCGATGCGGGCGCACGTGGCGTCACCCATCTTTTCAACGCCATGAGCCAGCTTGGCCACCGGGCGCCCGGTCTGGTCGGTGCGGCCATCGATCACCCCTCGGTCTGGTGCGGCATCATCGCCGACGGCCATCATGTCGATCCGAAGGCGCTTCGAACCGCGCTTCGTGCCAAGCGGGGCGAGGGCAAGCTCTTTTTCGTCACCGACGCGATGTCGCTGGTTGGATCGGAGCAAGACTCTTTCACGTTGAACGGTCGTACGGTTCGGCGCGAAAGGGGCGGGTTCTGCTCGAAGCTGGTTCTTTCCGATGGCACGCTCGCGGGCTCCGATGTCGATATGGCGTCCACCATCCGCTACGGGATTACCTATCTGGAACTGACTCTCGCCGAGGCCCTTCGCATGGCGACGCTCTACCCGGCGCGCTTCCTGCGCCTTGACGACCGCGGCCACCTGTCACCGGGCGCCCGGGCCGACCTGGTGCATCTCACCGACGCCCTGGAGGTCACACGGACCTTCATCAGCGGTGAAGCCGCCTAGAAAGCGAGGATGGGATGACCGCGATCACCGATGCTTATTTCTCCAATCTGATTGGCCGGCTCGAGGCTTTGAAGACGGAACTCGCCGAGCCCATGGCTTTGGCGGCCAAAGCGATCCTGGAAGCCGCCCGCAACGACCAGCGGGTCTATGTGTTCGGCACCGGGCACTCGCATATGCTGGCGGAAGAGCTCCACTATCGAGCAGGCGGCCTCGCCTTGACGATCCCGGTCCTCGTCGGCTCCGCAATGCTGCACGAAGGCGCCGTAATCAGTTCCGTTTACGAGCGTACGCAAGGATTGGTGCGGCCGGTACTGGAGCGCTATGGGATGCAGCCCGGCGACGTCATCATCATCGCATCGAACTCCGGCGTGAATGCAGCGCCGATCGAAGCTGCCGATTATGGCCACGAAATCGGCGCCAAGGTGATCGCCATCACGTCGGTCTCCTATTCGAGTGCGATTGCAAACGGCCGGCGGCGGCTGGCCGACATCGCCGATATCGTACTGGACAACGGTCTTCCCCCTGGCGATGCCGTAATAGCGCTCCCGGGCACGGAGCTAAAAGTCGGGCCGGTTTCCACGGCGATCGGTGCAACGGTCCTCAACGCGATCTTCGCAGAGGTTGCTTCGGAGCTGGCGAAGAGCGGCGACGCACCGATCTATCTCAGCGCCAACATGCCGGGCGCGGCAGCGGTGAACCAGCGGCTGGTGTCAAAATACCGACCGCGCAATCCGCACCTCTAGGAGAGCGCGGCGCCCGATTGTCAACGCCACGCCGACAGTCGGGCGCCAAAGTTCAATCTACCGGACCGTGCGAGTGAGGCGCATATTTCTTTCAAGAACAGCGGCAAGCTACGTCCCGCCGACTTGGAAAGGAACGGTCCCATGACGCAGATTATCTTGAATTCCGCGGTCGCCATCCTGATTGCGGCTGCATTCGTGACAACGGCCGCTGCCGCTCTTCGCGGCGAAGATCGCGCAATGCAAAAGGTGCCGGTCAGGGCTAAGGCAAGGCGTCACCCAAAGGGCTGAAAGACAGCCTAATAATTCCTCAAATCCGCCCCAATATCGACACCGGTTTGAACGACCAATGGGCCGTGGGGAATTCGGAGTGCAGGGCATGACCAGAATTATCGGCGCAGCCGCAATATTGACGATCGCCATGGCGACCTATGCGGCATACTTGAATCCGTACGATACGCGTAGCCAGCAAGGCCGCTATTCGCAGCAGATCGAGAGCCACGATAACGGCCTTACAGCCTCCATCCGCTAAACGAACAACTGGCCGCCATTGGCGCTGAGCGTCGATCCGGTAATGAAACCCGCATCATCGGAAACCAGGAAGACGACGCAGCGGGCAACCTCTTCAGGCTCGCCCAAGCGGCCGACCGGAATCTGCGGAATAATCCGTTCATTGAGGACTTTCTCGGGAACTGCGAGAACCATTTCCGTCCCGATATAGCCCGGGCAGATCGCATTCACGGTGATGTTCTTGGCTGCACCCTCCTGCGCAAGTGCCTTGGTGAAGCCGAGGTCGCCGGCCTTGGCCGCCGAATAGTTCGCCTGCCCCATCTGCCCCTTCTGGCCGTTGATCGAAGAGATGTTGACAATCCGCCCGTAGCTTCGGTCGCGCATGCCACCCCAGACCTGGTGCGTCATGTTGAAGAGTCCGGTGAGGTTGGTGTTGACGACCTCGTGCCACTGTTGCGGCGTCATCTTGTGGAACATTGCGTCCCGGGTGATTCCGGCGTTGTTGACAAGGACGTCGACCGGACCCAGTTCAGCCTCTACCTTCGCGATGCCCTCACCGCATGATGCATAGTCGGAAACATCCCATTTGAAGACGGGAATGCCTGTCCTGCTGTGAAAGGCGTTCGCCTTCTCGTCGTTGCCCGCGTAGTTGGCGGCAACTGCATAGCCTGCATTCTTCAGTGCGACGGAAATCGCGGCGCCAATGCCGCGGGTACCACCAGTGACAACAGCCACCCTGCTCATGTTCAGCTCCCTCATTTGAAGGCCCCGCTATCCTGCGGGGCTCAGGTTATGGTTGGATTGCCTGCTGTTCAAAGAGCTTCAAAGCACATCGCGACGCCCATGCCGCCACCTATGCACAACGTCGCCAATCCCTTCTTGGCGCCACGGCGCTTCATCTCGAAGAGGAGCGTGTTGAGCACCCGCGCGCCGGACGCGCCGATTGGGTGACCGATCGCGATCGCGCCACCGTTGACGTTGACGATCGAAGGATCCCAGCCGAGGTCCTTGTTGACCGCGCATGCTTGCGCGGCAAAGGCTTCGTTTGCTTCGACCAGATCGAGATCGCCGACAGACCAACCCGCCTTTTCCAGCGCCTTGCGCGACGCTGGGATCGGTCCGGTTCCCATGACCTGCGGATCAACGCCTGCCGTAGCCCAGGAAACAATGCGGACGAGCGGCTGGATACCACGACGGGAGGCTTCGGCCTCGGTCATCAGCACGGCCGCGGCGGCACCATCGTTCAGGCCGGAGGCATTCGCCGCGGTCACCGTGCCTTCCTTGTCGAAGGCAGGACGCAGCTTGGCCATCGATTCGAACGTCGCACCATGACGGATGTACTCGTCGGCATCGACAGTGACGTCGCCCTTTCGTGTCTGGATAACGTACGGAATGATTTCATCGGCGAAGCGACCCGCCTTTTGCGCGGCTTCCGCCTTGTTCTGCGACGCGACGGCAAAGCGGTCCTGCTCCTCGCGGGAGAGCTGCCACTGGCGGGCAATGTTCTCGGCGGTGATGCCCATGTGATAGCCGTAGAAGGCGTCCGTCAGGCCGTCCTTGATCATGGTGTCGACCATCTTCATGTCGCCCATTTTGACGCCGCCGCGCAGATGCGCAGCATGCGGCGCCATCGACATCGACTCCTGACCGCCGGCGACGATGATCTTTGCGTCACCGAGCGCGATCTGCTGCATGCCGAGCGCCACCGCCCGAAGACCGGAGCCACAGAGCTGGTTGACGCCCCATGCCGTCGCCTCCTTGGGAACGCCCGCCTTCATGGCGGCCTGGCGGGCCGGGTTCTGGCCTTCGCCAGCCGGAAGAACTTGGCCGAGAATGACTTCATCGACTTCGCTGGCATCGACGCCTGCACGCTCCAGCGCACCTTTGACCGCGGCCGCACCCAGTTCATGGGCCGGAACGGTGGCGAACGCGCCATTAAATGAGCCAACGGCTGTGCGGCCTGCACTAGCGATGACGATGGATGAACTCGACATGACGATCTCCTGTTAACTCCATCAGATACAGAGGAAACTGACAAAGCTTCAGCGCCAAGTCAAACGACAAGACGCTAACATTCAATTTTAGGCACTGCTTACGCTGGGGCAAATTATCTCTGCTGCAAAAGGGGTTGCCGCATCGCACAAAGAGATTGTCACTGGGCTTCGTTTGCGTCTACATTCCTCCGTGGAGGAATTTCCATAACAATCAGACGGGCTTCGGGAGACTGATATGGCGAAGAATGACGGGCAGATCGTAATCAAGAAATACGCCAATCGCCGCCTCTACAACACAGGCACCAGCACTTACGTAACGTTGGAAGACCTGGCGGAGATGGTAAAGAAGGGGGAGGATTTTACGGTCCAGGATGCAAAAAGCGGGGACGACATTACCCACTCGGTACTGACACAAATCATTTTCGAACAGGAATCCAAGACGGGCAACACGCTCCTGCCGATCTCGTTCCTCCGCCAGCTGATTACCTATTACGGCGACCAGATGCAGATGGTCGTTCCGAGCTTCCTGGAACACTCCATGCGCGCCTTTACCGAACAGCAGGCGCAGATGCGCGAGCAGGTCACGCGCGCTTTCGGCGAAACGCCGATCGGCAAGAACCTGCAACTGCCGATGCAGCTGGTCGAAGACCAGGTCCGTCGCAATACCGAGATGTTCCAGCAGGCCATGCAGATGTTTTCACCGTTCATGACGCCGCCGGCCAAGGAGAGCCGCAAGGCGGAAGCAAAGGACATCGACGAGCTGAAGGAACAGCTGCGCGCCCTTCAGAACAAACTCGATAGTCTCTAAGCGTCAGAGCCCGATCGAAACATCGCGCCTGGCGGTGCGAATAGATACGGCAAAGCCGCCAATCACATCGATCAACACAATCGTCATCAGGATGAAGAAAACCTGGGTGGCCGCATCCTGGACGAGGAGAAACTCGACCAGGAAGGCAATAAAGACGAGCATCGACAATATGTGATTGGTAAGGCTGCCGTCATTGCGGGTCGCCTTCAATATTTCGAAGAACAGAACTGCAAGCGCGATGACGATGAAGAGGTCGCCGAGCGACATGCTCCACATGGCCCCCGAAATCATCGACAAAACGATGACATCGTTTTCGAGCGATGGAAGCCCGCCGCCGCCCATCAAGCCCAGCATCGACATATTGTAGAGAATGAACGGAATAACCATCAGCGGCACAGCATTGAACATGTGGCAAATCTCCCCCAGCGAGAGAATAGTGCCGTAAATCGCCGCGTGACTTCAAGCCATCCAAAGAATGTATTTGTCGTCGGAAAAAGCAAAAGGCCGGCACATGGCCGACCTCGCAAGTCTTACTCAGACAGAGCGCAAATGTATTATGCGCTTTCCTTCGGCGTCAGAACCTGACGGCCGCGATACATACCGGTCTTCAGATCGATATGGTGCGGACGGCGCAGTTCGCCGGAGTTCTTGTCTTCAACGTAGGTCGCAGCCTTCAGCGCGTCGGCAGAGCGGCGCATACCGCGCTTGGACGGGCTCGTTTTTCTCTTCGGTACAGCCATTTCTCTTACTCCACTTCACGGGCAAACACATCCTACGGCCAGACTGGCGGCCGAAACGACGTATCGCGATTTCGGAAATTTTGCGCGCTTATACATGCCTTGAGGGGGCTTGACCAGTCCCCAAGCTTATTTTTTGAGATTCCTGCGATTCAAGGGTCAGACCTCGTCTTCCTCAACAATCCAGGGCTCGGATCGCGCCGCCTCTTCCCACTTTTTCCAGGCGGGATGCGCCTTGATGGCTGCAATATAACTGAGCGTGTCGCCGGCAGATACCAGGTCGTATACATCGAAACGACTGACAACTGGCGCGAACATCGCGTCGGCGCCTGAAAAACCGCCAAAAAGGAACGGCCCGCCGGAGTGGGCGCGCAGGTCGCGCCAGATCGTCTCGATGCGGGCGACATCGGCCATGACCCCATCAGCAAGCGCGATCTTGCCCTTCGGCCGCCGGATATTCATCGGGCAGGCGTTCCGCAGGGCTCCGAAACCCGCAAGCATTTCCATGGAAACAGCGCGCGCGACCGCTCGCTTCCCACGCTCCCTTGGCCATAGCCCGGCTTCCGGGAAGAGCTCGGCAACATATTCGATGATCGCCAGTGACTGCCAGACACGAACCTCGCCGTGCAGAAGCACAGGAACCTGCCCCGTTGGCGAGAACTCCCTGAAGCGAGGATTGCCGGCGGGAAAATCGAAGGGAACCAGCACCTCCTCGAAGGGAATGCCGGCGGCCGTCATGGCGATCCATGGCCGAAGCGACCAGGACGAATAGTTCTTGTTGCCGATATAGAGCGTGAGCTTGTCCATGAAATCTCCCTTTACGCTGCAGGCGCGAACACAAGCCGCTCCTCGAAATGGTTCATATCGTCGAAAGAGCAGAAGGCCGGAGGCTTCAATTCTATCACCGGAGCGGTTTCGCGCAGTGTGGCAAGCGCGCCATCGAGCATCGCCTGCCATGCCCGGAGCGCCGCTTCCGGCAGCCTTGCGATCGGATAGCAGAATGTGACGTGGAACGCATAGGTGTCATGATCCGGGTGCCGGTAGCCGAACACAGGGGCGAACGCGTCCCGCCAGTCCTTCATGATCCGCCGGTCCGCTGCGGTAATGCCGTCCACCGTAAGTCCGACCGGCGTGACCTCGGTGACTTCAACCTCAAACGGGCCCGGTGGCTCGTAGGATTGCAGCCGATCCAGAAAGATCTCGCTCATGCGCTCGATCCCGGTATCAAGCGCCACGTCCTCCGGCCAGTAAGGCGGCGTGCGGCGATACTCGATAATACCCTGAAACAGGGTCATGTGCAGGCTGGAGATCGGCGTGAAGGCGAACTGCGAAGCTTCCGGCATCGCCAGAAACGTCTCACGCGCTTCAACGATCGCCCGCTGCGAGCGCGATCCCTCGACCAGATGACAGACTACCGTATTGCCGGGCTCGCGCAGAAACGTCCCAGTTGCGTCGTAGCGGGTCCCGAGATGCCTCGGCGGGACAGGATTATGAATGGCGGAATAGGTCAGAAGGCTGGGCGAAAGGGCAGAAATCATCGCTGGTAATCCGGTCGTTGATGGAGGGATTTCCGTCCATAATTTTAAAGCACGAATGCCAGATGACACTCATGAGCACCAACGACTTATTGCGATATCAATCATAAATGCATCTGATGTAATCGCCCGACCCTCGCGCGCGGCGCTCGATCAGGCCGGCGAGCCGTCGCAAGCCACGCCCGGGCTTGCCGGCGTTGCGATCGAAGGGGTTGGGAAGCGACACGGCAAGAAGAGCGGCCTGCCGACTGGTCAACTTCGATGCCGGCACGTTGAAATGGTGACGTGCCGCGGCCTCGATGCCGTATACCCCCGGCCCCCATTCGGCAATGTTGAGATAGATCTCCATCAGGCGCCGCTTCGACCAGACGAAATCTGCGGTCACAGCCAACGGCAGCTCCATCGCCTTGCGAACGAAGGACCGGCTATTCCAGAGGAACAGGTTCTTCACCGTCTGCATCGGGATCGTACTTCCGCCACGGGTCGCCTGGCCGCTCAGCGTATCCTCCAACAACATCCGCATCTCGCCCCAATCGACACCGCCGTGGAAGCAATATTGTCCATCCTCGGACATCATCACCGACTGGACGAGAACCGGCGAGATATCGTCGAGCGATACCCATTGCCGGTCGTAGCCGCGCAGCAGCACCAGATCGCGAAGCATGAGCGTGGAAACGGGGTGAACGAAAGGCAGCAGATAGAGGACAATCAGGACATAGGGAAGAATGACGAGCGCCGCCAGTGCGAGAGCGATGCGCATGATCACGGGCCGGCCCTTGAGCCAAAACAACGCGTGCCTGTGAAACGGCACGGTCATGCTTTCCTCTCTCTCCGGCGTGATGTCCAATTCCCCGACCCAGTCTCTTGCCCTTCTCCTCCATACCGTTTGCGAACTGGCATTGCCAGAGACAAAGGAAATCTTCGCCGGATGATCGACAATTCCGTTGCAGAGGGAAGGCAGCTCATGCCAAACAGCGCGCCATGGACGCAAGCTCTGAAACATTCGAAGCCAGATTGACGGCCACCGCGCGCGAGGTCGAGGCTGTGCTCGACACCCTGCTGTCGTCATCCGTATTGAACGGCGAGATCGCCCGTCCGGAACGGCTGCGTTCAGCCGTGCACTATGCCAGCCTGAACGGCGGCAAGCGGCTCCGCCCTTTCCTGGTCATCGAGGCGGCATCGCTGCTCGGCGGGGACAGAGACGCGGCGCTGCGTGTGGGCGCGGCACTCGAATGCGTGCACTGTTATTCGCTGGTTCACGACGATCTGCCGGCAATGGACGACGACGACCTGCGTCGAGGCAAGCCGACCGTGCACATCGCCTATGACGAGGCGACCGCCATCCTCACTGGCGATAGTCTGCTCACCTATGCCTTTGACATCATCGCTGCGCCCGAAACGAAATTGCCTGATGCCGCCAAAGTGGCGTTGACGCTCGCGCTGGCGCGAGCCGCAGGCATCGGGGGCATGGCAGGCGGTCAGGCACTCGACCTTGCCGCCGAGAAGCAGGCGCCGGACGAACAAGGCATCGTGACGCTGCAGGCCATGAAAACAGGCGCGCTCATCCGCTTTGCCTGCGAAGCCGGCGCCATCATTGCCGGCGCTTCGCCGGAGGATCGTACACGACTGCGTCAGTTCGGCGAGAGGATCGGCCTCGCCTTCCAGCTCGCGGACGACATTCTCGATCTCACCTCCGATGCAGCCACAATGGGCAAGGCGACGGGTAAGGACGCCGGTCGCAGCAAGGGCACATTGGTGGCACTGCACGGCATGGCATGGGCGGAAGCCAAGCTTGCCGAGCATGTGCGCGAGGCCGAAGCACTGCTGTCTCCCTATGCCGGGCGCGGCACAGTTCTGACTGAAGCAGCTCGCTTCATTGCCGGACGCAAGAGCTGAAAAAGCGTCACCTAGACAATATTTCCGCCACCTGACGAGATGCAGTCCCTTGTCGTTCGCGTGGAGCCGGGGCAAAAAAACCGGCAATAGCCGAGTGGCCGAACAAGAGACGCAAGATGCATGAGATCCTGACCTACCTGCCGCAGATCCTGCCGGCCTACGTCGCCTATCTGATCGCCGTCATCAGCCCTGGTCCGGCAATCATGGCCATCGTGTCGACGTCGATGACGCACGGCCGGAAGGCAGGCATGACCATCGCGCTTGGCATCTTCGCGGGTTCGTTCACCTGGGCCTGCGCCGCCGCTCTCGGTCTTGCGACCATCCTCCAGACCTACGCCATCGCGCTTGAGATCCTGAAGGTCTTCGGCGGCCTCTATCTGCTTTATCTCGCCTACAAGGCCTTCAAGGCCGTACGCGCCAACAATGACCTGCCGACAGCTGTCGTGCAGAGAAACCTTTCGACGCGGGCCCAGTTGCTGCGCGGCTATGGTATCCACATCACCAACCCGAAGGCCATCTTCGCGTGGCTGGCGATCATCGCCCTCGGCATGCCGCAGGGCGCGCCGGCACCCGTCGCCGGCCTGATCATCGGAGTGTGCATGGTGACAGGCTTTACCGTCTTCATGGGCTACGCCGTGTTGTTCTCGACACCACATGCGTTGAAGATCTACCGCAACATACGCCGCTGGATCGAGGGGGCCATGGCCGCCTTCTACTGTGTCGCGGGGCTGAAGCTGCTGACCAGCCGAATCTGAACGCTTCCGGCTGGCGCTTATTCGGCGGCCGTCTTCTGCCCGAAGCGCTTTTCGATGTAGTCGACCACGAGCGCCTCAAAGTCAGAAGCGATGTTCGGCCCGCGCAGGGTCAACGCCTTCTTGCCGTCGATGAACACGGGCGCAGCCGGCGTTTCGCCGGTGCCGGGCAGGGAAATGCCGATGTCGGCGTGCTTGCTTTCACCTGGTCCGTTGACGATGCAGCCCATGACCGCAACGTTCAGCGCTTCGACACCCGGATATTTCTCGCGCCAGACCGGCATGTTCTTGCGAAGGTCGTTCTGGATGTTCTGCGCCAATTCCTGGAATACGGTCGAGGTCGTGCGCCCACAGCCGGGACAAGCCGCAACGACAGGCACGAACTGGCGGAAGCCCATCACCTGCAGCAGCTCCTGGGCAACCTGCACTTCGCGCGTCCGGTCGCCATTCGGCTCCGGCGTCAGCGACACGCGGATCGTATCGCCGATTCCCTGCTGCAGCACATAGCCCATGGCAGCCGATGAAGCGACGATCCCCTTGCTGCCCATGCCGGCTTCGGTAAGGCCGAGATGCAGGGCGTGGTCGGAGCGTTCGGAGAGCATCGAATAGACCGCGATCAGATCCTGGACCTGGCTGACCTTGGCGGACAGGATGATGCGGTTGCGCGGAAGGCCGATCTCTTCGGCCAGATTGGCCGAGATCAAGGCGGACTGCACGATTGCCTCACGCGTCACTTGACGCGCCGAAAGCGGTGAGCCAGCCTCGGCGTTCTGGTCCATCAGCGCCGTCAGCAACTCCTGATCCAGCGAACCCCAGTTCACACCGATGCGCACCGGCTTGTCGTAGCGGATCGCCATCTCGATGATGTCGCCGAACTGCTTGTCCTTCTTGTCCTTGAAGCCGACGTTGCCCGGATTGATACGGTATTTCGCCAGTGCCTCGGCGCAGGCCGGATGGTCGGCAAGAAGCTTGTGGCCGATGTAGTGAAAATCACCGACGAGCGGGACGTCCATGCCAAGGCGCAGCAGCCGTTCGCGAATCTTCGGAACCGCGGCAGCGCTCTCGTCGCGGTCGACGGTGATGCGGACAATCTCGGACCCCGCTTTGAAAAGAGCCGCCACCTGCGCAACGGTGGAGTCTATATCCGCAGTGTCGGTATTCGTCATCGACTGGACGACAACAGGCGCACCACCACCCACGATGACGCCACCAACATCGACCGCAACGGATGCGCGGCGCGGCTTCGGATCAAAATCTGCAGCAGAAGACATATAGAGTTCTTGAACCCCTGAATTTCGTGTCTTTCAGGTGGATCATGCCCGCTTTGTTGTCAACCGCCCCGCACATCACTTTTGCTTGGAGCCGTCTCAGTGACCGCCACCCGATATGCCGTCGGCATAGCGTGCAAGGTTCGAAAACAGCAGCACGACGACCAGCAACACCGGCAAAGCCATGAAGACGACGCTGAAGCCGATATGCTCCGCCACGAAACCGATTGCCGACGGAGCCACCAGCATGCCGGAATAGCCCATGGTGGTTACCACCGAGAGGCCAATGCCGGCGCGCAGGCCCGGAATATTGCCGGCAGCCGAAAAGGCAATCGGAACCATGTTCGAGATCCCGATCCCGCAAAGCGCAAAGCCTAGGATCGCAATTTCCGCATTGGGCGCAAAGGCGGCGAGCAGCATGCCTGATATTGCAAACAGCGTGCAGATCCGAAGCGTCATCACGCCGCCAAGCCGGTCGCGAACAAGATCGCCGCCAAACCGCATGACCGACATCGTCAGCGAAAACGCCGCAAAGCCGAAGCCGGAAAGCGCCACCGATGCTCCCAGTTCCTCACGCAGGTAGAGCGCGCCCCAATCCAGCACAGCGCCCTCGGGAACCATCGAGAACAGCGCCATCAATCCGATCAGCCATGGCAGCGGCACCAGAGGCAGCCGGAGCTTTTCCTTCTTCTCGTCGGGATGCGGAGGGTCCGCAAGGATCATCCTCCAGGCGATACCCAAAACGATCGCCGCAAGCGCAGTCGCAATCTGCGCATGCCAGAGCACGCCGACCTTGGCGATCAGCAGGCCACCGAGGCCGGCACCGATCAAACCGCCCAAACTCCAAAAGGCGTGGCACGAGGACATGATCGACCGCCGCATCGATTGCTCGACCGCAACCGCATTCGCATTCATGGCAACGTCCATGGCGCCCATGAAGCCGCCAAACAGAAAGATCGAGATCGCCCCTGTCGCAACGTTCGGCGCAAGCGTCAGTGCAAGCAGCGCAGGCAGAAGGCACACCGCGGCGATCTGCGCGACAAGTTTCGAGCCATAGCGCGCGATTTGCGCCCCCGCGATTGGCATCAGGGTAAGCGAACCGACACCAAGAACCAGGATCATCAGACCCAACTGAAACTTGCTCAGCTGCAGGCGCTCTGCGAATTCGGGAATTTTCGGCGCCCAGCAGCCAACGATGAAGCCGTTGACGAGAAACAGCAGCGAAACCGCTATCCTGTTCTTCGTTACGTAGCCGCTTCTGACCATCGGCGCTGTGTTAACGTGGTTATCCATGTCTCTTCCCACAGTGTCTCGACGTCGGCACTCGCGCCCGACGCGTTTATTGAATGATAGTTACGGCGTTCCGCCAGCCACGATCGTCCTGCAGCCGCTGTCGCGATAGCGCGCCAGCATGGCCGGGTCGGCGTCCTGCTCGACCACCAGGCATTCACACTGCGCCACCGGAAGTACACTGTGCGGCGCGGCAGTGCCGAACTTGTCGGACGTCGCGGCGACCAAAACCTTCTTGCTTCGCGATGCTGCAAAACGCTTGAATTCAGCATCTTCGAAGCCGAAAGTCGTCACGCCAGCCGTCAGATCTATCCCGCAAGCACCGAGGATGCAAAGATCGGGCGAGAGGGACTCCATGTCGCGCATGGCCTTCGCGCCGAGCGCACCGCTGACCTGCCGGTCGATAAGCCCGCCGATCAGGATCACGTTAACCGCCGGCTTCTCGATCAGGGCGGCGGCGATCGCTGGCGCGTTGGTCGCTGCCGTCAGGGTCAAATCCATTGGCAGGGCCGTCGCAATTGCGAGGTTGGTGCTGCCCGCATCGAAAAACACGGTCGAGCCGGGAACGATCTGCGACACAGCGGCGACGGCGAGCGCCTGCTTGCGATCCCGCGCGATCCCTGCCCGGTGGCCAAGGCTCCCGCCGGCGGGCGCAACCGGCAACGCGCCACCATAGACGCGCTCGCACAGGCCGGCAGCTGCCATCTCGCGCAGGTCCCTGCGGACCGTGTCTTCGGATACACGGAATTCAACTGCAAGATCTGCGGCTAGCACCCGACCATCACTCTGTAGCTTCCGCAGGATGACGCTTTGGCGCTCCTGCAGGAGGAGTTCGTTCATGTTCATGCCGACTTCAGCCTGGTTGATCAAAAACTGATAAAAACATGCATAAACGGATACAAACGTGCACGCAAGTGTGGTGCGCTATCTCGATCTTCACAAACTGAAACAGGGCGCGCCAAATCTGTGATAAATGAGAAAAATATTCGCAGATGCCGATTTTCTTCGCAGTTTTCTACGCTTCGCAGCGATCAGCTTTTCTGCGATTTTTCGTGCATCAAACACCCTGTGAATTGGATAAAAAAATGAACCTCCTGAAGACCATCGCCGCTGCAGCACTGATCCAGGCCGCCGCCCTTCTTCCCGCCGTTGCCGGCGAAAACCTCGCCGCCGTCAAGTCTGCGGGTGTCTTCAAGATCGGCACGGAGGGTACTTACGCCCCGTTCACCTATCATGACGATAGCGGCAAGCTGGTCGGCTTCGACGTGGAGATCGGCGAGGCGGTTGCTGCCAAGCTCGGCGTCAAGGCCGAATTCGTCGAAGGCAAATGGGACGGCCTGATCGCCGGTCTTGATGCCAAGCGCTACGACACGGTCATCAACCAGGTCGGTATCACCGAAGCCCGCAAGCAGAAGTACGATTTCTCCGAGCCCTACATCGCATCCAAGGCCGTTCTCATCATTCGCGACGGCGACGACAGCATCAAGGGCTTTGCGGACCTGAAGGGCAAGAAGTCGGCTCAGTCGCTGACCAGCAACTTCGGCAAGCTTGCCGAACAGTCCGGCGCAGAACTCGTCGGTACCGATGGTTTCGACCAGTCGATCCAGCTCGTATTGACCAAGCGTGCAGACGCGACGATCAACGACAGCCTCTCCTTCCTCGACTTCAAGAAGCACAAGCCTGACGCTCCGGTGAAGATCGTCGCCCAGCAGGAAAATGCCGATTTTTCCGGCATCATCATCCGCAAGGGTGAGCCGGAGCTACTGGAAGCCATCAACAAGGCACTGGCCGACATCAAGGCCGACGGCACCTACAAGAAGATCTCCGACAAGTACTTCGGTCAGGACGTTTCGAAGTAACTCGTAACACAGGCGGCTTGCTGCCGCCGCCACATCCTTTATATGTTCCCGAGAAAGCGTTCAGCGAAACCTCGCTGGACGCATCTTCTTTGAGGATTGAACCTTGCCGCACTGGCTTCAACTGATGGCGGAGTCGCTTGGTCCGCTCCTCTGGGCCGGCCTGATCTTCACGATCCCGCTGACGCTCCTGTCATTCACACTCGGTCTCATCCTTGGACTGCTGACGGCAATCGCACGGCTTTTCGCGCCGGCGCCGGTCGCCGCCATCGCGCGCTTCTATGTCTGGGCCATCAGGGGCACGCCGCTGCTGGTGCAACTCTTCGTCATCTTTTACGGCCTGCCGAGCATCGGCATCCTGCTCGACGCCTTTCCGGCAGCGCTGATCGGCTTCACCCTCAACATCGGCGCCTATAGCTCCGAAATCATCCGCGCCGTCATCTCCTCCGTGCCGAAGGGGCAGTGGGAAGCGGCCTATTCGATCGGCATGAGCTGGCGCCAGGCGATGAGCCGCACGATCCTGCCCCAGGCCGGGCGCGTTGCTGTACCGCCGCTCTCCAATACGTTCATCTCGCTGGTGAAGGACACGTCGCTGGCGGCCGCCATTACGGTCCCGGAGCTGTTCCAGGCTGCGCAGCGCATCGTCGCGACCACTTACGAGCCGCTCATCCTCTACATCCAGGCCGCATTGATATACCTTGCTTTGAGCTCCGTCCTATCAGCGTTGCAGGTTCGCCTCGAGCGTCGCTTCGCGCGCTATGGCGGCATGCTGGAGGCAAACGCATGATCGAGCTTTCCCATATCGAAAAGCGCTTCGGCGACGCCGTCATCCTGAAAGACATCAGCATCCGGATTCCGGAAGGCAGCGTCACCGCACTCGTCGGCCCCTCGGGCGGAGGCAAGAGCACGCTGCTGCGATGCATCAACCTGCTGGAGATCCCGACAGCAGGCACGATCCGCCTCGGCGACGAGAAAATAAGCTTTACGCTGGGCCAGAAGACCGGCTGGCAGGCGATCCAGAAGATCCGCCGGCAGACCGGAATGGTATTCCAGAACTTCCAGCTCTTTCCGCATCAGACGGCCATCGAGAATGTAATGGAGGGCCTCATCACCGTGCTCAAGTGGCCGAAGGAAAAGGCGCGTGAACGGGCGATGGAATTGCTGACAAAGGTCAACATGGCGCACAAGGCCGACGCCTGGCCTTCGACGCTCTCGGGTGGACAACAGCAGCGCGTCGCAATCGCCCGCGCGCTCGCTCCCTCTCCGCGAGTTCTTCTCTGCGATGAACCGACGTCGGCGCTCGACCCCGAGCTTTCCGCCGAAGTCGTCGATGTTCTTGGCCGTCTCGCCCGCGAGGGCACGACGATGGTGATGGCGACGCATGACCTGCGCCTTGCCTCGAAGATCGCCAACGACGTTGTCTTCCTCGAGGCCGGCAGTGTGGTCGAGACGGGAAGCGCAAGGAACATCTTCACGGCGCCGGAGCGAGAGCGCACCAAACGCTTCATCTCGACGATCAACGCCGCCCATACCTACGATATTTAGGGGGCGCGTAGAGCGACAGCGCGCAGCGCGTTCCCCCGACAATCTTGAGCTTGCTCATATCAATTCGCGCATAAAAAGCAGAAGGGCGGCCCGAAGGCCGCCCTCTTTTTGTCCTTCGCATCTTCGTCAGCCCGCGTAGCTGACCAACAGATCCTTGGCGTCGATCTGGTCGCCGGCTTTGACAAGCACTTCCGCGATCGCACCGTCCTTTTCGGCGTGGATCGCCGTTTCCATCTTCATAGCCTCGATGGAAACAAGCACGTCACCGGCATTGACCGCCTGCCCGGGCGAGACAAAGACGCGCGAGATGACGCCTGGCATCGGCGCACCGACATGCGCGGCATTGCCCGGTTCCGCCTTGCGGCGGGCGGCGGCACCGGTCGCACCATGGGCGCGATCCGGCACCTTGATGCGGCGCGGCTGGCCGTTGAGTTCGAAGAAGACAGTCACCATGCCTTGCTCGTCGGTCTGGCTCATCGCCTGGTTGACGACGACAAGCGTCTTGCCCTTTTCGATATCGGCAAACAGTTCCTCGCCATCGGCAAGGCCGTAGAAATAGGCCGGCGTCGGCAGGACGGAGACCGGGCCGTAGGTGTCGGAGGCCAGCGCAAAGTCGGTGAAGACTTTCGGATACATCAGGTAGGACGCGAATTCGAAGTCATTGACCTCGCGCTCCAGCTTGGTCTCGATCGTCTTGCGCTCGGCATCGAGGTCAGCGTCGGCAAGCAGCGAACCCGGACGCACCGTATAGGGCGCATCGCCCTTCAGTGCCTTCTTCTGCAGCGCCTCCGGCCAGCCTGATGGAGGCTGACCGAGATCGCCCTTCAGCATCGAGACAACAGATTCCGGGAAGGAGACTTCCTTGTCGGCGCTGACGACATCGGCAACCGTCAGGTCTTGCGAGACCATCATCAGCGCCATGTCGCCGACGACCTTCGAGGACGGCGTCACCTTGACGATATCGCCGAACATCTGGTTGGCGTCGGCATAGGCCTGCGCCACTTCGTGCCAGCGCGTCTCGAGGCCGAGCGAACGGGCCTGTTCCTTGAGGTTGGTGAACTGGCCGCCCGGCATTTCGTGCAGATAGACTTCGGAGGCCGGTCCCTTGAGGTCGCTTTCGAAGGCCGCGTACTGATGGCGCACCGCTTCCCAATAGAAAGAGATCCGACGGATCCATTCCGGATCGAGACCGGGATCGCGCTCGGAGCCGCGCAGGGCCTCGACGATCGAGCCAAGGCAGGGCTGCGAGGTGTTGCCGGACAGTGCATCCATTGCCGCATCGACCGCGTCGACGCCGGCATCGACCGCCGCGAGAACCGTCGCCGCTGCAATGCCCGAGGTGTCGTGCGTGTGGAAGTGGATCGGCAGGCTGGTGGCGTCGCGCAACGCCTTGAACAGCACCTTGGCGGCAGCCGGCTTCAGCAGGCCCGCCATATCCTTCAGCGCGATGATATGCGCGCCGGCTTTTTCGAGCTCAACGGCAAGGTCCGTATAGTACTTGAGATCGTACTTGGGGCGCGCCGAATTCAGGATATCGCCGGTGTAGCAGATCGCCGCTTCGCAGAGCTTGTTCTCCTCGGCCACCGCATCCATCGATACGCGCATATTCTCCACCCAGTTCAGGCAGTCGAAGACGCGGAAGAGATCGATGCCGCCGGCAGCAGCCTGCCGGACGAAGTATTTGACGACGTTGTCGGGGTAATTCTTGTAGCCGACGCCGTTTGCTCCGCGCAGCAGCATCTGCAACAGCAGGTTAGGTGCGGCTTCGCGCACGAGCGACAGACGCTCCCACGGATCTTCCGTCAGGAAGCGCATCGAAACGTCAAACGTCGCGCCGCCCCAGCATTCGAGCGACAGGAGGTTCGGCAAAGCGTGCGCATAGGTGCCGGCGATCCGCGCGATGTCATAGGTGCGCATGCGGGTCGCAAGCAGCGACTGGTGGCCGTCGCGCATCGTCGTATCGGTCATCAGGATGCGCTTTTCGTTGCGCATCCACTCGCCGAACTTCTTCGGGCCGAGCTTGTCGAGAAGCTGCTTGGTGCCGTCGGCAATGCCGCTGCCGTTGGTGTAAGGGACGATCGGCTCGGCGATATCGGCGGACGGCTTCGGCCGATCCTTTGCTTCCGGATGGCCGTTGACCGTCACATCAGCGAGGTAAGTCAGAAGCTTCGTTGCGCGATCCTGTCGCTTGACCTGCTGGAAGAGTTCCGGCGTCGAGTCGATGAAGCGCGTGGTGTAGCTGTTATCCTTGAAATTCGGATGCGTGATGATCGCTTCCAGGAAGGTGAGGTTCGTCGCAACGCCGCGGATACGGAACTCACGCAATGCACGGTCCATGCGGGAGATCGCTTCCAGCGGGTTCGGGGCCCAGGCAGTGACCTTGACCAGCAGCGGATCGTAGTACCGGGTGATGATCGCGCCGGAATAGGAGGTGCCGCCATCGAGACGGATGCCGAAGCCGGATGCCGAACGATAGGCGGTGATGCGGCCGTAGTCCGGAATGAAGTTGTGCTCCGGATCCTCTGTCGTGATGCGGCACTGCAGGGCATGGCCGTTGAGGCGAATGTCCTTCTGCTCGGGAACGCCCGATTCCGGTGTACCGATCGCAAAGCCATCAAGGATGTGGATCTGCGCCTTGACAATATCGATGCCTGTAACGACTTCGGTGACCGTGTGCTCGACCTGGATGCGCGGATTGACTTCGATGAAGTAAAATTTGCCGGTGTCGGCATCCATCAGATATTCGACGGTGCCCGCACCGATGTAGTTGGTGGCACCCGCGATCTTCAGCGAGTATGCCGCCAAGTCCTGGCGCTGGGCTTCCGACAGGTAAGGCGCCGGCGCACGCTCGACGACCTTCTGGTTGCGGCGCTGGATCGAGCAGTCGCGCTCGAAGAGATGAACGACATTGCCATGCGTGTCGCCAAGGATCTGGCTTTCGACATGGCGCGCACGCTCGACGAGCTTTTCGAGATAAACCTCGTCCTTACCAAAGGCCGCCATCGCTTCGCGCTTGGCCTCCGTCACCTCGCGTGCAAGGTCGGCTTCCGAGCGGATGACGCGCATGCCGCGTCCGCCGCCACCCCAGGAGGCCTTCAGCATCACGGGGTAGCCGATCGCCGCCGCCATCTTGGCGACCTCAGCCATATCATCCGGCAACGGTTCCGTTGCCGGCACGACAGGCACGCCGACGGAGATTGCCAGATTGCGCGCGGCGACCTTGTTGCCGAGCTGGCGCATGGTATCGGCCGTCGGGCCGATGAAGATGATGCCTGCCTTGTTGCAGGCATCGACGAATTCCGGGCTTTCCGACAGCAGGCCGTAGCCGGGATGGATCGCATCGGCGCCGGAAAGCTTGGCGACGCGGATCACCTCATCGATCGACAGATAGCTCTCGATCGGGCCGAGGTCGCGGGCAAGATGCGGGCCGCGGCCGACCTGATAGCTTTCGTCTGCCTTGAACCTGTGCAGCGCCAGTTTGTCTTCTTCCGCCCATATCGCGACCGTTTTTATCCCGAGCTCGTTGGCCGCGCGAAACACGCGGATGGCAATTTCCGAACGGTTGGCAACAAGTATCTTGGATATGGGCAATGCAGTCTCCTCACGGCATCGAAACGGGCAATGCTGCACCCGCGAAGAGAAGTCTTAACGCGCTGTCACGGAAAGTTCAATTTCCGGAACCGTCCGAAATGGAATTTCTCTAAGACTAGGTGATCAGCCCATGCCGGAAGGCGACAGCGACCGCGTGCTGTCTATTCTTTGCCTTCAGCTTGTCTTGTAGGCCGTTCATGTACCAGTCGACGGTGTGGTTTGAAATCTTGAGGCGTTTGCCAATCTCAACCGAGGTCATGCCTTCCGCGAGATATTGAAGTATTTCCATCTCCCGGCGCGTCAAACGCGTGTCGATGCCGGAAACTTCTTCGAGCGCATCCGCCTCCCCCTTAAGCTCAAGAAGACGCCAGAAAGCCTTTCGGGCAACGGCATCAAAGAGCGAGATCTCGACAGGAGAGAGGTCTACCGGTGTCCCGCCTATGCTCATATTACCAAGGATGCCGTTTCTGCCCTGGATCGGGAAAATGTAGCCGTCCTTCAGGCCATGGCTATGCGCGTCGGCCATCATTTGCTCCATCCGGCGGTGATGCGGGTCCTTCCGGAAGGCCGCCAGACTATCCTTCCAGCGAAACGGCCTTTGCGCATATGCGAGATAGCGAACCGTCGGATCGCTGAGAACGTATTTTTTCGAAATATAGATCTGCGGCCATTTCTCTGGCCAATGACCGGCAAACATCAGACTGATTGGATCTTCAGTCGCTTTCAGGTGTCGCAAAAGGCCATAATACTGGAAGCCGTAGGCGTGGATGACATGCTCCAGTTCGCCAACAACTCCTTCGGGTCTTCGACACTCTTCCAGAACGACAAGCAATTGAATTAATGAATGAATACTCAAAATATATGCCCCTACGCCAGTTGGGCTCCTAGCGGAATGATCACGACCAAGGGAAGTGTTTGGTTGGGCGCCCCTGCGACGCATTTAGACGTCAATCTATGGTGTGCCAGCGCGACCATGCAACGCAAGTGAAAATTGCGAGATTTGCGATACGTCCCAAAAAAGTTCAGTCCCTCGGAATGGATTGCTGTGGGTGCGCTCCGTAAAAGAATCTTGCCGCGACCGCTCGTCTGAACGCTTCGTTAATCGCTGGTTCAGGTATCGTTTTGTAGCGTTGCAGCGTCCATTATTTCGCAAATGCACAAGAGGTATCGCCGTGTCGCTATTCAAGGTCTATGCTAGAGCTTTGCGCTATCTCGGCGCCTACAAGCTCCGCGTATCCCTGGTCGTTATTGCGAACATCGTGCTTGCCGCGATCACAATCGCCGAACCGATTTTGTTCGGTCGCATCATCGATGCAATTTCAGGCAAGGGCGAAGTCAAACCCATCCTTTTCATGTGGGCTGGCTTTGCCGTTTTCAACACCATAGCGTTCGTTCTTGTCGCTCGTGAGGCCGACCGGCTGGCCCATGGCCGCCGCGCCACACTGCTGACGGAAGCGTTCGGCCGTATCATCTCCATGCCGCTGTCCTGGCATCATCAGCGTGGCACGTCGAATGCGCTGCATACGCTGCTGCGCGCATGCGAAACGCTCTTTGGCCTTTGGCTCGAGTTCATGCGCAACCACCTGGCGACTGCCGTTGCCATCGCGCTTCTGGTGCCGACTGCGATGTCGATGGACCTGCGTCTTTCGGGCGTGCTGGTCGTGCTCGGCGTCGCCTACTGGCTGATTGGTCGTCTCGTCATGAGCCGCACCAAGGATGGCCAGGCGTCGGTCGAAAACCACTACCACACCGTTTTCTCACACGTCAGCGACTCGATCAGCAACGTATCGGTCCTCCATAGCTACAATCGCATCGAAGCAGAAACCAAGGCACTGAAGTCGTTTGCCGAGCGCCTGCTGCAGGCTCAGTATCCGGTTCTCGACTGGTGGGCTCTCGCGGGCGCCATGAACCGCATGGCTTCGACCATTGCGATGATGATCATCCTCGTCATCGGCACGCTCATGGTTCAGTCCGGCGAGCTGCGCATCGGCGACGTGATTGCCTTCATCGGCTTTGCGAACCTGCTGATCTCGCGTCTCGACCAGATGCGCCAGTTTGCCACGCAGATTTTCGAGGCCCGTTCGAAGCTCGAGGATTTCTACTCGCTCGAAGACTCCGTGCGTGAACGCGAAGAGCCTGCCGGCAATGACGATATCGCCGACGTGAAGGGTGAAGTCGAATTCCGCAACGTGTCGTTCCGCTTCGGCAACACCGCGCAGGGCTTGCACAACGTGTCCTTTACCGCCAAGGCTGGTCAGACAGTTGCGATCGTCGGTCCGACCGGTTCGGGCAAGACCACGATGATCAACCTGCTGCAGCGCGTGTATGACCCGGATAGCGGCCAGATCCTCGTCGATGGTCACGACACGACGAAGATCACCCGCAAGTCGCTGCGCCGCTATATCGCGACGGTGTTCCAGGATGCCGGCCTGCTCAACCGCTCGATCAGCGACAACATTCGCCTCGGCCGGGAAGGCGCCTCGGATGAGGACATGCGTCGAGCAGCTGAAGCGGCCGCTGCCGCCGACTTCATCGAGACGCGCGAAGAGCAGTACGACACCCATGTCGGCGAACGCGGCAACAGGCTCTCCGGCGGCGAACGTCAGCGTGTGGCGATTGCCCGCGCCATCCTCAAGGATGCCCCGATCCTCGTGCTAGACGAAGCGACAAGCGCGCTTGACGTCGAAACCGAAAATCGCGTTAAGGCCGCAATCGACAACCTGCGCCAGAACCGCACGACATTCATCATCGCGCACCGTCTTTCCACTGTTCGCGAAGCGGACAAGGTCCTGTTCCTGGACGGTGGCCGTGTCGTCGAAGAAGGCAGCTTCGATGAGCTCAGCCATAGCAACGGCCGGTTCGCGGCGCTGCTGCGCGCGAGCGGCATCCTCACGGACGAAGAAGTTCGCAAGGCACACACGACCGAGGCCGCATAAGACGGATCGCTCAAGGGAAAAACAGAAGCCGGACGGTACCTGCGGCCCGGCTTTTTTCTTGCCCGCGGGGAGTTCGCGCATAGCTTAAGGGAAACGGTATTGCCGGAGGCGATATGAAGGTCCTGCGAATCGTAGCGAACATCGAAACAGCCGATCCGGCCGCTGCCAAGGTCTTCTATAAGGATATCCTTGGCCTCGACGTACTGATGGATCACGACTGGATCTCCACCTATGGCTCAAACCAATCAATGCGGGTCCAGGTGGGCTTTGCGAGCGAGGGCGGCTCAGACACACCGGTTCCAGGCCTCTCGATCGAGGTCGACGATGTTGACGAGGCCTTCGCAGCCATGAGTGCATCAGCCTTCGAAATCATCTATGGGCCGGCCAATGAGCCCTGGGGCGTTCGGCGCTTCTACGTGCGCGACCCCTTTGGAACAATCGTGAATATTCTTTCTCATAGACCGTGAAGCCGGCAACGCCCGACTCCTCGGGCGGGACGCGCTGCGCCATCCAGCGGAAAGTGTTAGACTAAAGTCATAATCCCAAAGCCGCTCTCTGTATGGATGAGCTTTTCTGTCACACTCTTGTCAGGCGAACCGCGACCCGAGGGTATGCTTTGAGGAGAGCATGGTGGTCGCGCGCCGCGTTTCACATCATTCTGTGGAGGACAGAAAATGGCAAATATCGCAAGCGTCGACGGCCCCAAGGCCGGTCCGATGACGGGCGAGGAGAAGAAGGTTATCTTCGCTTCATCGCTCGGCACCGTTTTCGAATGGTACGACTTCTACCTTTACGGTTCGCTCGCAACCTATATCGGCGCGACCTATTTTACCCAGTATCCGGAAGCAACGCGAAACATCTTCACGCTTTTGGCCTTCGCTGCCGGCTTCCTCGTGCGTCCGTTCGGCGCACTGGTCTTCGGGCGTCTCGGCGATCTCGTCGGACGCAAATACACGTTCCTGGTGACGATCCTCATCATGGGCCTCTCTACCTTCCTCGTCGGTATCCTGCCGGGTGCGGCGACGATCGGTATCGCAGCACCGATCATCCTGATCGGACTTCGCCTCCTGCAGGGTCTTGCGCTCGGCGGTGAATATGGCGGTGCGGCGACTTACGTGGCCGAACATGCGCCCCATGGACGCCGCGGTTACTTCACGTCGTGGATCCAAACCACGGCTACGCTCGGCCTCTTCCTGTCGCTGATCGTCATCGTCGGTGTGCAGTTCCTGATGGGCAAGGAAGCCTTCGCGGCATGGGGCTGGCGCATTCCGTTCCTCGTCTCCGTCGTGCTCCTCGGGATTTCCGTCTGGATTCGACTGAAGATGAACGAATCTCCGGCATTCCAGCGCATGAAGGCCGAAGGCAAGGGATCCAAGGCACCGCTGACGGAAGCTTTCGGTCAGTGGAAGAACGCCAAGATCGCCCTGATCGCGCTTCTCGGCGCAACGATGGGTCAGGCGGTCGTCTGGTACGGCGGCCAATTCTATGCGTTGTTTTTCCTGCAGAACGTGCTCAAGGTTGATCTGCAATCGGCAAACATCATGGTCGCCATTGCGCTCTTCCTGGGCACGCCCTTCTTCGTCATCTTCGGCGCCCTGTCCGACAGGATCGGCCGCAAGCCGATCCTAATGGCCGGCCTCTTGATCGCCGCCGTTACCTACACCCCGCTGTTCAAGGCCATGACCTGGACTGCCAATCCGGCGCTCGCGGAAGCCCAGGCTTCTATCCGTGCAACCGTGACGGCCGATCCGGCGGATTGCAAATTCCAGTTCAACCCAACTGGAACGTCGAAGTTCACCAACTCTTGCGATGTGGCCACTGCCTTCCTGACCAAGAACTCGGTGCCTTATGATGTCGTGCCCGGCCCGGCAGGCCAGCCTGCCACGATCAAGATCGGTGACGAAACCATCCCCAGCTTCGACGTCGTCGCCGCCGGCGACAAGGCAAAGGCAATGACGGGCGCGTTCGAAAAGGGCGTCAACATCGCCCTTCATGATGCCGGATACCCGCTGAACCGCGGCGCCATCAAGGTGCCGGATGCGAAGCTGGACGCCTTCATCGCGGCCAACCCTGAGCTTGCCCTCAACGCTGACGCAGTACGCGCCGGTGAAAAACAGACCGTGCCGGCCGACAAGTTGGTTGCCGACAAGCTGCTGACGGCCGATGAAGCAAAGGGCGCCACCGACATGGCGGTCTATAACATTGCCAAGGGTGGCAGCTTCTCCATGGTAGCCGACCCTGCCCGTGTCAACTGGATCGGCACGATCGCCATTCTGTTCGTGCTCGTTCTCTATGTGACGATGGTCTATGGCCCGATCGCAGCTCTGCTGGTCGAACTCTTCCCGACCCGCATCCGCTACACCGGCATGTCGCTGCCTTACCATATCGGCAACGGCTGGTTCGGCGGCTTGTTGCCGGCGATGGCCTTCGCAATGAGCGCGGCCAAGGGCGATATCTACTTCGGCCTCTGGTATCCGATCGTCTTCGCAGCCATCACGCTGGTCATCGGCCTGATCTTCCTGCCGGAAACGAAGGACCGCGATATCCACGCCATGGATTGAGCCGATTAAAGACTGCAAACATCTGCCCGGCGCTCTCAAGGCGCCGGGTTTTTTATTTATGGAGGGCTAGAGAAGACGGCTCAGCCGCGGCGTCGGCCAGCCGCCATCGCGATCGATGGAGAACACCAGACCGCAGCGCGCGAAGAGGACTGAGGTGGCAAAGGCGAACCAGGCGCCCAACGCAAGGCCGGCCACGACATCGCTTGGATAATGCACGCCGATGATGACGCGTGTGGCGCCAAGCCAAAGGCCGATACCGATAAAACCAAGGCGAAAACGCGGGAAAAGAAGTGCGAGCGCCACGAACAGCGCGCCGATGTTGGCCGAATGGCCGGACGGAAAGCTCTGGTGCAGGAAGTCAGCATTGAAAGGCGCGAAGCTGAAGACACCCTCCTGGTCATAGATCAGCGGTCGGGCCCGGCCGATTGCAAACTTCAACACGTTGGCAATGATGCTGGTGACCAGCACAGACAACCCGACATAGGCCGTCATCTGTGTGAAATAGACCATGCGGAACCGCCTGCGCACCTTCCAGAGTCGGCGGCGAACGAGATAGCCGGTGGCAAAGATCGTGCAGAGGCCTGCCAGGATCCAGGCGAGCCTGCCGATATCGGTAATGTCCCCGGCAACGGTGATCAGCCGCGGCGCCAGGTCCTTGGCCGCCTGTCCGAGCGGACGGTCGAAGACGAAGAAAGCAATGGCAACCGCGTTGATGGCGGTGAACACGAAGCCCTTCCAGGGAACCCGCCGATGGATCGTACGCCGCGTCTCATAACGCTTTCGCAGATAGTTCCAGAAACTTGGCTTGCGATCGACGGTCCCGCTCATTCCACTCCGCTCTTTCCTCAATGCAGAAGGGAGATAGGGGCGACAATAACTGCCTTCAAGCAAAGGCCCTCCGCATCGGTGGATGCGAAGGACCGAAAGCGTGTTTCACGTGAAATATCAGGCAGAAAGCGCCTTGAACTCGGCGAGGATCGCGTCGCCCATCTCAATGGTTCCAACCTTCGTGCAACCTTCGGCCATGATGTCGCCGGTGCGGATGCCCTTGTCGAGGACGTTGGCGATCGCCTTTTCGAGGTTGTCGGCTTCCTTCACGAGGTTGAAGGAATAGCGCAGGCACATGGCGAAGGAAGCGATCATCGCGATCGGATTGGCGATGCCCTTGCCGGCAATGTCAGGAGCCGAACCATGCACCGGCTCATAGAGCGCCTTGCGCTTGCCGGTCTTGGCATCCGGGGCGCCAAGCGAAGCCGAAGGCAGCATGCCGAGCGAGCCCGTCAGCATGGCGGCAACGTCGGACAGCATGTCGCCGAACAGGTTGTCGGTGACGATGACGTCGAACTGCTTCGGCGCGCGCACCAGCTGCATGCCGCCGGCATCCGCCAGCATGTGCTCGAGCTTGACGTCGGAATACTTGTCCTTGTGCGTCGCTGTGACGACCTGGTTCCACAACACGCCCGACTTCATGACGTTGCGCTTTTCCATCGAGCAGACGCGATTCTGACGCGTGCGGGCCATTTCGAAGGCCACGGCCGAGATGCGCTCGATTTCGTACGTATCGTAGACCTGCGTGTCGATCGCGCGTTTCTGGCCATTGCCGAGATCGGTGATGGTCTTCGGCTCGCCGAAATAGACGCCGCCTGTCAGTTCGCGGATGATCAGGATATCGAGGCCTTCGACCAGCTCCGGCTTCAGCGAGGAAGCGGAAGCGAGCGCCGGGTAGCAGATGGCCGGACGCAGGTTGGCGAAAAGCTCCAGATCCTTGCGCAGGCGCAGCAGACCGGCTTCGGGGCGTACCTCATAGGGAACATCATCCCACTTCGGACCGCCGACGGCGCCGAAGAGAACGGCGTCGGCTGCGAGCGCCTTCTGCATGTCGCCTTCGGAGATCGCGGCGCCGTGCGCGTCATAGGCGCTGCCGCCGACCAGACCTTCGTCGGTGACGAAGCCGGCATTCATTGCCTCGTTCATATAGGCAATGATCTTGCGGACCTCGCCCATGGCCTCTGGGCCGATGCCGTCGCCCGGCAGCAGGAAAAGATTGCGCGCTGTCATGAAACCCTCCGCGGAAAAACAAGTTGCGGCTTCTTAGACCTGCAAAAACGGCATTTCAAGCGAGTGGGAGGCCGATTCGGTA
Organism: Rhizobium sp. 01T417; assembly: GCF_056398905.1. Classification (NCBI taxonomy): domain Bacteria; kingdom Pseudomonadati; phylum Pseudomonadota; class Alphaproteobacteria; order Hyphomicrobiales; family Rhizobiaceae; genus Rhizobium; species Rhizobium sp. 01T417. The sequence continues at coordinate 184,401 of NZ_JBFTQH010000002.1, read as the reverse complement.
CGGTTGCGGAATTACTGCCGCGATCCCTCGTTGACCGATCGGCGCATGCGGGTCCACAAGAAGAGCCTCCATCGCCACGGTCATCGGACACCATCATGCCATCTGCACCGCTCCACCTCGACACGCCGCTTTTCCGCACCTCCGCCGACTACAGCGCAAGCAACAAGCCGCTTTGGCTGAAGCTCGACGCGCTGCAGCCCTCTGGAAGCTTCAAGCTTCGCGGTGTTGGCAGGCTTTGCCAGCACGAGATCGAGAACGGCGCACGGGAGATCTTCTGCGCCTCCGGCGGCAATGCGGGGATCGCCGCCGCTTATACGGGACGGGCGCTCGGCATTCCGGTGACGATCGTCGTACCGGAGACGACGTCGCCGGAAGTGCGCCAATCGATCGAAGCAACCGGCGCCACGGTTCTCGTGCATGGATCGGTGTTCGACGAAGCGAATGCCTTCGCAATAGAACACGCGAAGGCCAGAAACGCAGCCTACGTGCACCCATTCGATCATCCCCTTCTGTGGGAGGGGCACGGCACTTTGATCGACGAGGTTGTCGCAAAGGGCGCCGAGTTTGATTGCGTCATCACGAGCGTCGGCGGTGGCGGCTTGCTGGCGGGCATCGTAGCCGGTCTCGAGCGAAACGGCCTGTCTGATGTGCCGGTCATTGCCGTCGAGACCGAAGGGGCCGCTTCGCTTTATGCCAGCCTTGCTGCAGGCGAGCGCCTTACCTTGCCGGCGATCACCTCAATCGCCAGTTCGCTTGGCGCACGTCAGGTGGCGCAGCACGTCTTCGATCTGCCGAAGCACCACCCGATCGAAAGCGTCACGGTCACGGATGCGCAGGCGGTCACCGCCTGCCTGAAGTTCGCCGATGCCTATCGCATTCTGGTCGAGCCCGCCTGCGGGGCCGCCCTGGCGGTGGCCGACGTGCATTCCGATATTCTCGCCCGCTTCAATAATCCGCTGATCGAAGTCTGCGGCGGCATCGGTGTCTCGCTGGAAAAGCTGAAGGTTTGGAAAGAACGGTTGCTGTAAGCAGCAAAAGAAAAGCCGGGCGAAAACCCGGCTTTCTCGAATGCTATGTTTTTAAGACTTAAGCAGCCCAGGGGCGCGATGCCGCGTTCTTGGCTTCGAAGCTGTCGATTGCCTTGCCCTTCTCGAGTGTCAGGCCGATATCGTCGAGGCCGTTCAGCAGGCAGTGGCGCTTGAACTCGTCGAGATCGAACTTGATCGAACCACCGTCCGGACCGGTGATCTCAAGGTTTTCCAGGTCGACCGTCAGGATCGCATTGGAGCCGCGCGAGGCGTCGTCCATCAGCTTGTCGAGGTTTTCCTGGCTGACCTTGATCGGCAGAATGCCGTTCTTGAAACAGTTGTTGTAGAAGATGTCGGCGAAGCTGGTCGAGATGACGCATCGGATGCCGAAGTCGAGAAGCGCCCATGGCGCATGCTCGCGCGAGGAGCCGCAACCGAAATTGTCACCGGCAACCAGGATCTTCGCATTCTGATAGGCCGGCTTGTTCAGCACGAAATCCGGGTTCGGAGAACCGTCTTCATTGTAACGGGCTTCGGCGAAAAGACCCTTGCCAAGACCGGTGCGCTTGATCGTCTTCAGGTAATCCTTCGGAATGATCATGTCGGTGTCGATGTTGACAACAGGCAGAGGGGCAGCAACGCCCGTCAGCTTTACGAATTTGTCCATGGCCTGGCTCCAATGTCAGCAGACGTAGTTTTGTTGATCAGCGTTTAGTCCAGATTTCGGCCAAAATGAAGGAAAATTTACACCGCGGAAAAGGCTGCGCGCGGATTCGACGCGCAGCCATCCATGGATATCGTGAGATCAACTTGCATTCGCTGGCGCATTCATTGCCCAGAGAACCCCGAACGGATCGCGAAGCTGGCCATACCGATCGCCCCAGAACATCAGCTGAACGGGCATGATCACCTCTACGCCAGCCTGAACCGCGCGCTCCCACCAGAAATCGATATCGTCGATAACAAGCTGGAGACTGAAGCCCTGGTGCTTTTCGAAGGGATGACCATGCTCGGGGTAGGCATCGCAGAGCATCAGCGAGCTTCCGTTGACGTAGAGGTGAACATGCATCGTCCGCCCGTTTTCGTCAGGAGGAACGACAAAAGCCTCCTCGGCGCCGAACGCACGCTTGTAGAATTCCGCCGCCTTCAAAGCACCGTCGACGGTGACATAAGGCAACAAGCCATTCTTGACCGGCGGCATTTTCGTTGCGCCGGTTTCCGTTGCGGTATCCATTCTGTCCTCCATTGTTTGATTTGGTTTGGGCAAAAGCCCTGGCCTTTCAAAGACGCGGGAAGATCAGCCGAGCCGACAGCGATGTCGAAATTTTTCTGGAAACGACCCGACGGTCAGAGGTCGATGATCGTGCCGCGCCCGTCATTCCAGATACGCATGCTCTCGCCGGAATGTGACTTCGTTCTGGCGGTGGCGCGAACGGGGGCCGGTTTCATCTTCAGCGAAAGCGCGCGGCCAACCATGAGCACCGTCAGGATACCGCCAACTGCGAGCGTCACAGAAAATGTGAGGAGCGCCAACGCAATGAAGGCTGTGATGCCTGCGAGCAGGAGGAAGACGGAACGAATGCTTTGCATGGTTTAGACCTTTCTTCGGAAAGGAATGTGGTCCTTCATTTCTTTCTCTGCAAGGTGAGCATGGCTTTTTGTTGTCTTGCCACCCATCACAAAGCTTGGCACAGATTTGTGATGACCCGCAACTCTCCGACTCGTTCCTTGAATCTCCGCCGTTCGGTGCTAAGCGTTCCGGCCATCAATGCACGCGCCTTGGAAAAGACCCATGCGCTCGATTGCGACGCCGTGATCTTCGATCTCGAGGACTCGGTGGCGCCGGAGCGAAAGGCGGAAGCCCGCGACAATCTGAAAGCCTTTTTTTCGGGCCCTCCTCTGGTGAACAAGGAGCGGATCATCCGCATCAATGCGCTGGCTTCCACATTCGGCAATGCCGACATGGAGCTGGTCTTGGCATTGGAACCGGATGCCGTGCTTCTGCCGAAAGTGGCCGAGCCTCAGGATGTGATGTCCATCAGCGACCGGCTTGCCGATGCCGATGCGCCGGAAAGCCTCCGCATCTGGGCGATGATCGAAACGCCCCGCGGCATTCTGAACGCGGCGGCGATCGCCGAAGCCGGACGCACGCCGGGCTCAAGACTCGATTGTTTCGTCGTTGGCCTCAACGACCTGCGCAAAGAGACCGGTGTCTTGCCGCAGCCCGGCCGCACCTATCTCGTGCCCTGGCTGATGCAGGTGGTACTTGCCGTGCGTGCCTATGGCCTCGACGCGATCGACAGTGTCTTCAATGATTTCAAGGACGCAGATGCCTTCGACGCCGAATGCGCGCATGCCCGGGCCATGGGCTTCGACGGCAAGATGCTGATCCATCCTGCTCAGATCGAAGCGTCAAACCGGCATTTCGGCCCGGACAATGCGGCAATTGCCGAGGCGGAGGCAATCATCGCCGCCTTTGCCGACCCGGCTGCCGAAGGTCTGAACGTCATCAATGTCAATGGACGGATGATCGAGCGGCTGCATCTTGTCCAGGCGGAAAGTCTGGTTCATAAAGCCCGCCTGATTACTGAGCGCCAAACGGCGAAGTGAAAGACGACTCTAGATGAAGCTTTATCGCCTTCTGACCGGCCAGGATGATGCCGCTTTCTGTCATCGCGTAACCGACGCCCTCAACAAGGGCTGGTCGCTGAACGGCTCGCCGTCGCTGACCTTCAACACCCAGACCGGCCAGGTGATGTGCGCTCAGGCGATCGTCAAGGAAGTCGAAGGCAAGGACTACCACCCGGACATGAAGCTATCCGAACAGTAAGCGAAGGCTTAGCGTTCGGCCGCCTCTTCGGCACTTGCCTCGATCCGTTCCATGTCGTCGTCGCTGAGACCGAAATGGTGGCCGATCTCGTGGATGAGGACGTGGGTGATGATATCGCCCAGCGTCTCGTCGTTCTCGGCCCAGTAGTCGAGGATCGGCCGCCTGTAGAGGCGGATACGGTTCGGCAGTTCGCCGGTTTCCATCGTGAAACGCTCCGAGATGCCCCGGCCTTCAAAGAGGCCGAGAAGGTCGAATGGCGTTTCCAGCGCCATGTCCTCGAACACGTCGTCGTCAGGGAAATCCTCGATCTCGATGGTCAGATTGGTGGTCAGCGAGCGGAATTCTTCCGGCAGGTGGCTATATGCCTCCATCGCCAACGACTCGAAGGTACTGATCGTCGGCGCGTGGCGATCCCGCCAATCCTCGCTCTGGTCTATGCGGGCCATTAATATTCCTTCCTTTGCCGCCCATATAGAACCTTTGCGCACGATTTTCGAGAGCGGAATCAAAGGCAGGAATAAATTCACATCAAATGCCTGTTGACTCTTTCGCCCGCCTCTGGAATCCATAAGAACATAACAGGAACATCTGAGACTTGGAGAACGTCATGGCACAGTCGGCCGTGACGCGCGAGCGGCTTTTTGCGCTCCGCGAAACCATTGCAAAGCTTGAAGGGAAGCCCGCGCCGGCCTTGGCGGCCGCGCAAAGCGAAGCCTTGGCCGACAAAGGCCTCGCCGCCAAGAACGACAGCGGCCCGCGTCTTCCTCTTGGAATACCCGCACTCGACGAGGCGATCGATGGCGGCTTGCCGCTCGACGGGATCACCGAGGCTCGCACCGACCTCTTGCGGGAGGCCGGTGCCGGCAGCGGCTTTGTGCTGGCGCTTGCCGCCATGCTGCAGCGTCAAGTCGAGGAGAGCCACAGTGCGCCGCTACCGATCCTGTGGATCGCGGACATGGTTTCCACGATGGAAGCAGGCGTCCCCTACGCCGTAGGGTTACGAGATTTCGGTCTGAAACCGGACCAGTTCTTCTATGCCAGTCCGCGCAAGCTTGAAGACGCTCTCTGGCTTGCGGAATCTGCAGTCGAAAGCGGCGTTTTTCCTGCGACGGTTCTGGAGATCCGCGGCAACCCAAAGCCCTTCGGCCTGACGGAGAGCCGTCGTTTGAGCTTGCGGGCGAAAGCATCGAAACGCCCGCTTTTCCTGTTGCGGCAGGCTGGAGAGGAAGAAGCCAGCAGCGCTTATTTCCGCTTCCTTGCAGCACCCGCGCCGGCACAGGCGCGCCCCTTGCCGGATGGCACGATGCTGGGCGGTAGCATCGGCAATCCGGTTTTTCATCTCACCCTGGAGAAGAGCCGCAACCCGGCTCCCCTCTCCTTTCTACTGGAGTGGAACCCCCATGACCGCCGTTTTTTCGCCGTCTCCCAATCAGCCAACCCTCGCCTTCCAGACGAACGCGCAACGCATTCTGGCACTCCACTTTCCGCACCTTCCAACCGACCGGATCGCAAGAAAGAAATGGGGGCTCTCCTGGCGTTCGCACGGACGTCCTGAAGCCGCACCGATCGTCTGTTCCAGCCGCCTCAACAATACGATGCGGCTGACGGCACTGGACGAGGCTGCCGAAACACTCAATCTCCGAAAGCATATGGGTGTCGCCGAAGCCCGCGCCATCTACCCCACGCTTGATGTGATCGAGGACGACCCAGCCGCCAACCGGCGCTTCCTGGAAGCGATCGCCGACTGGTGCGATCGCTATACCCCGCTTGTTGCTCTCGACGGCGTCGATGGCTTGTTCCTTGACATTACCGGGTGCGCCCATCTGTTTGGCGGTGAGACGCCCCTTCTCAAGGATATTCTCGCACGGCTCTTCCAGATGGGAATTGACGCCCGCGGCGCCATCTCTTCCTCGCCTGGATTGTCCTGGGCCATCAGCCGTTTTGGCCAAGGCGGCATCATCGAGCATGGGGAGGCAGAACAGGCGTTGGCTCCCCTGCCCGTCGCGGCCCTGCGTCTCGAGGACGAAACCATAGGGGGCCTGGACAAGATGGGCCTCAAATATGTCGGCGATTTGCTGACCGCGCCCCGCGCCCCCCTCGCCCGCCGCTTTGGGGGAGCTGTGCTCTTGAGGCTCGATCAGGCGCTTGGGACCGATGAAGAGCCGGTCTCTCCACGCCTGCCGGTCGCAAGCCTCTCGGTCGAACGTCGCCTGATTGAGCCGATCGGAGCCGAAGACGATATCCTCGCACTCACGGGTCAGGTTGCCGTCTCCCTGAAGCCCTCGCTGGAAGCCCGCGGTGTCGGCGGCCGTATCTTCGAGTTGGTCCTGTTCCGTGTCGACGGCAAGGTTTTTCGCATTTCTGCCGGGACCGCGCAGCCCTTGCGGGAGCCCAAGCGCATTGCCGCCCTCTTTGCCGAACGCCTGCAGGCAATTCACGACGATTTCGATGCGGGTTACGGATTCGAGATCCTTCGTCTCAACGTACTCCTGCACGAAGATTTCGTGACGTCACAGGGAGACTTCGAACACCGCCAGCGGAAGGACGCGTCTCTTGCTGCCTTCGTGGATCGGGTTTCAGCTCGCCTCGGAGAAGACTGCCTGCAAACCTTCCAATTGCGGGAGAGCCACATACCGGAAAGAGCCTACACTACAGTGCCGGCAATCGAACATCTGTCCGCCCCGAAAACCCGGGAGGGGCATCTGCCACCAGCCAGGAGCGAACGGCCCATCCGGCTATTGCGGAAAGCGGAGCCGATGGATGCCTTTGCCATCGAAATCCCTGATGGCGCACCAGCGAGCTTTCACTGGCGGCGCATGCAGCACCGTGTCTTGAAGAGCGAGGGCCCGGAGCGGCTGGCAATGGAATGGTGGCTCGATGGCGTAGATGGAAAGGATGCTGGGGATCGGGACTATTTCCGGATCGAAGACGATAAGGGGCGCCGCTTCTGGATCTATCGCCAGGGTCATTATGAGCGTGACACAACACAGAGTTGGTTCATGCACGGGGTCATTGCCTGATGTCCGCCTTCTTCGAAATCGGCGCCAAGACCAATTTCTCGTTTCTGGAGGGCGCCTCCAAGCCCGAGGAAATGGTCGTTCAGGCTGCCGTTATGAAGCTTGGAGGCCTTGGCATTGCCGACCGCAACTCAGTTGCAGGTGTCGTCCGGGCCCATGCCCAGGCAGAGGCGATCCGGAAGAAGTTCGAACGAATGAAAGCCGGGCTTCTGGAGGAGCGCGAGAAGAAGGACATCATTCCCGACCCGATCCGTTTCCAGCCGGGAGCCCGCCTCGTCTTTGCGGATGGAACGCCTGACATTCTTGCCTACCCCCGAGATCGCCAGGGCTGGGCGCACCTTTGCCGGTTGCTGAGCGCTGGAAACCTGAGAGCCGAGAAGGGTAAGTGCATTCTGTCGGAAGCAGATCTGATGGAATGGGGCGACGACATGATGCTTGCAATCATTCCGCACCCGTCCATTGCCGACGATAACAATCACGCCGCGTTCGAAGCCTGTCTGGAGCGCTTCAGAAAACGCTTCCGGAAAAACATCCACATGGCGCTCGCTCCCGCCTATGACGGCCGCGATAGGCGCATGTTTGCGACCATCTCCATGCTAGCTGACCGTAGCCGCATCCCGCTGATCGCCACCAACCAGCCACTCTACCACGATACGGCCCGCCGCCCCCTCGCCGATATCGTTACGTCGATCCGGGAGCATATTCCCATTCCCGAGGCTGGCTTTCTCCTGGCTCCGAATGCCGAACGCTATCTCAAGAGTGGCAACGAAATTCTGCGCCTCTTCAGAGACTATGCGCACGCCGTAACAAACACAGGGAAGTTCTTTGAAAGCCTTTCCTTTTCGCTCGACGAACTGGAGCACAACTATCCCTCCGAGAATGACGAGGGGGAAACACCCTATGAAACACTGGAACGCCTTACCAATTCAGGTGCAGCAAAGCGCTTCCCCAACGGCGTGCCTGAGAAAGTTCAGAATAACATCGAATACGAGTTGGATCTCGTTCGTCGTAAGCAATATGAACCATACTTCCTGACGGTCCACAGGATCATCCAGTACGCCAGGCATGAGAAAAAAATCCTCTGTCAGGGTCGCGGCTCCGCGGCAAATTCCGTCATTTGCTACTGCCTTGAGATAACCGAGGTGAATCCCGAGAAAAGCACCCTGCTTTTCGACCGCTTCCTGTCGATGGACCGCGACGAACCGCCGGATATCGATGTCGATTTCGAGCATGAGAGGCGCGAAGAGGTCATCCAGCATATCTATGAGAAATACGGCAAGGAGCATGCGGGTCTCACCGCAGGGGTGACCACTTATCGCACCCGGTCCGCCGGACGTGAGGTTTCCAAAGCCTTCGGTCTCTCAGAAGATGTCCAGTCCGCGATCGGCAGCTTGGTCTGGGGCTGGTCGGAAGAGAAGCTATCCGAACGGGAAGCAAAGGCGGCCGGGCTCGACATTTTCGATCCCATGACCAAAAACGTGCTGAAATATGCATCCGAGCTTCTCGGTTTTCCCCGCCATCTCACCCAGCATGTCGGGGGGTTCGTCATCACTAGGGACAGGCTGGATGAAGTCGTTCCGATCATGAAGACGGCAATGCCCGGACGCTACATGGTCGAATGGGACAAGGATGATCTCGACAATCTGAAGATCCTCAAGGTCGATATCCTGGCGCTCGGAATGTTGACCGCCCTGAAGCGGGCATTCGATCTGCTTCTCCTGCATTACGACGTGAAGAAGACCCTCGCCGATCTCGGCAACGATAAGCATGAGGATGAGGAGCCCGTCTATGCGATGATGTGCCGGGCCGACACGCTTGGCGTCTTTCAGATCGAGAGCCGAGCGCAGATGAGCATGCTGCCGCGCCTGAAACCCCAAAAATTCTACGACCTCGTCATCGAAGTCGCCATCGTCAGGCCAGGCCCCATTCAAGGAGACATGGTCCACCCCTACCTGAAACGCCGGGAGGAAAAAGCGCGCGGTATCCCAACGACATATCCAAGCGAGGAACTGAAGGGAGTTCTGGAGCGAACGCTCGGCGTGCCGCTCTTTCAGGAGCAAGCCATGCAGATCGCAATCACCGCTGCGGGATTCAAGCCGGCCGAAGCAGACCAACTGAGGCGGGCCATGGCGACCTTCAAACGAACAGGCACCATCGGCAATTTCGAAACGCGGTTCATCGAAGGCATGGTCGCGAAGGATTACCCCCGCGACTTTGCCCAGCAATGCTTCAACCAGATCAAGGGTTTTGGCGAATACGGCTTCCCGGAAAGCCACGCGGCCTCGTTCGCACTACTGGTATATGCCTCTTCCTGGGTGAAAGCCTACTATCCTGATGTCTTCTGTGCTGCGATGCTGAATTCGCAGCCAATGGGTTTTTATGCCCCCGCGCAGCTCGTCAGGGATGCAAGGGAGCATGGGGTTGATATCCGGCCCGTCGACATCAATGAATCGAACTGGGATTGCTTGCTTGAGGAGGCAGAATTTAACAAGCGTTCAGTCGATTTCCGGCATGCCAGCATGCGGGATGTCATCAAGACAAAGCGAGCCGTTCGGCTTGGCTTCCGGCAGATAAAGGGCCTTTCGGAAGCGAGTATGGAACAACTCGTCGCCAACAGAGGCAGGGGCTATTCTTCCATTCGCGATCTCTGGCTACGCTCAGGCCTGCAGAAAGCGGATATAGAGCGGCTTGCTGATGCGGATGCCTTTCACTCCATAAAGCTGTCGCGGCGGGAAGCGCTCTGGGAGGTGCGGGCGCTCGATGCGAAGAGCGCTGCCGAAAAGCTTCCTCTGTTCGACCAGGTGAGCCACATCGACTTGCAGGTCGAGCCGGAGACGCGGCTGCCGGAAATGCTGCCTGGCGAACAAGTCATCGAGGACTATCGCTACCTCTCGCTTTCCCTGAAAGGTCATCCGGTCTCGTTCCTCCGCGACGAATTCCGCAAAGCCGGGGTCGTGCGGAGTGTCGATCTTCTTACCGTCCCGAACGGCAGAAGGGTGACGATCGCCGGCCTGGTTTTGGTGCGCCAGCGCCCGGGCTCCGCCAAGGGCGTCATCTTTATGACACTGGAAGACGAAACGGGCGTTGCCAATGCCATTGTCTGGCAAAGGGTCTTCGAGAAATATCGCCCGATCGTCATGGGAGCACGACTCGTGAAGATTCATGGCAGGCTTCAGAGCCAGAGCGGCGTGATCCACACCGTCGTCGATCATATCGAGGATATGACCCCCGCGCTCGGCATCCTGCAGAAGGAAGCCCGTCGTTTTGGCGTTAGCGATCGTTCGGATCAAGCGCTCAATCCGACGATGGATCCGCGTCAAAGGAAACTCGCAAACTCAGTTGAGAACGCCGTGATGGAGAAGAGCCTCATCTCCGGCAGTCATGGAGCACGGGAAACAGCTCAGATCATGCCAAAGGGCCGCAATTTCCATTGAGAGCGTGCATCAGAACGCCGGATTTGAGGCTTTGCAATGTAGCGGAGAGTACCTTCGACAGTCCCACAATGTGCGACGAATGGCCTATTCCGCGAGTCGATTTTTTCTTGACACCTATCATCTTCTTTTGCAGAAAAGGGGATAGTGAATGTCATGTTTGGAATGACGCCGTGCTTGTCTGCAGCTGCAACTACATAACCGATCACGAAATCCGGGAAGTCATCAAAGAACTTCTCGATGAGGATTGTTGGCAGCTTATCGTGCCTGCAAAGGTATACCACGCCATGGGGAAACGGGGCCGCTGCTGTGGCTGCTTCCCGAACGTGGTCGACATCATCATCCAGACGACCGAGGAATATCACGCCCGTCACCACTCGACGGAAGCCGAAATATTTGATTTCATGTCCCGCCTCAGAGAATTCCATGAAGAAAACAGGAGAGCGGACATTGAAAGGCGACAAAAAAGTCATCGAGCGGCTTAACGAGGCCCTCTTTCTCGAGCTCGGCGCCGTCAACCAATACTGGGTCCATTACCGACTTCTTGAAGACTGGGGCTACACCAAGCTCGCCAAGAAGGAACGGGCAGAATCCATCGAGGAGATGCATCATGCCGATCGTCTGGTCGCGCGCATCATCTTCCTCGAAGGTCATCCCAACCTTCAGACTCTTGCCCCGCTTCGGATCGGCCAGAACGTCAAGGAAGTTCTGGAAGCCGACCTCGCCGGCGAATACGATGCCCGCACGGCCTACAAGAAATCACGCGACATCTGTCATGAGGCCGGGGACTACGTCTCGATGAAGCTTTTCGAGGAGCTCCTGGCAGACGAGGAAGGTCACATCGACTTCCTCGAAACACAGCTGGAGCTGCTCGGCAAGATCGGCGAATCGAAGTACGGCCAGCTCAATGCCGACTCCGCCAACGAGGCCGAATAACGATTGACATGACCGGCAGCCCTGGCCGCCGGTCATTCACTCTGCGGCGCTTAGGCCAGCCAAGTGCCTGAACTCGTCGACCACCTGCTCATAGACCGCCCGCTTGAAGGGCACGATGAGACCGGGCAGGCTTTCCATCGACTTCCAATCCCATGCATCGAATTCCGCCGCATGGCCGCCGGGCGGCGGATTGATTGCGATCTCCTTCTCATCTCCATCGAAACGGAAGGCAAACCAGCGCTGCGTCTGACCCCGGAATTTCCCCTTTAGCCCAATGCCCACCAATTGGGGTGGCAAATCGTAGTTGATCCAGTTCCTGGCTTCCGCAAGCAGCGTCACCGTGCGAATGCCCGTTTCCTCGTAGAGTTCCCGATAGGCGGCATCCAGCGGATCCTCGCCCTTGTCGATGCCGCCCTGCGGCATCTGCCAAAGCTGCGGCGATCCATCATATTCGGAATTCTCTTCCGGAATCCGCCGCCCCGCCCATACGAGACCCTGGCGGTTGAGGATCATAACGCCGACGCAGGGGCGATACGGCAGGTCTTCGGCGTTGACGATCAGCTTGCTCATCAGCTCTCTCTATTTCAGGGTCTCTTCGGGTCGTTGGTCAGCGCAGCGACACCGACGATCTCAATGCCTCGCATCGCGGCCTCCTGCGTCCATTGCGCGATGGCATCAATACTCTCATCGAAGGCGGCGGCAACACCGATTGCCTGGCCATTGCGCTTTGCGACGCGTTCAAGCTCGTCCAGCTTCTGGATGATGGCGTTCACATCAAGCTGCTTGTCCAACTGCACATCAGCAAAGGCGTAGGGCGCCTCCGTTCCCTTTGCGGCTGCCGCGGTTTTGGACTGGGCCGACGTTCCGTCGTCAAGAAACAGCAACCCGCGCTTTCCGATATCCCGCATCACCGGCTCCATGGCGTTGGGGTCGGAAAGGAAGCGCCCGCCCTGATAATTCATGATGCCCGTATAATTGGTGATCTCGCCCATCGCCCGGTGCAGGCTTTCAATATTCTTCGCAGCCGACGTCGACGTCAGCAACGTATCCGGCCCGGGATCGTTTGCCGGGTAATCAAAAGGCTCGAATGGAACCTGCAGCAGGATTTCGTGGCCGCCGCGGCGCGCTTCCTGCATCCAGCGCTGCAAGCTGTTGCCGCTGGCGGCAAAAGCGAAGGTGACCTCCTCCGGCAACTGCTGGATCGCCCGCTGCGTGCCTGTCTGGCTTAACCCTAATCCGCTCACAACGATCGCGATACGTGTTCCGTGTGCACCGGACCATGGTCGCGCGTACTGGTCCATCGGGCGACGTCCGTCCGGCCCGACGATCGGGAGCCGCCCCAACGGCGTATTTTCCAGAAGCGCATCGTTCGGCAACGCCGCCATCCGTGGGTCCTGCCCGACCTGCGAGGCATCAACTAGCACCGGGCCATTTCCGTCGCGTTGTCTCGGGGAGTATTTCGTGACGACAGATCCATCGCCCGTGACCATCTGCTCCACATTGGCACCCGATCGGGGATCGGATGGCACCATACCATTTGGAGCGGCAGGGGTCGAAGACCGCGACGGCACCTGATTCTGAATAGTATCGGATGGCGGCAAAGCCGCCTGGTCTTGAACTGGCGGCTTCTCGCGCTTCAGCCCATCTCCGCGGAATGCCGTATAAAGCGACGAAACCCCGATCAGAACGAGGCAAATCCCGGCGACGACACGGCCCGTCCGCAGAATACCCGGCCGCTGCCGCTTAACCTTACGGCCCTGTCCTAGTGGTGCGTGCAGATCGGTATTCAAGCTCGTTTCCGCTTCAGAATCAGGACAGCAAAAAGGCGTCAGGCCGGATACACCATCCGGCCTGACGCCTCAAATTGCAATTACTTGGCGCTAACGGCCTTGTCCGGATTGGGCGGGAAGGACGGGTCCGTCTTCTTGCCGCGAAGCAGGTCAAGCGCGTAGTTGAGCTGAACGTCGTCCTTCGGATCCGGCGGAATATAGGCAACCGAACCGGAGCCTTCGTCCGTCTCGCTCTGGCCCTTGATGTGCCCACGCAGGCTGGACTCGCCTTCGGTGGTCATCTTGCCCTTCAGATCGTCCGGCAGCGGCTCTTCGACCTTGATATCCGGCGTGATGCCGGTGCCTTGGATCGAGCGGCCCGACGGCGTGTAGTAGAGCGCCGTCGTCAGTCGCAGCGCGCCGTTTTCGCCAAGCGGGATGATCGTCTGAACCGAGCCCTTGCCGAACGAGCGCGTTCCGAGAACGGTAGCACGACGCAGGTCCTGCAACGCGCCGGCAACGATTTCCGAAGCAGATGCCGAACCGCCGTTGATCAGGACGATTACCGGCTTGCCGTCCGTGAGGTCACCCGGACCAGCGTTGAAGCGGCGGGTCTCATCGGGATTGCGGCCGCGGGTGGAAACCACTTCGCCACGCTGCAGCAGCGCATCCGACACCTGGATCGCCTGGTCGAGCAGACCACCCGGGTTCAGACGAAGGTCGAGGACGTAGCCCTTCAGCTTGTCAGCCGGAACCGTCTTCTTGATCTTCTCGATCGCCTTCTCGAGATCGGGGTAGGTCTTCTCCGTGAAGGAGATGACGCGCAGATAGCCGACATCATCCTCGACGCGCGACTTCACGGCCTGCACAGCCACAACGTCGCGAACGATCGTCAGCTCTATAGGCTTGTCGGCACCCTTGCGGATCAGCGTCAGCTTGATCGGCGTGTTGACCGGGCCACGCATCTTTTCGACCGCGTCTTCCAGCTTCAGGCCGCGAACGGACTGACCGTCGATCTCGGAAATGTAGTCGCCAGCAAGAACGCCAGCCTTTGCCGCCGGCGTGTCGTCGATCGGCGTGATGACTTTGACGAGCTCGTCTTCCATGGTGACCTCAATGCCGAGACCGCCGAATTCACCCTTCGTCTGGGTCTGCATGTCAGCCGCATCCTTGGCATTCATGTAGCTCGAATGCGGATCCAGCGAAGAAAGCATGCCGTTGATGGCATTTTCGATGAGTTTGTCCTCGGCCGGCGGCGTCACATACTGTGCGCGCACACGCTCAAAAACGTCACCAAAAACGGAAAGCTCCTTGTAGGTGGAGGCTCCGGCCGCTTCCGCAGGCACGCCTGCCGAATAGATGACGCTCATCGCGGTCGCACCCATCAATGCGCCGACCAGAACAAGAGAAGCCCTACGAATCATTGCGTGCCTTTCCAGTGTCTTTAGCGGTCCACCAAGGCCGGGAATCGACCGGTTTTCCATCTTTTCGAAATTCAATGTAAAGCGTCGGACGGTTGGTTTCCAGCGCCAATGCTGTCGCGCTCGCCACTCTTTTCGCGCCCATGGCTGCAAGTGGCTCGCCGGAGAAGACGAACTTCCCCTGGCGCGTGCTGATCGTCTCCATTCCGGAGAGGACAAGGTGGTAGCCGTTGCCGGCATCGAGGATGATCATCTGGCCGTAGCTGCGAAAAGCACCCGCGTAAACGACAAGCCCATCTGCGGGAGCGGTAACCACCGTTTCCGGATTGGTGGCAAGCGTCATTCCCATCGCCTCATGGCCGGTTCCGTCGGCATCGCCGAACTGGCGGAGGATATCGCCTGCCACAGGCAATTCCAGCTTCGCCTTCAATTCTCCGAAGGGATATGCGGGCGCAATGCGGTTTTTATCAGGCACGCCGCTCTCCGCGAGGGCCTTGGCCTGGGCACGCTGCTCGTCGGTTAAGAGCTTGCGGTTTTCCTCGGCCTGGCGGGCCGCGGCGGCGGCGTCGCGAACCGATGCGATCTCGGTTTCCATCGATGCCACCAGTCCCTCGAGACTTGTTGCCTTGCTGGCAAGAACCTCCGACCGCTTCTTCTCCGCATCCAGTTCCGCCACGCTGCTGCGGCTCAGCTTCTCGTTTTCAGCGAGAAGCAAATCCATCCGGCGCTCTTCCTCGATGCTATTGGTCATCGTCGTGGTGAGCGCCGTTTTCTCCGCAGCGCTTGCCGTTTGCAACGCAGACAGGTTGGCAAGATCGGCGACGAGCTTGTCAGTTTCCTTTCGGATACCGGGAACCACCGCGCCGAGCAGGATTGCGCTGCGAACCGAAGCGAGCGCGTCGTCAGGTGTCACGAGAAGGGCCGGCGGCGGATTGCGGCCCATCCGCTGCAGGGCACCCAGCACCTCGGCCAGCAGGCCACGCCGCTCATGCAATGACCGGCGGACCGCGTCTTCCTTGACGCCGAGATCGGCCAGTTTCTTCTCGCTCTCCAGGATCTGCTTCTCGAGCGACTTGCGCCGCGCCGCGGAATCGATCAGCGCCTGGCGAACGCTGCTGGTGCTCTTGTCCAGATCCGCGATGCTCTTCTGAAGCTCCGCAACCTTATCGGACGAGAGGCTGATGGTCTTCGATAGGGCTTCAAGCTCGGCGCGCGTCTCGTCTCGCTTCTTCGCAAGGTCGGCCGCCGGATCGGGCGGCGGCTGGGCAACCGTTGCGCTTGCCAGGGCAGGGGCCTCCGGCGGCGAGATCCGCGCAGCTTCCGGCGCATCCTGCGCGAAGGCGCCGGAAGCGAAGGGGCGGTTCGCAACTGCCGCCACAGACACGCTCAAGCCTGCAGCCAAGGCCGACAGAATGACGTATTTTGGCTTGAACGCGCGTGTCGGCATACGAGCTTGAAATCCCTTCAAATCGCGCGGAGATTAAGCTGATTTGACATTCTTTGCCAGATCGATTGAGGGACTGAGCACACCAGGACGGACACGCTCACGTGAGCAACGCAATCCATCAGACGCGATGATAGGGGTGGCCGGAAAGGATCGTGACGGCTCGATAAAGCTGCTCGGCGATGAGCGTGCGAACCAACTGATGCGGCCAAGTCATCTTGCCGAGACAGAGGGTTGCATCGGCAACGTCGTATAGCGACGGATCGAGGCCATCGGCACCGCCGATGGCAATCATCAGGTCGCGCTTGCCCTGGTCGCGATAGTTTCCAAGGAGATCGGCAAAGCCTTCACTGTCCAGCGCCTTGCCGCGCTCGTCCAACAGGATGAGAACACTCCCCTCGGACAACGACTTCTGCAGCATCGCCGCTTCATCGCGCTTGCGCGTATCGGCATTCGACGCACGACTTTCAGCCACTTCGGCCACGCGGGAGAATTCGAGGCCGACCGCAGGACCGGTCTTGGCAAAGCGATCGAAATAGCGGGCCGCAAGATCCTTCTCGGGGCCGGACTTCAGCCGCCCCACCGCAAAAAGACCAACACGCATCATCCGCTCCCGCAGTTCGGCAACCGGCGGCACACACCTGCCGCCAGCCGGATTCGTCCGGCCAATAAATGCCGTCTATCAGGCCGCGGACACAGCGTCCAGCAGCCTGTTAGTGCACCGTTTCCTCGTCCATATCGGGCGCGGCCCACATCTTTTCGATGTTGTAGAACTCGCGTATTTCTGGACGAAAGACATGGACGATGACATCGCCGGTGTCGATCAGGATCCAATCGCCGCCTTCCTGACCCTCGACGCGGGCGCTTCCAAGGCCCTCGTCTTTGAGATCAGACAGCAGGTGGTCCGAGATCGCCATGACATGCCTGCTCGAGCGCCCGGAGACGACGACCATGAAGTCTCCCAGTGCCGATTTTCCAGCAATGTCGATGGTGACGATATCTTCAGCCTTAGAGTCCTCAAGGCTAGTGAGGACGGCGTGCAGGGCGCGGGCGGCAGCATCGGCGCCACGTTCCGGGCTCTTCGGGACAACGGCAAGCGTTTTTCCCTTGGCGTGTACTGTTGTCAGTGCTTTCCCTTTCTCGGAATGACAAAACATGCACATCACTGATTTGGTGACCAAATCATAGTTAAGATAGGCACCAAACCATTAACGTTTCAAGACGCGCACAATCACAAAGCGTGAACGACCATTTGACGCGATAGATCATCTGTGGATGAAAGACCGAATGTGGCCCGGCTGTGTACAGTCCTTGCAACCACACGTAAAGTAAGATCGTTTTCGACTATAGAAGACTTGCCGATGAAAAGCCCCGCCGTTGATACGCTCACACCGATACTCCGCATCAGTTTTCCTCATGAAGACCGCCTCGGGCGCGGCAAGATGGAACTGCTCGAACATATCAGGGAAACGGGATCGATTTCCGCGGCAGGCAGGGCGATGGACATGTCCTATCGTCGCGCCTGGTTGCTTGTCAGCGATATGAACCGGATGTTTCGCGAGCCCGTCGTCGAGTCCCAGCGCGGCGGCCCAAAAGGTGGAGGTGCGGCGCTGACGCCGTTCGGCGATGAGCTCCTCGCCCGCTTTCGCAAGATGGAGCAGATGATGAAAACCACTCTTGCGGAAGAACTGGCATGGCTGGAGGCCAACCGATCGCCTGAAAGCAATCGCTGATCATGGCTCAAGCGCGACCGTCTTTATCACAGCAAAAACAGGCGACCCAATCCGCACGCCCAGCCGCTCTGCCGAAAAGCTTGTGATCCGGGAAAGAATGGTGTCCCCACCGCAATCGACGAGAACGTCAATGGTCGCGTCGTCTGCCTGCGTCATGTTCTGAACGGTACCTTCAAGCACGTTGAGCGCGCTCAGCGCTTCCGGCTTTCTCATCGCCAGCATCACGTCGCGAGATGGAATGCGGACGCGAACGGGCTTACCGAGGTTTAGCATCGCTCCCGGGACGTGAAGCCGAGCTGATTTCAGGGCAATTGTCGCAATGCGGTGCTGCACGTCGAGGCTCTCCACCGTCCCTTCAAGAAGAGCCCCCGCATCACGCCGCTCGAATGATGCAGGCGGATGGCTTAGCACATCCACGGCTGAGCCGACTGCCTCCACCTTTCCGTCGCGCATGACCACGACCTGATTGGCGAGGCGGGCGACTTCGGCGATCGAATGACTGACATAGACGATCGGAATGTCCATCTCGTCGCGCAGGCGCTCGAGATAGGGCATGACCTCGGCTTTCCGGGCGTCATCCAACGCCGCCAGCGGCTCGTCCATCAACAGCAGACGGGGAGCCGAAAGCAGGGCTCGCCCAATGGCAACGCGCTGCTTCTCGCCACCGGAGAGCTTTTCCGGCCTGCGCTCGAGCAGGCTTTCGATGCCCAGCAACGAAACAATATGATCCAATCCCTCTGCCGAACCGGTGGCTCTGGCAAACCACCGGCCATAGGACAGGTTGTGACGGACACTGAGGTGCGGGAACAGCCGCGCCTCCTGGAAGACATAACCGAACCTCCGTCGATGCTTGGCGACAAAGATCCGCCGCTCGGTATCTGTCAGGACTTCGCCATCGAGGACGACCTGGCCCGCGTCGGGCCGCGCCAACCCGGCAATGATACGGATCATAGAGGTCTTACCAGAGCCGGAACGGCCGAAAAGCGCGGTGATCCCGCGCCCCGAGGTAAACGCGGAATCGAGCGCGAATGCACCAAGCCGCTGTTTTGCTTTCACGACAAGCGTCATTCCGGATCAATCCTCCGGCCGACGATGCGCGACAGCAATTCCGAGGCAAGCAAGGCAGCCATTGAAATCACGATAGCGACGAGCGTCAACCGCAGGGCGCCGGCATCACCACCCGGGACCTGCGTGAAGGAGTAGATCGCCGCCGAAAGCGTCTGCGTTTCCCCCGGGATGTTGGAAACGAAGGTGATGGTCGCTCCGAACTCCCCCATGGCCTTCGCAAAGGAAAGGATCATTCCTGCTATGATGCCAGGCAGGGTAAGCGGCAATGTTATCGTCATGAAAACCCAGAATGGGCTGGCTCCCAAGGTGCCGGCTGCCTCTTCCAGCTTTCGATCGACCGCTTCGATCGACAGCCGGATGCTGCGCACCATCAACGGAAAGGCCATGACCCCGCAGGCGAGCGCGGCACCCGTCCAGCGAAACGAAAACACGATGCCGAAGTAGTGATCGAGAAAGCTGCCGATCGGTCCGCGCCGCCCGAAAAGGATCAGCAAAATGAAGCCCGTGACGACAGGCGGGAGGATCAGCGGCAAATGAACGACACCGTTGAGAACGGACTTACCCCAAAACCGCCCCCGCGCCAGCAGCAGCGCAACGCCGATGCCGAATGGCAGGCTGGCCAGCATCGCCACCACCGACACGCGCAGGCTGAGCAAGATTGCCGTCCATTCATCATCGCTCAGGCCGAGTGCGTCCAAGCCATTCTCTCCAAAAATAGAAGGCCCGTATCGACGGGCCTTCTCACGCTATGTCTTCGTGCGAGAATTCGCAATCATTTCAAGATGGTGAAGCCCTGCTCGGTAAAGAAATGAGCCACCTTTTCCGATTTCAGGAAGTCGAGGTATGCCGCGGCGTCTGGGTTCTTGCTCTCGGACAGAATAGCGACCGGATAAATGATCGGCGGGTGCGAATCCGCCGGGAAGGTGCCGACAACGGCAACGCCCGGGTCCGCGGAGGCGTCGGTCTGGTAGACAACGCCATAGGGCGCCTCGCCGCGCGATACCAACGCGAGCGCGGCGCGAACGCTTTCAGCTCCGGCAACCTTCGCCTCAACCGAGGGCCAGACGCCCAGCGCTTCAAGCGCAGCCTTGCCGTACTTGCCGGCCGGAACCGACTTCACCTCACCCATGGCGAGCTTGCCATCACCGAGCAGCGTGGCGAGCTCGAAGCCCTTTTTGATCTCGACCGGCTTGGCGTGGTCCCTGGTTGCGACAAGTACGATTCGGTTGCCCAAAAGATTGGACCGGCTGTCGGCCTTGATCAGATTCTTCTTCGCAAGATAGTCCATCCAGTCCAGGTCGGCGGAGATGAAGATGTCGGCGGGTGCGCCGCCTTCAATTTGCTTTGCAAGCGCTGAGCTCGCAGCATACGAGGCGACGGCCTCCTTGCCGGCTTCCTTCGCCCACGCGGCATTCGCTGCATCAAGGGCGTTCTTCAGGCTGGCCGCTGCAAAAACGCTGACCTTTTCCGCAGCGGCGGCTGGCGTTGCGGCAACGCCTAAGAAGACAGCCGAAATGGCTGTGACGGCAAATTTCATCCATTGGCGACGACTGTGCATGATCTCTCCCGAAGCTTTGGAAATATCTGTAGAAATATAACGTCGCTTGCGACTTGGCTAGCGCTATATTTTGGCAAGCATAACCGTCTGCGCGTCTCAGACTTCACACATTCGTGATGCGCATGACTGCGGAGATCCCAGTTCCAAAAACGGCGAAAATTCCCCGCCATTTTAGGGGGGAAACCGACAGGAGTTTGAAATCTCGACGAAAATCGTCTCGAATGCCAAAGAATTGGGCAAAATAGAGGAGGGTTTTGGCTACGGCCATGCTTGTAGCGCATTGCTGCAATGCAATGGACCCGCTTCAAGAATCCGGGGACTATGGTACAACACACTCATCGAACGGCGATCTCCTCCTCCCAAAGCCGTTGGATAGGATCGACAACACTCCTCCTCCCAGTTGTCGATCGAGTTTACGAAGCCCGACGGATCTCCTCCCCCGTCGGGCTTTTCATTTGTACGTCTTCCCTGAAAAGTCGAACTATTTTACGGTGCCGTTCGTAGCGCGGATAGCCGTCGAGCTATGACTGGAGCGCGGACCGTGTATGAAGGTCCAGGCTGGTGCCTGGCGCTTCCAGAGCGCGCGGGAATCATCTTCGTCAACGCGGGCAAAATCGAACGTCCTCGCCATCTTCGATGACAGGAACGACAGCGTGGAGCCCGGGCGGTCGATCACGGCAATCGGAAATGTGTTGACGATATCCTGCCAGCGTTGCCACTGATGGAAGGTCTTCAGGCTGTCGGCCCCCATGATCCAGATGAAATGGACATGTGGGTTGCGCGCCTTGACGCGCGCCAGCGTGTTTGCCGTGAAACTCGTCGCGAAATCGCGTTCGAACGCGGTGACCTTGATCGAAGGGGGTCGGGCTAGCCGCTCGCTCAGAGCGATGCGCTCGGCAAGCGGCAGCAGATGTCGCCGATCCTTCAGCGGGTTCCCGGGCGTGACCATCCACCATAGCTGGTCGAGGCCGAGCCGCTTGATCGCGATTTCGGCGACCAGCGCATGTCCGTCATGCGGCGGATTGAAGGAACCGCCGAAAAGACCGACCACCATGCCCCGCTCGCTATGCGGCATGCGAAGATGGCGCCGGTCGATTTCGTCGTTGATCACGTCAGGGCCGGGTCTGTCCGGTGCCGTGCACGCGGTATTTGAAGGAGGTGAGCTGCTCGACGCCGACAGGGCCGCGGGCATGCATCTTGCCGGTCGCAATGCCGATCTCGGCACCCATCCCGAACTCGCCGCCATCGGCAAACTGCGTCGATGCATTGTGCAGCAGGATCGCGGAATCAACCTCGGTGAAGAACCTCTGCACCACATCGGGATCGTCGGCAATCACCGCCTCGGTGTGGTTCGAGGAATAGGTCTGGATGTGCTCGATCGCACCCGAAATGCCATCGACGACAGCAACCGAAACGATGGCATCCAGATACTCGGTCGACCAGTCCTCCTCGGTGGCTGCCTTCGCGCCAGGCATTGCCTGGACGACCGCAGCCGAACCGCGGATTTCGCAACCGGCTCCAGCAAGGGCCTCCAGCAGCGGGCGAAGATGGCTCTTGGCCACGGCGCTGTCGACGAGAATCGTTTCCACCGCACCGCAGATACCGGTGCGCCGCATCTTGGCGTTGACGACGATCTCCTTGGCCATGCCGAGATCGGCCGATGCATCCACATAGATATGGCAAAGCCCCTCAAGGTGCGCGAAGACGGGCACCCTCGCCTCGTTCTGGACACGCGCAACAAGGCTCTTGCCGCCGCGCGGAACGATAACGTCGATCGCACCATCCAATCCGCGCAGCATCGCGCCGACGGCAGCTCGATCGGTTGTCGGCACGAGATGAATGGCATGCTCTGGAAGTCCCGCGGCCTTCAGGCCCTGCACGAGGCAGGCATGAATTGCGTGCGATGAGCGCCGGGAATCCGAGCCGCAACGCAGAATGACCGCATTGCCGGCTTTCAGGCAGAGCGCGCCGGCATCCGCCGTGACGTTCGGACGGCTCTCGAAGATCACACCGATGACACCGAGCGGCGTCCGAACGCGCTCGATCTTCAGTCCATTCGGGCGTTCCCAGGCGGCGATCACCTCGCCGACCGGATCCTTCAGCGCCGCGATCGCGCGGATACCCTCGGCCATCTCGGCAATGCGCTTGTCGGTCAGTGTCAGACGATCGACGAAGGATGCGAGCATGTCCGTGCCGGCGACATCTTTCAGATCCTTGGCATTCTCGGCGAGGATGTGATCCTTGTTGGCGAGGATCGCATCCGCCATGGCGTTCAGCGCCTTGTTTTTGGCTTCAGTGGACGCAAAGCCTAACGGTCGCGCCGCAGCCTTGGCCTTGCGGCCGATGTCATTCATCAGCGCGTCAATGTCAGGGCTCGGCGCAACTGTATCAAGCATAGCTTGTGTCCTTCTTCTGCCTTTCCGATTTTGAACTGATCTGCGACGTCATCACCATGTCATCGCGATGGATCATTGCCGCACGTCCCGCGTAGCCGAGGATTGCCTCGATCTCCGTCGACTTGCGGCCGGTAATCTGCCGCGCCTCTTCGGCATCGTAGCCAGCAAGTCCGCGCGCGATCTCCCGGCCATGCGGGCCGACGATCGCCACCGTATCGCCGCGGCTGAAAAGCCCGACAACCTTGCGAACCCCGGCAGGAAGCAGGCTCTTGCCGGCGCCGAGCGCAACAACGGCACCCTCGTCGACGTGGAGTTCGCCCGCCGGCTGCAACTGACCAGCAATCCAAGTCTTTCGCGCCGTGACGGGCGTCCCTGAAGGAGCAAACCAAGAGGAGCGCGCCCCATTCTCGATCGCCGAGAGCGGGCTGTCCGCCTTGCCTGAGGCGATGATCATTGCGCAGCCGGCCGTCGTCGCAATCTTGCCGGCGTCGATCTTGGTGCGCATGCCGCCACGCGACAGCTCGGACGCAGCGCCACCCGCCATCGCTTCGATTTCAGGCGTGATCTCGGCGATCGTGGCAAGAAATTCCGCCTGCGGATCGAGGTGCGGCGGCGCCGTATAGAGACCGTCAATATCGGACAGCAGAATCAGCAGATCAGCACCGGCCATGGTCGCGACCCGCGCAGCCAGGCGATCATTGTCGCCGTAGCGAATTTCGCTGGTAGCAACGGTATCATTCTCGTTGATAATCGGCACGGCGCCGATCTTCAGGAGCTGATTGATGGTGGCACGCGCGTTGAGATAGCGACGGCGCTCTTCCGTATCGCCGAGCGTCAAAAGGATCTGACCAGCAACGATCTCGTCGCGGGACAGACTTTCCGACCAGGCACGCGCCAGAGCGATCTGGCCGACGGCTGCCGATGCCTGACTTTCTTCGAGCTTCAGGGCTCCCGAAGGAAGATCGAGGACCGATCGGCCGAGAGCAATCGCGCCGGACGAAACAACAAGGACGTCGACGCCCTTGGCCTTCATGGCCGCAATATCGCGGCACATTGCGTCGAGCCACGCCTTCTTCAGACCGGTCTTGCGATCGACGAGGAGAGCCGAGCCGATTTTAATGACGATGCGGCGATAGCGCTCAAGCGACTTACGCGTCGTCATGGGCCTCGCCTTCATCATCCGACACCGTATCGCGATGGCGGAGCTTCGGTGCCTTGGCGAGCTTTTCCGCCCCGCCGGCATTCGCCTCGACAATGACATCCCGCAAGGCTCGCAGCACTTCCGTCATGCCCTTGCCCGTCGCCGCGGAAATCTGGAACGGCGTCTTGCCGCAGGCCTTGGTCAGTTCCCTCGTCTTCTTCTTCAAGGTGGCGTCATCGAGAACGTCGATCTGCGACAGGGCGACGATCTCGACCTTTTCGCCAAGATCACTGCCATAGGCCTCGAGTTCGCGCCGGACGGTCGTGTAGGCCTTGCCGACCTTTTCCTCTTGCGAGGAAACGAGATGCAACAGAACGCGCGTACGCTCGACGTGGCCGAGGAAGCGGTCACCGATCCCGACGCCTTCATGCGCGCCTTCGATCAGCCCCGGAATGTCGGCAAGGACGAATTCCTGACCGTCAACAGTCGCGACACCCAGGTTCGGGTGCAACGTCGTAAAGGGATAATTTGCAATCTTCGGCCGGGCACGGGTGACGGCTGCAAGGAACGTGGACTTGCCGGCATTCGGCAATCCTACAAGGCCAGCGTCTGCAATCAGCTTCAAGTGCAGCCAGATTGTCTTTTCCTCACCGGGAAGACCGGGATTGGCCCAGTCCGGCGCCTGGTTGACCGAGGATTTGAAGTGCGCATTTCCGAAGCCACCATTGCCGCCGGTAGCGAGCCGGTAGCGTTGGCCTTCCTCGGTGAGATCGCAAATGAGCGTTTCCTTGTCTTCCTCGAAAATCTGCGTGCCGACGGGCACCTTAAGCGTCACGTGCTCACCATTGGCGCCGGTACGGTCCCTGCCCATCCCGTGCGTACCGATCTTGGCCTTGAAGTGCTGCTGGTAGCGGAAGTCGATCAGTGTATTGAGACCGTTGACCGCCTCGACCCAGACATCACCGCCGCGTCCGCCGTCACCGCCATCGGGGCCACCAAACTCGATGAACTTCTCGCGTCGGAACGAGACGCTGCCCGCGCCGCCGTCTCCGGACTTGATGTAGACTTTTGCTTCGTCGAGAAATTTCATCTTACTTCCATTGTGGCCGTTCATCGCTCCTCTTGCCGCTTTCGATATAGGCGGTTCAATCGGAGGTCAAAGGATTATCGTGAGGTTTGCGAGCTATAGCATACAGTACGGCTGCGGTCTTGATGGTATCTACGACCTCGACCGTTCGGCAACATCATCGCATCCAGCAACCTGAAATCCGCGAAGATCGACATAGCTCCGACCATTTCCGCATCTGGGTCGTTATTCGGTAGTTGGGGTTGAGGCGCCCCGACGATCGGGACGCCTCGCGTTCGTCTCAAGCAATCCTGGCCTGTTGCAGGGCACCCGGCTTCAGCATCGTCTCGACATGCGTGACCATGGTGTTGCGGGCGAAGCTGTAGATTTCGCTGCAACCGGTCATGCGGAAGCCGAGCCTTTCCTGCAGCTTCAACGAAGCCGGGTTGTCCGCGAAGACCCCGGAATGAACCGTCGTCTCCGGCATACGGCGCGAAAAGCGCTCCAGCACCGCCGTTACCGCCTCGCTCATATAGCCGCGCCGCCAGTAGAAGCGGTTCAGCCAGTAACCGAGGTGCCAAAGGCCATGGCGAAGCTCGATGGCGGCGACGCCGATATGAGCGTCGTCGCCAGTCGTGATGGCAAACTGCCAGTCGGCCATGCCACCCGCCGTCACCGGAACCAGCCAGTCGAGTGCGTCCTGCCTGTCATAAGGCGCAGGAACGCGCGCGAGCATGCGGGTAACGGCGAAGTCGGACAGCGTGTCCGCGATCGCATCGGCATCGCTCAGCCTGTGCGGGCGGAGCACCAGCCGGTCGGTGGTGATGACCGGCAATGGGCCGGGCGTCATCGACTGGCTCCTGGGTCTCTGAAGGCTGATCGCGTTCATAGGACGCTCCCCCAGCTTCTCAGCGACATCCAGGTCTTGCGGTCGAGCCTGTACCATTCGACGGGCACATTGCTGCCGAGAGCCAGCGATGCCGCCAACCCCGATCCCTGGAACTGGAAACCGCACTTCTGGATGACCCGCCGCGAAGCGACGTTCATCACCCGGCAACGAGCATCGATCTGATCGACATCCTGCCGCGTGCGAAAGACCATATCGACCAAAGCATGGCATGCCTCGGTCATAAAGCCTTGATTCCAGTACGGTTCTCCAAGCCAGTACCCGATCTCGACGGTCCGCCCGTCAAGATGCGGTTCGACCCCGCAGCACCCTACAAAGGCGCCGTTCTCGGCCTTGGTGATCGCATAGACGCACTTGCCAATCTCGCCATTTTTCGTGCGTCGCACGAAGTCGGCGGCATCATTGGCCGTGTACGGGTGCGGCATGCGCGACACCATGGTGGCGACTTTGGCGTTGTTGGCGAGATGGGCAAGGGCGTCGATGTCTTCTTCGTGCGGTGCGCGCATGACGAGCCGCTCCGAGAGTAAGACAGGGCAATCGGTCCTTAACCGCTCCGGCCTCAGCCGTTCCTTGGGAGACCGCTGGTCTTCCCTGAAAGACCGCGATTGGCCTTCCCTCAATAGTTCGCCTTGCATGTTCAGTCCTCCTTCGTTGGACAAGAAAAAAGGGGAGATGGCGCCCCATCTCCCCTGTTTTCTGGACTGAACCTGATACGCTCAGCCGGGTCGATGAGACGCCGGCTGTTTTAGAGCGCTACCGGCTTATTCCGCTGCTTCCGCTTTCGGCATTACAGACACGTACACGCGGCCATTGGCCTTCGTACGGTAGTTCACATTGCCGGCCGTAAGCGCAAAAATGGTGTGGTCCTTGCCGAGGCCGACGTTGGCGCCCGGATGCCACTGCGTACCGCGCTGACGCACGATGATGTTGCCTGCGATGACGGTTTCGCCACCGAACTTCTTCACGCCAAGGCGCTTGGATTCGGAATCACGACCGTTGCGCGATGAACCGCCAGCTTTTTTGTGTGCCATTGGTGTTCTCCTTTAAACCTTAAAGTCCCGTGATCTTACTTGGCAGCCACGATGTCCGTGATACGGACAACAGTGTGGTGCTGGCGATGGCCGCGCGAACGCTTCGAGTTCTGACGACGGCGCTTCTTGAAGGCGATGACCTTCTTGCCGCGGTTGTGCTCGACCACTTCGGCCTTGACGGAAGCGCCCTTGACGAAGGGAGCACCAATCGCAGCGTCGGCGCCTTCGCCGATTACGAGGACTTCGGTGAATTCAATTGCGTCGCCAGCGGTTGCTTCAAGCTTCTCGATGGTCAGCACGTCGTTTGCCGCCACACGGTACTGCTTACCGCCGGTCTTGATGACTGCGAACATTTTTTATCCTTTCATGTTCGTTCCGGCTCGTGCCCGCCAATCAGCAGGTGGCCGTCTTTTTATCAGTCGAGGTTAAGCAGGGATTTCAAAGGCTTTGACCCAGAACTCTCGCTGCCGGTGATCTGCCTCGCGAGCGCGAAGCAGGCAAGGCGCGGACTTATCCACACCTATTGCGCAGCCGAGATACGCGAGCATAAAAAAACTGTCAAGGCAAAAGGATGAAAAGCTTTGAGATTTCGTCTTGCCAGCCCGTCATTCTGTCGCTATGTAGCCCCCCGCGCCGAATAAGCGCCGACCTGACCGCGGAGAGGTGGCAGAGTGGTCGAATGCACCGCACTCGAAATGCGGCATACCTGCAAGGGTATCGTGGGTTCAAATCCCACCCTCTCCGCCATTTTCCCCAATTAGCTGCCTTGTTGTGGTTTTCTCTAACTCCGGCGGCGGAGCCCGTCTTGGTAACGAGTCGGATCCAGCGCGTGAAGTGCGCCCGGCGACCATGCTCGCGGCGACCGCGTGAGCTGCACGCTGAATGGCACCGCTCACGCCAACATGCATGCGCCAGCAGAGCAATCCTCGTTATCGCTAATCGACGGTATCAGGATGCGTCGATGCCTTCAGATCGGCCAGACCGCGGTTTGCATCCTTGTTGCCGGTCGAGGCCGCGGCAGTGAATATCCGCTCGGCATCGCCGTACATCTTCATGTTCAGGTAGGCATATCCGCGCAGCACCATCAGATCGATCGGTTCCTGGCGAAGCTGGGCGCGCTGATCGAGATATATCAAGGCCTCGCGATAGCGCTTTGCATCGAAGGCGGCGAGAGCTCGGTCGGCCAGGATCGCAATCTGCAATTCGGCCGCGCGCTGTTGCGTCTGCGGTGCCTTCGTCGCGGCTACGGCAGCATTGTTGGATAGGCCGGCGCGCAGGAAGGCGAGGCTCTGGCCGTAGGCTGCGTCCTCGCGCGTCTTGCGGTTTGAACTGGCGAGCGCTGCGTCGAAAGCCTTGGCTGCCTCCATCGGACGATTGATGTCCATCAGGCACCAGCCCCGTGACAGTGCGGTTTCCGGATCGAGCAGTTGCGCATTGACCGTGGTCGTGCATCCGCGCAGTTGTCGTGCACCGCGGCGAACCGTGACCGTTTGCATCGCAGGCTGGCGTACGACCTCGGTGACGGCTGGCGGGTTTGCACTTTCGATGCGCTCCGGCGGTGCCCGGACAATCTCCGGTGACGCTGCCGTTGGACCTTGCGGCACCATCTGCCCGGGAGGAGCGGGCAGGGAAGGTGTTGTGGTCCGATGGTTCGTGGCCTCACCCAACTGTGCGATGCGCTCGGACCTGCCACCCCACAGGCGCTGGATCTCAGCTACGCCCGCCCGGTCCCGCAACTGCTGGCGCGTGATGGCCAATCCGTAAGCGGACGGTTCGTCATCCGGCTTCCAGCGTAGCGCCGTCTCGAACCAGCGCGCCGCTGTTTGCGGTTGATTGAGAGTGCGGGCAAACCAGCCGAATTGCTGTGCCGTCGGCACATATTTCTGGGCAATGATTTCGCTGGCGATGCGCGAAAGTACCTCTTCGCTGAGGTTGGCAGGCGGCTGCAGGGCCATCAGGTTCGCCGTCGCAGCAAGATATGTCGCGGTCGCATCCTTGGAGGCACCACGCCACTTGTACATGACGTCCTCCGCCTCTTGCGGTTTCTTCTCGGCAATCAGCGCCAGCGCCAGACCCTGGGAAGCGATTGCCGAGTCTTCCTTCTCCCGCGCTGCCCGAAACCATCTTTCCGCATCGGGATAGTTTTCCCGGCGAAGCTGGTACCAGCCGAGAAGAAGGCTGTCGGATGCCAGCCGCTCCGTTTCAGCAAGTCGTTGCACGATTGAAAGATAAGCCGGCGCCACAGCCAGATCGGGGTCACCGTTGCCGGCGGCGACAAAGCGGCGGGCAAGCTCATTGCGAATGCCATCGAATTCGCGGCCGCCGTTGCCATCGGGGCGTTCAAGCGCCAGGAGATCCTGCATCACTGCGTAGGAAAGCAAGGCGGCCGCCTTCTGAATGGTCGCCACACGCTCTTGCGGATTTGTGCAATTCTTCAGGATATAGACATAGGCATCCCGGGCGCGCGGTGCGCGATCGGTCTTCGCGAAAGCTTCGGCAACCCGCCATAGCACGTCGATGTCGCTGCATGTCAGGAGGCTCGGTGTATTGGCGCCGATCTGGACGACGGTTGCATATTGCTTCAGGTCCGACGCATTGACGAGGCGCGCGCGGGCCTCGGCGACATCCAGCCGGTCAAGCAGGTCAGGCGGCGGCTGCCATCCCGATTCGGACGCCTGCCGGTCGGCAATCGCCTTGCGGAGTTCCGCGTAGCGTCCCTCCGAATACAGTTGCCACATCTGCTCCAGCTGCCTGTCGCCACTCTGCGGAACGGCCAGAGGATCGGCGGGCGGCACCCAGTTCGGGTACAGCGCCTGAAGCCGCGCGATCTCGGCCTGCAGGCGCGCCTTGTCGCCGCGGCTGGCGAAATAGCGCAAGGCACTCTCATCGACTTTCGGCTGGGCTGACTTGGCTGGCTGAGCCGCCGTAGGCTGCTGTTGAGGCGCCTGCGCGACCATCAACGACTTTTCGGCCTCGTCACCGGCGGTCTCACCCTGTTGAGGAAGCGGCGGAACCAGTGTTGCTGCGTGTAGCCGATCGGCAATGGCCTGGACGTCGATCTGCGGCTTGGGACTGGTTTCCGGTCCCGTGACACGTCCCATGAGCATAAATTGTGGCGCAGCTGCGTGACCCGACTGCCCGAAGCCCAGCATCTCCTGAAGTGCCACGCGGTCCCTCAGGGCGGTCACCAGACCAGCCACCGCCACCGCAACGACAATTGCAACGGATGAGGATTTCACAGACACTCCGGATGCTTCTCCCCGACAAATGCCAACCCAAGAAGATGAAGGGTCGATGGATAGTAGAGCGACGGCTCAAAATGCTGCGACGACTCAGGCAGCTTGGTTCCTTCCGTCACACAGGCCACGACATCGTTAACAATTCGATAACCCGGGTCCGACAGCAGCGCCTTCGGCTTGCCGGACGAGAGGTCGATTGTCGCCGGAGTGCCCTCCTCGGCGGTCATTCCCTTTCGCAATCTTGACAGCAGAGCCTTGTCCGAAACTCCCGCGCGCACGAGATAGAGCGGGATGCGCAGGCTGTTGTATCCGAATTCCGCGTCGAAGCCGGCTGCGGGCTCCGGCATGCGATTGAGGCTCACCCAATCGGCGGGCAGTTTTCGTGGTCCGAACTGCATGGCCTGCAGCAGCTGCAGACCGTCGTCCGACAGCTTCTGCCAGGCGTTGGACGGGGCCAGGAGCGCCATGACCGGGATCGCCTCATACACCCAGTAGGAGGGATTGATGACGGGGCCGTCCTTGCGATCAGGGGAATTGAAACCGCTGACGCCAGGGAGCAACAGGGTGTGTCCGTTTGAACTGATGACGACATGCGAAAGAAGGGCCTGAGCCATCTTCGCAGCCGCCTCCATATAGTCGGTCTTGTTCCACGCAGACCCCGCAAGGGCCAACGCATAGGCGATCAGCAGATCGCCATCCGATGCATTGTTGCTATCGGTGACATGCGGCGTGACGGCAGGATCCCATCTCCAGGCGGCCAGGCCGTCATCGCGCAGCAACAGTTCGGTGCGCGTGAAGTACCATATCTGTTCGAAGTCAGCTGGGTTGTTGGCAAGGTAGGCAAGCAGCAGGCCGTAACCCTGGCCTTCGCTGTGGCTGATATTGCCGTTGCCATCATCGACGATGCGGCCGCTGGCATCCAGGAACTTCGCCTTGTAGGCGCCCCATGCCTGCGGGCTAATTCCGGGACCTTGCGCCTGCGCGGGCTGGCAGACAGCAACAACCGCGAAGCTTGCGGCGCAGAGCAGTTTCAGCAACCTCTTCATTCGCGCCTGCCCAGCCGGGAAAGCATGCTTGCCGTGGTAACACCGATCAGCAGCGAAAGGAC
Source organism: Rhizobium sp. 01T417 (assembly GCF_056398905.1). Lineage (NCBI taxonomy): Bacteria > Pseudomonadati > Pseudomonadota > Alphaproteobacteria > Hyphomicrobiales > Rhizobiaceae > Rhizobium > Rhizobium sp. 01T417. Next base: position 153,278 of record NZ_JBFTQH010000002.1, on the reverse strand, counting down.
GACCAGAAGGAAGGCGTAGGACAGTATGTTCGTTGATAGCCAGTTCGCAGCAATCAGGCGATAATTTGAGAGGGACCAGGGCTGAGAGGCCACGAAATCGAAGCGACCGACCGGGACGCTTTCGACCTTGCCGGTCTTGCTGGAATAGGTGGTGATATGACCTGCGATCTGCGGCCAGTTGACCTGTGTGGTAACGGCTTCGGCGCCCTCGCGCAGGTCCTTGGCGGAAGGAGCCGTTACAATCGTCCAGGAGGATCCCCCGGCAGCGCTTTTGCCCTGAGCGATCAAGAAGCTGTCGTCGTTCGAGGGCGTGAAGACTTCCTCGGACCCTGGTACGAACTGCAGTGAACTCAGCGAAATGTCGAAGTTGCGGCGCAGCCACTCCTGAAATGATGTGATCTGCCCGCGCCATACCCCGCCGCTGACCTTGGAGCGCCAATCGTCAAAGGTCACAGAAGGCTCGGTCTGGTTCGATTGGACGGCGGCGGGCGGTCGCCAGGACGCCTGACTGGTCGTTGCTACATTCAACTGCGTCAACACGGCCGGCGGCATCTGCGAGATCGAGCCGATGAAAATCGCATCCCGTTCGCCGATGGCGCCCGGTGTCGCGGCCGGTTCAATGTCGAGCGGGCGGCCGGCAACCACTGCCATTTGCCCGAGTAGCGTGGCCGTCGCCGACAGCGTGTCGCTATCAATCCGGTCGATGAACAGCGGAATGGGCTGTGTCGCGCGATTGTAGGGATAGCCAGTCCCTGACAGTCCGGCGAGGTTTGGTCGCTGCCCGATGCGGGCAAAGTCCGGAATGTGAATCTCGCTGGTGTCGAAGAGCGCAAAGCGCGGCGTGGTACCGGCCGTCGTGCCCGGCACGCATATGTCGTCCTCTTTCGTCATCAGGATGGCTTCGAGAGACAGTGTGTTTAAGCCCGGCTTGAAATGCCGCATCGTCACGCGAATGGGCAAGTGCCGGAAGATGCCCCCACCCGTTGATGAAATCGGCACCGTTGAAGCGATGTTGCCGTTGACGTAGATGTCGATATGGCTGCCGGGCAGGACATTCTGCGTGAAGGCGGCGTCCAGCAGTACCGTCGCATCGCCATAGGCGTTCGCGTAGAAATCAGACGGCACGGCGATGTTGAAACTGGTCCGGAAGCGTCGTCCCGAAAATTCCGTTGTCTTCACGCCCAACTGCGCAAATGTCAGGTTTGTGGCCGAGAGAACAAGCGGTGCATCCGGTGCGCTCCAACGCTGGGTTACCAACGTATCGCGAATGGCGGTCGCGGGCCGATCCACCGTCGACACAATGGTTTCAATCGCGGCCGAAATTGCGGGCCAGGACGGGCCGCTGATCAAAAGAACGGGTGCCCCCGACTTCGGGTCGGTCACAAAGGAGGCCAGCGGCGCCGCTTGCGCGGCCGGCGGGGGGGCGAAGAATGGTTGGAGCTCTGCCGGCGTTCCGACAACCACAGTCATGCGCCCGGGACCAGACTGGGGCAGTGCATCCGCGCTGAAGGAGAATGTCTCGTTCGGCATGCCGCTCAGAACCGAGAGTCCCTGGGCAAGGCGCAGAAGAGGTTTTGTCGTGCCTGGCTGCTCGAGTGCCGGTACGACAAAATTGAACTGCGTCCTGCCGGTTTCATCGACGCCGATCGCGCGAATGGCGTCCGTGCTGGAAAACTTCGCTGCCTCTTGACCGCTGAAGCTCAGATAGGTCTTGGCCGGGTCGATATCCGTCCAAAGCTCGTAGGTCGATTCAATGGTACAATCGGTGCGGTGGCGTTGTGTGGCTTCGAATGTCAGAAGATTTGCGCCCGGTTGCAGCAGTCCCGCTGGGACATCAAAGGAGACATTCGATGGTGCATCCGGTGAGGCGATCGCCTGTTGGCCGACGATCCGATTGTTCAGAAGAACGGTCAGTTGTGACGCCTCCGGGGCGACAACAACCGCATTCTGATAGGCGAAGTTGAACTTTGCAGGCGCGGCGGCCTGCTCCGGCGTGATGTAGACCGACCACGACTTGCGATCATACTCGCCATCCAGGCCGAGCTTGGCGAACGGAACAACATATCTTCGAAGCGCGGCGCTTAGGCTTGATTGGACGGCAGGCAGAGGGGGTGGCGTGGCAGTTTGTGGGCGAGGCGCTTCCACCTGCGCGGGCGGCGGTTGAGCCGCGGCTGGCGGTGAGGCGGGTGCGATGGCGAATGGTGGCGTCGGGTTAGCAGCGGGTGCAGGCGGCGTGGAGGGTGTTTGCGGGCCGGTCGCCGGCGCAGGCGTGGCCGGTAATGTCAGGCGCGGCACCATCGGGGCGCTCCCTTGCTCACGCTCGCCCGACATGTCGAAGGGCGCGGTCTGTGCATAGGCAACCGCGGAGGCGGAAAGGAGAAACGCCAGGATTGATGTGATCTTCCTCATCAGTTTCCTGCCTTCGCGACCTGATGCGGGCGCTCGCTCTCAGATCTCGTGCTCCGGAAGAGGTACACGAGGCCACGGCTTGTCTGATAGAGCGAAAGGCCGAGAAACCAGATTGTTCCTCGAATGAGGCCTGGGTTATGGCGTCGCGCCTGCTGGAACTGTGTCCACTGATCGGAATTCGCAAAGATCAGGTCGGCGATCAGGCGGTGGTCGAGCGCGCGCTTCGGAATGTATTGGCAGCCAACGGCCAGGATCTCGCCGGACGGCTGGATATTGCGGACGATTAGGGGGAGTGTTTCCATGCTTGCGCCGCTATGAGGCTGAAAGCGAATTTCCCCCTCGGTCCCGATCACCATGGGATCCAGCTGCTTGTTGAAAACATGCAGTCGCGCGCCGTGCACCGACACGTCTTCGATCGATGCCGTGTACCACTTGCCACCGACCCCGAATTCACAACGCCGGTTCACACGCACGCGTCGGGACGCAGCCCGCTCGCCACGTTCGGACACGACCCCGAGGGCACAGCCGGCCATAATGAGGTTGATGACGTTCCAGCCACCGACCACCAAGGTCACATCGGCCTTATATGGCTCGGCATAGATGCGATAGATGGTCACCGCCAGAGCAATCAGCTGGACAGCAAAGATCACGAAGAACGGCCGGCTGATTTCCGATAAGCGGCTGACGGCAATCGACTCGTCCTTCGCCGTCACCTTGAAGGTTGGCTTGCGCGGATTGAGCATGACCGAAACCACCGCCGGGAGCAGGTGGACCGTCTGGACATACTCGTAGAGCTCCGAGATCCACGGCCAGCGGAAGGACCCGTAGAGATAGTTCTGCATCATCAGGTTCACGAGCATATAGGCAAGCGTATAGGCCAAGAACTCGCCGCCCGATGCCGTGAAGATCTCAAGATCGAAGAAGAGATAGAAAAGCGGCGCGAACAGGAAAATCGTACGCGGGAAGGGGAAGAGCCAGAAGAGCGTCGACGACATATAGCAAAGGCGTTGCGGCAGTGTCAGGCCACGCTTCAGCAGCGGGAAACGGAAACGCAAGATCTGCATCATTCCCTGCGCCCAGCGGCTGCGCTGGCCGATGAAGCTCGCAAATGTCGCGGGCTGCAGCCCGGCGATCAGCGGCTTGTCCACATAGATGCTGTTCCATCCGCTGCCATGAAGCGCAAGCGCGGTTTCGCAATCCTCGGTGATGCTGATGCCGCTGAAGCCTCCCTGGGATTCGAGCGCCCTCCGGCTAAGGACGGCGGCTGAACCGCAGAAGAAGGCGGCATTCCATTTGTCGAGACCGCGCTGGATGATGCCGTAAAACATCTCGTTCTCGCTCGGCATCCTCTCGAAGGTTCGAAGATTTCGTTCGAGCGGATCCGGATTGATGAAGAAATGCGGGGTCTGGACAAGAAACAGCTTCGGATCGTCGTCGAAATAGCCGACGGTTTCGAGCAGGAAGTCGCGTGCCGGCGCGTGGTCCGCATCGAACACGGCGATCAGCTCGCCGCTTGATTGCTTCATTCCGTTGTTGAGGTTGCCCGCTTTGGCATGCTCATTGCGGTCACGCGTGAGGTAGCGGACGTCGAGATCCTCGCAAAGCTTCTTGAGTTCGTCATGGCGCGCCACCGCGGCCTGGGCTTCGAGAAGCTTGTTGGAATTGCGCTTCTGCAGTGTACCACCGTCATCCAGCAGCCAGACGTGCAGTCTTTCGGCCGGATAATCCATGGCCTTTGCCGCGGCCAGCGTGTTGGCGAGAAGGTGGGAGTCCTCGTTGTAGGAGGGGACGAACACGTCGACATGCGGAAACCGCTCTTCCTTGCTCGCGCGCGATGGACGCGGAGGCAAGGGCGTGGCGACGATGAACAGGCTGAGTGCCAACATCGCCACGCTATACATTTCCGCGAGATAGAGCAGCAGGCCAGGGATGAAATTTTCCGGCTGGTTAATCGGCGGCAGCGTATTGGTCGTTCGCCAATAGACATAGCGAAGAACGATGGAGGTGCCAAAGGCAAGCGCAATCAGTCTCCAGGTGCCTTCAGCCTTCAGCCCCTTGATGATCGCCATCACGGCGACGACAACAAAGCTCGCGATCAGCTGTGTCTGCAGGTTCACAGGCAATGTGATCAGAACGATCACGCACAGAGAAACGAAGGCCCACGTAATGATGCTTCGGGCTTTATGCATCAACATCCCTTTGACAATGCGGGCCGGGCGCTTAGGAACACCGCAGCCGTCTCACGTCTACTTCTTCTGGCACGCGGCCGTCATGGCCGAATCCCCTATGCACTCCGGTGACGGCACCGTCAGGCCGCTCGCCACCGCGGTTCTCGGTTGCGTCTGTTCGGCCGAAGGCGCGGCTGACATGTCTGGCTGCGGCAGACTGCTCGAGCCATCAGGCAACGGAACGCGAGGGCCGGTCGGCGGCGGCAATTGCACGGGCGCCTCCTCGACTCTCGGCTGAACGCTGCGTACGCGAACGACACGAGATTGGATTTCCGGACGGGCTGGTTCATAGCCAAAAGCCATCGGCGTGTTTCTATAGCCGCCCTCGTCTGGATAGATCGGATTGCCGGGGCGCCCGAGCGTCGGATCAGTGCCCTGCGGATGCCCGAACGGATTCCAGATTTCTCCATCCAGCATCCCAACGATCGTGTAGCCGTACATGATTCCGAGCAACTGTCTTTCGGTTGCCCGGGCATCACAGAGGCGCAACCGCACCTGGATCATTCCGAAGTTGCGCGCTTGCGTCTGCGCGGATCTGCTTGAGCGGATCTGCTGCCAGCCATAAATACAGGTATCGCCCGAACCGCTCAGGCCCGAGGCATAGCCGAACGGTCCATAGCTGTTTTGCAGATAAGTCGCCGAGCGCGTCATCTGCACGCCGGGAACGGCCGCAAAGGCTTCGCGGATTATCCCGTCCTCGCTGACCATCCTAAAGGAGGCGTTTCCGATGCCAGGATTGGCTCCTGATGCCCCAAAAAACTGCACCCCGAGAAAATTCTGACCGGACACGGAAGACGACGTGTAGAGCGAAATCGTCTGCTCTGTGCCATTGCCACGCTTGCGCTCGACGACACTGACGATCGAGGGACCACCAGGCGGGGGCAAGGCCAGCGCCCTTTCGGCGGGCACCGTCTCGGAGACGTTTGGGCGCCTGACATTTCCTGACGACTGACATCCGACCACAAGCCCGGCAAGCAGTGCCAAGCATGACGCCTTCAGTACACTGGACGTTTCGGGTCGCCGCAATCGTCTTTCCTCACGTCCATGCGAGATTACGCATTGGACTTCCGAATCAACGACCCTTGAGGCCGCTACCTATGGTAAACGACGATTATGGTTAACCCATAGTTAATGTGCGACAGCGAGTGTTGATCTGGGAAGGGAATGGCACTCGGTGCAGCTGTCCGGCAACGTCGTCGACGGATTCCGATCCTCGCGGTGTTCTCCGTCTGGCGTTGAACACGGTGTGTCGATCATCCTGGATAGACTGCGAAATCACCTCGCGAAACTGATTTGCATTTTATTAAACATGTAACCAAATCGCATTCTTCCTTGAGGACCGATTTGCTCTCCTGGCGCGTTAGACCGGCATCCGAAACGGAGTATGCGAGTAGTGGCAAAGATCCTTATCGTGGAAGATGAACCCCTCATTCGCTTCGTGCTGGCAGACCAACTGCTTGAGGAAGGTTACAGCGTCATCGAATGCGGGAACGTGCTTGAGGCGATCGCGGCACTTGGAGTGAACGATGACGTTGATGCGATCGTGACCGACGTGGAGATGCCTGGGGCACTCAACGGCCTGGATCTCGCGAGGCTCATCAAGGCGACAAAGCCGTTCATCCACGTCTTGGTGACGTCTGGTCGTGAAATCGATCTTACTGACCTGGATTGGGACGCGAGCTTCTTTCCCAAGCCTTACGATCTAAAGGCTATCGCCAACGAAATCGGGCGACGGGTCGGTTCCCACGCGTCGCGTTTTTTGCCGAAGCGGCCAAACGCTACCAGATAGCGCGAGGATGTCGTGACCATCCTGAAAGTCATGCGGACGCGGAGTCTGGCTGCCCCCATACAATTGATGCCAGCGCCACAACAGAAGCGTTAGCGATCCTGGCGCGAGCTCTCAAATCCCTGACCCGTCGAGCTCCTGTGCGTCGTCGCCTTCCCAGGGTGAGGGCATCGACGCACGATTGAGATTGGCCGAGGGCATCGGCATCCAGCACTTCATTTCGGGCTCGGCATATTCAATGATTCGGCCTGGCGAGGAATCAGAGGCACGCCAGCCTTCCGCACCGAACTGATCGCCATTCGACCAATAGGCGAGGTCGACTTCTGCCGGCCCCTGTTCGGACTGGCGGATCGTGACGAGGATCCGACTGCCGTCTTTCGGCGCGCTTGCCATGTGACGCCAGCGGTCTTGCTCGTCCATCGTTCTCTCTCTCCCGCCTTGCTGCAGGTTGCAAGTGTCGTCCCGCCATCGAAAACGGTCAACTCATTCTTTGTAGAATCCGTCCTCTATCGGATCTGCTGGTTTACGATCTCCACTGTGACGAAGATGAACGGTTGCGGAGGGGCGGGGGTGCACCAGCATGGTTTCACCTTTCTCACAAAAAAAGCTTGCCAGAATCTCCGGCTCCTCCCAGCAATACCCCGGCGACGGGTGCACTTACTGTCCGTCGAACGGACTTTCCGCCGCAGGAAATTGGCGATTTGATCGATTCGATTGTCAAAAAACCATAATTTGCTTGACCTAGATCGCACATTGACTCTCGGCCTTAAGAATTGGATCAACGCTGAATGCGCATAACCTATGTTTTCCTTGGTGCAGTTCTTGCAATCGTACAGCCTGCATATGCTGACGTCGCGTCTCCGCCTGTTTTGCAGCCGCAAAAGCAACAGGCACAAGCCGCTCAGCTAAGTGCGCAATTCCTCACGCGGTTCAGCTATAAACCCATTCCTCTTGACGACGCCTTGTCGGCCAAGGTCCTGGATCGGTACATCAAGTCCCTCGATCCGGACCACATGCTCTTTCTGCAAACGGATATCGACAAGTTCATGTCTGAACGGAACGAGATCGACGATTCCATCAAACGGGAGGACTTGAAGATCCCGTTTGCGATCTTCAACGTGTATGAGAAACGCGTTGTCGACCGCATGAACTACGCGCGCACCTTGATTAAGCAGGACTTCGATTTCGGTGCGAAGGAAGATTTTTCCGTCCTGCGCGATAAGGAACCTTGGCCGCAGTCGGAAGCCGACAGCAACGAGCTTTGGCGCAAGCGCGTCAAAAGCGACTGGTTGCGGTTGAAACTAGGCGGTAAAGCCGACGCGGCTATTCGCGAGACGCTCGACAAACGGTACGCAAACACGCTCGAGCGCGCTTACAAGTACAAGAGCGACGACGTTTTCCAGTCGTTCATGGACGCCTATACGACCTCGGTCGACCCGCACACGGACTATTTCGGCGCGACCGCTTCCGCCGACTTCGATATCGCGATGAAGCTTTCACTGGTTGGCATCGGTGCGGTGCTACAGGAACGCGACGACTACACGACAATCCGTGAACTCGTGCCTGGGGGGCCGGCGCAGCTATCCGGTAAGCTCTCGGTCGGAGACCGCATCACCGGTGTCGGTCAAGGCAAGGACGGGGCGATAAAGGACGTGATGGGTACACGCCTCGATGAAGTCGTGCAATTGATACGAGGCAAGAAAGGCTCCGTCGTGCGCTTGGACGTCCTGCCGGCGGATGCCGGAGCAGATGCCACCCATCGCACCATCAGCCTGGTGCGCGACAAAATCAGCCTCGAGAAGCAGGCTGCCAGCAAGACCGTGCTGCCCGTGAAAGTGGGCGACGCCACGCGTAAAGTCGGGGTGATCACCCTACCGGCATTCTATGAGGATTTTGAAGCCAAGCGCAAAGGCGACAAGGACTATAAAAGCGCAACCCGCGACGTCGCAAAGCTTCTCGGCGAACTGGAGCAAGAAAAGGTCGACAGCGTTCTTATTGACCTGCGCAACAATGGCGGCGGCTCTCTAGACGAAGCGGTCGATTTGACCGGTCTGTTCATCGGCAAGGGTCCGGTCGTTCAACAACGCGGCAGCGACGGCAAGGTCGCGGTGAGACGCGCTGATTTTAAGGCGCCAGTCTGGACAGGCCCCGTGGGCGTCCTGATCAATCGCGGATCAGCATCGGCGTCGGAGATCTTTGCCGCGGCGATCCAGGATTACGGTCGAGGCGTGATCGTCGGCGAACCAAGCTTCGGTAAAGGTACCGTTCAAACCGTCGTCGATCTTGATGACATGGTTCGCAACAGCAAACCGGAATTCGGCGAGCTGAAAGTGACGATTGCCCAGTTTTTCCGGATTAACGGCGGTACGACGCAGCTGCGGGGCGTGACGCCTGATATCAGCTTGCCGGGGTTCTCGGATCCGACAAGCTTCGGCGAGACCAGTTATGATAACGCCCTGCCCTGGGCGCAAATCAAGCCTGCGAACTATACGCCGGCAAAGGTTGTAGCGGCATCGCTGCCGACGTTGCAAAGCCGCCATGATGCACGGGTCGAGAGCGACCCGGACTTCCAACGACTGTTGAAAGACATTGCTGACCTGAAGGCGCAGCGCGAGAAAGGGGTTATCTCCCTGAATGAAGCCGAACGTCGCAAGGAAGCGGCTGCTCGCGAGGAGCGGCTCAAGTCTCAAGCGCAAGCAAGCGATAGCGAAGATTCTGGTTCAGATGATGGACTGCAGTCAAACGAGCGCAGCCTGAGCGCTGATATTGCTATGGAAAATGCCCGCAAGAACGCAAAAGACGTCTTGCTGAACGAGACCGCCGCCATTCTTGCCGATGAGGCGGACTTACAAGGGAAGGCAAAGACTGCCGCAAAACTATCGGGAAGCACCGACGGAAAATAGCTCTATCCGATGGCGTGGCAGGCGATAAACCTAACCGAGTTCGGCAAGCGAGTTCTCGTGACTGCCTGCGGCCCCATCGGATACACTTGCGGCGGCCCGCGCTCGTAGCTCGCCGAACGGTAGGCGAAGCCGATTTTATCTTGAGCTGCATTGCTCTAAGCTGTCGGCTGAGCACTCCGTTGGGTTGGTGTATCATGGTCGGCCAGCTAACCATCAAGGTATTGGGCGAACTTAACGTCACGCAGCAGGGACAGCTTTTGCCTCTGCCGCAGTCAAAGAAAACCCGTGCCCTTCTTGCCTATTTGGCTGTCGTCGGAAGAGCCCAACGTCGCGAGCATCTTTGCAAGATGTTCTGGGAAGTTCCGGACGACCCTCGGGCTTCCCTAAGGTGGAGCCTTCACAAGCTGAGGCCAATCGTGAATACGGAAGGTCATGTGCGTCTGCATGCGGACCACAATTCCGTTCTCCTCAGCCCCCAGACGGTCGAGGTGGACTTCAAGGGTATGGCTTCTCTGAGGCCCGCGGACCTCGACCGCTTGGACACGGAGAGATTGGAGTCGCTTGCCGCGACATTTCGTGGTGAATTTCTCGATGGCCTATGCCTCCCGCACTGCCCAAACTTTGAAGCGTGGCGGCTATGTCACCGGGATATTACGCTTCGGGTGCACATGGAGATTCTGCGCGCCCTTGTTCGACGCCTGCAAGACCGACCTGAGCGAGTAAACGTCTATTCCCTGGTGCTCGATCGCCTTACCAACGAGATTGCCGCCGTCGATCGCCCCGAACAGTGGCCGGAGCCTTCAGTCTCCGGCGTGAGCAACGGGTCTCGCGATGTCCCACTCCGGTCACTTCCACCTTCACAGCCTGGATCAGCTTTCATCTCGCGGAACTTTGAAACGGATGTCCCGTGGCCAGCAGTGACGCCCAGCAAAAGATCGCAGGAAATTCGCTTCTGCAAAACCGCGGATCGGGTAACAATCGCTTACGCGGTGTGTGGGCGGGGATCACCGATCGTAAGAGCCGCACATTGGATGTCGCATCTCCAGTATGATTGGGAAAGTCCGGTGTGGACGCATTGGATCGACGCCCTGTCGGAGAAGACGAAGCTGATACGCTACGACGAGCGCGGCACCGGACTCTCGGACTGGATTGCCGAGGATATCTCGTTTGCGGCGATGATTGCGGACCTGGAGAGCGTGGTCGACGCGGCGGGCCTCGATCGGTTCACGCTGCTGGGTGTATCGCAAAGCTGTGCCGTCTCCGTTGCCTACGCTGTCCGACACCCCGAACGGATTTCGGGGCTCATCCTGTACGGAGGATTTGTAAAAGGCTGGCGAAAGCGAAGCGACAGCCAYGAGGTGGCAACGCATGAGGCAATGACCGCTTTGATCAGGGAAGGATGGGGTCAGAACAATCCGGTTTTTCGACATCTGTTCACTGCAATGTTCATTCCAGGGGCGGACGAGGTGCAGATGGATTGGTTTGACGAATTGCAGCACATTTCTGTGTCGCCCAGCAACGCAGGTCGCCTGCACGAGGCGTTCGGAGAGATCGACGTTTCGGATGTCCTGTCGCAGGTGACGATTCCGACGCTGGTCTTGCACGCAAGAAAAGACATGGTCGTTCCCTTTCAGTGCGGAAGGGAGTTTGCGACCGGCATCCCCGGGGCTCGATTTGTCGATCTCGATAGCGCCAACCACATTCTCCTCGCCAACGAACCCGCCTTTGAGCGGTTTGTTCGTGAAGTAACGCGCTTCGTCGCCGAAACAGCGTAGCCTTGTGACTGGCGCCTTGGCGCGCCCGACGGTCTTGGAGACGCTATCAACCGAGTTTGGCTCCCGCCTCTCGTTCAAGCGCGATCGCACCCGAGGGGCGCCTTTTCAACGATCCGCCCGGCATTTTCAACGATTCCTCCCACACTCCTTCTCACGCCGGCAGAATAAAGTGCTTCCTACAGTTCTCGACGCTGACGAGGAGGCACGACGATGAAGGTTCACACTGTAACCGGCGGCGCAGGATTGCGACTGCATGTTCGCGAGTGGGGAAAAGAAGACGCTCCTTCGATCCTCTTCATCCACGGGTGGTCACAGAACCATCTCTGCTGGAAGAACCAGTATGAGAGCATGCTTGCCGAGGACTTTCGCCTCGTAGTCCTGGACCTGCGCGGTCACGGCATGTCGGAGGCCCCGCTCGAAACGGAGTATTATACCGAGCCGCAGCTTTGGGCCGACGATATCGCCGCTGTCGTAGATCAACTCAACCTCCGCAGTCCCGTTTTTGTGGGCTGGTCCTACGCCGGCTTCATTATTTGCGACTACCTCCGGGCCCATGGAACGGCGAAGGTTGCGGGCATCAACTTTGTAGGCGCGGCGACCACGCTCAATAAGGCAGCATTCGGCACCTTGATTGGCCCGGGCTTCCTTGACCACGTCATTGGTGCCACGAGCGAGGACCTGCCTGGCAACATCGAAGCAATCCGCAATTTCGTGCGCGGGTGTACTTATTCGCAACTGCCTTCCGAGGTATTCGAAACGGCGATCTGCTGGAACATGGCCGTGCCAGCGAAAATCCGGGCTGCGCTGCTCACCCGCGAGATCGATTCTGACGATGTACTGACCGCTCTTGCGGTGCCCATCCTTGTCACGCACGGCCAAGAGGACACGGTGATCCTGCCGGCGATGGGGCGGCACCTTCTAGCGTTATGTCCTGAAGCCACGGCATCGTGGTATGCGGCAACGGGGCACGCACCTTTTTTGGAGAACCCTACCAGGTTCAACGATGAGCTATGTCGTTTTGCAGATGACGCAAAGGTGTCCCGGGAAGGTATCTCTTCGAGGCTGGAAGGGAGCACATTGGCTGGAACAAGTCCCGTTTTCAATCGCACTTGACCGCGCGGACGAGTTTCAGTTCCTCCAGCGGCGAAGGATACGGGCACCAGTACACACACAGCTGGCTTCGAATGTCGGATAACTGGCGCGCCCTCGCGGCCATCCGACCTCACACGCCGCCTTCACCGTGCCGCCACTGACCGGTCTCGAAGCTTCCCGTTATCGATTCGACCGCCGCTTTTCGAAGAAGGCGGTTATGCCCGCCTGCGCCTCTGTGGTCTCCCAGCTGTCTGCAAGCTTGGAAATCACGCTCTCGATGATCTCTTCCGTGATGGGCGGCGCAAGAGACAGCGCAAGGGCCTTGGCGCGTGTCGCTGCCTCCGGTGAGGCCGCGATGAATTCCGCGATCTCGAGGTCGACAGCACGGTCGAGGTTCGCAGCGGGAACAACAGAGGCGACGAGACCGATGGATTTGGCATGGGCAGCATCGAAGGTTCGACCGGAGACGAAGAGGGATCGTGCCGCAGGGCTGCCGATCCGCGCTACGACGTAAGGGCTGATCGTTGCCGGTATCAACCCAAGCCGAACTTCCGTCAGGCCGAAGCGCGCCGCCTCCGAGGCAATCACTGTATCGCAGACGCTGATCAGCCCGATACCGCCGCCAAAGGCGCTCCCGTGGACGCAGCCAATGAGCGGCTTCGGAAGCTCGTTCAGGGCCTTGAACATCATCGCCAGCCGCCGCGCTTCGGCGATTCTCTCCGCCCGGCTCGCCTTGAACTGGGCTCTCATCCACTCCAGGTCACCGCCGGCACAGAAGCTCTTGCCCGCTCCAGCAAGCACGACGACTCGCACCCGTCCATCCGACCCGAGCGCGCTTGCGGCCTCCGTCAACTCGTCGATCATTTCGGCGGACATGGCATTGTGCTTGTCCTCACGGGTGAGCGTAAGCCGCGCAACGCCGCGTTCGTCGATCGAAATCATCAGCGTTTTCGGCATTATGCCTCGCTCCTTAGGCTCTGGGCAAAATCGGCGGCCTCTTCCAGCTTCTCGGGCGCGAGCCCGGTCCGATAGCCCTTGCGGGTAAGGAACTCAGCGACAGCCAAAGTATCGACATTGCCCTTTGCGCCCGGAGCATAGGGGCAACCGCCCAATCCGCCGACCGACGCGTCGAAAACCCGCAGCCCGTGCTTCAAGGAAACCCCGATATTGTCCAAGGCCCAGCCGTCGGTGTCGTGGAAATGACCCGCAAGCATCGTCGCCGGCGCACAGGAGAGGACCGTTACCAGCATCTGATCGACCTCTTCCGGTCGTCCCTTGCCGATCGTGTCGCCGAGACTGATCTCGTAGCAGCCCAATGCATGCAGGCTCTCGACGACGCGCGCCGTCGCATCCGGCGAAATGGGCCCCTCATAGGGACATTCGACCACGCAGCTGACATAACCACGCATTGGAACGCCACGTGCACGGCTTGCTTCGGCAACCGGCTTGAAGCGTTCGATACTCTCGGCGATGGAACAGTTGATATTCTGTTGCGAGAAGCTCTCCGAGGCGGACGCAAAGATCGCGACTTCGTCCGCGCCCGCGGCCATTGCAGCCTCAAACCCCTTCATATTCGGGGTCAAAACGGCATAGCGGACCCCCGGCCTGCGCTTGATGCCGGCCATCACTTCGGCGGCGTCAGCAAGTTGCGGCACCCACTTCGGGCTGACAAAGCTCGTCGCCTCGATCCGCTCGAAACCACATTCCGAGATCATGTCGATGAGGGCGATCTTCGTCGCCGTCGGGATCAGGTTCTTCTCGTTCTGGAGGCCATCGCGGGGTGCCATCTCGACGATCGAGACGTCCCGGGGCAGCAATGACGATTCTCCGGGCTGCATCACGTCTCCTCTACCCGCAGCGTCAGAAGTACGGCTCCTTCGTCGACTTGCTGCCCTTCGCTCACCTCGACGGCTTCCACCGTCCCATCGCGGGCTGCGACAAGCGTCAGCTCCATCTTCATGGCTTCCATGACGACAAGCGCATCACCCTTGGCGACCTCCGCCCCCGAACTCGTCCGCACGATCTTCACAAAGCCCGGCATCGGCGCGATCAGTCTGTTGCCATCAGCAACATCCGTGGCACTGAAATCGAGCGGGTTACCGAGATGGAACACATGCGTTCGGTGGTCGACGCTGACGACCAGGTGATGCGCCGCCATACTAGCCTTGACCTGCACCTGCCGGGCATCGACCTCCACCCGGCAACCATCGTCCTGCCGGCTGACGATCTTCACGGGAATGACCCGCCGTCCATCATGCACGGCGAAGAAATCGAAACCCTTAGCCGCAATCCGTAGCGTTGAATGCCCTCCTTCATAGTTCAGAACGACGATGCGCTGCATCTCGCTCCAAAGCTGCCAATGTCCCAGCGTGAGCCAGGGATCGCCATCCGATGATCGCGCAAGCGTACCCAGTGACAACACGCCGGCAAGCGCGATCACCGTGTCCGCAGGCGGCTCAAGCGCGGTCAGAGATTGAAGATTGCGATCGATCAGCCCGGTATCCGGATGGCCAGCGACAAATTCGTCCTGCTCGCTCAATCTGGCGAGGAAGTCGAGATTGGTGGTGACACCGACGACATGCGAGCTCTGCAAGGCCCTGGTCAGTCGCAACAGGGCGACACTCCGGCTGGGCCCGTGTACGACCATCTTGGCGATCAGGGGATCGTAGTGAGCCGAGACGGTATCGCCCGGACGGATCCCGGCATCGATCCGCGCCGTAACCTCCGGAAAATCCAGATGCCTGATCGTCCCCGTCGCGGGCAGGAAGCCCTTGGCCGCATCCTCCGCGTAGATCCGGGCCTCGAAGGCCCAGCCATAGATCTCAAGCTCCGACTGCTTCTTCGGCAGCGGCTCGCCGAACGCCACACGCAATTGCCACTCGACGAGATCGACCCCGGCAATCGCTTCGGTAACGGCATGCTCGACCTGAAGACGGGTATTCATCTCCATGAAATAGAAACGATCCGGCCAGAGGCCGTTCGAGACATCCGCGATGAACTCGACCGTGCCGGCACCACGATAGGAAATGGCACGCGCCGCGCGTACCGCGGCTTCACCCATGGCACGACGCATCTCCGGCGTCATTCCCGGCGCCGGCGCTTCTTCGATCACCTTCTGATGGCGGCGCTGGAGCGAACAATCACGTTCGAAAAGATGCACAACATTGCCGTGCCGATCGCCGAAGATCTGAACCTCGATATGGCGCGGGCGAATGAGGTAGCGCTCGATCAGAACGGCATCGTCGCCGAATGCGGCCTTCGCCTCTCGCCGCGCAGCAGCAAGTGCTTCGGGAAAATCCTCCTCGCTGTCGACGCGGCGCATGCCCTTGCCGCCGCCACCCGCGCGTGCCTTGATCAGCACGGGGTACCCGATCAGGGTCGCCTGATCGGCGAGAAACCCGTCGTCTTGTTCCTCGCCATGGTAGCCGGGAACGACCGGCACGCCCGACTGATCCATTAACGCCTTTGCGGCATCCTTCAATCCCATGGCACGAATGGACGACGGCTGCGGCCCAATGAAGACAATGCCGGCGGCCTCTACGGCTGCGGCGAAGTCTGCATTCTCCGAGAGAAACCCGTAACCAGGATGAATGGCTTCGGCGCCAGTTCGCTGCGCCGCAGAAAGGATCCGCTCGATCGAGAGGTAACTCTCCTGCGCGCTCGCGGGCCCCAGCCGAACCGCTTCGTCGGCCATCTCGACGTGCAGCGCCCCAACATCGGCATCCGAATAGACCGCCACCGTGGCGATCCCCATGCGCCTGGCGGTTCGGATCACCCGGCAAGCAATCTCGCCACGGTTTGCGATGAGAATTTTCTGGAACATCGCTACCTCACATCCGGAACAGGCCGAAGCGCGTCTCTTCAATCGGTGCATTCAGCGCCGCAGACAGCGAGAGACCGAGCACGTCGCGGCTCTTGGCCGGGTCGATCACCCCATCGTCCCATAGCCGCGCCGACGCGTAGAGCGGATGGCTTTGCCGTTCGAAAAGATCGAGCACCGGCTGCTTGAAACTGGTCTCCTCCTCCGGTGTCCATGGCGTGCCGGCACGGGAGAGCGCCTCGCCCCGCACAGTCGCAAGCACGCCGGCCGCCTGCTCTCCGCCCATGACCGAGATGCGGCTGTTCGGCCATGTCCAGAGAAAGCGCGGCGAGAAGGCACGACCGGCCATCCCATAGTTGCCCGCACCGAAGGAACCGCCAACCAGCATCGTCACCTTTGGCACCCCGGTCGTTGCGACTGCGGTAACGAGCTTCGCACCATTCTTCGCGATGCCTTCGGTTTCGTATTTGCGGCCAACCATGAAGCCGGTGATGTTCTGCAGGAAGACGAGCGGTATCCTGCGCTGCGAGCAGAGCTCCACGAAATGGGCGCCCTTCAGGGCCGACTCGGAGAACAGCACGCCGTTGTTGGCGACAATGCCCACCGGGATACCATGGACATGTGCAAAGCCGCAGACCAGCGTCGTCCCGTAGCGCGCCTTGAATTCATCGAAACGCGAGCCGTCGACGATACGGGCGATAACTTCGCGCACGTCGTAGGGCACGCGCAGGTCGGCCGGGACGATCCCTGCGATTTCCGAGGGATCGAACAGTGGTGCCTCAACCGCCTGGCGCTCGACGCAACCCCCCTTGGATCGATTGAGATTGGCGACGGCGCGCCTCGCCAATGCCAGGGCATGCGCGTCATCTCGCGCAAGATGGTCTGCGACACCGGAGAGCCTTGTGTGCACATCGCCACCGCCAAGGTCCTCGGCCGAAACGACTTCGCCGGTTGCGGCCTTCACCAGCGGCGGGCCGGCGAGAAAGATCGTCCCCTGCCCCTCGACGATGATTGCCTCGTCGGACATGGCAGGCACGTAGGCACCACCTGCCGTACACGAGCCCATGACGACGGCGATCTGTGGAATTCCTGCCGCCGACATATTGGCCTGATTGTAGAATATCCGGCCGAAATGATCGCGATCCGGAAAGACCTCGTCCTGATTCGGCAAGTTCGCGCCGCCCGAATCCACCAAGTAAATGCAGGGCAGATTGTTCTGGGCCGCGACTTCCTGCGCGCGCAGGTGCTTCTTTACCGTCATCGGAAAGTAGGTGCCGCCTTTGACGGTCGCGTCATTGCAGACGATCATGCAATCGCGGCCTGAAACGCGGCCGATGCCGGTTATCAGCCCAGCACCCGGCGCCTCATTGCCGTACATGCCGTGGGCTGCGGTCAATCCGATTTCGAGAAATGGCGTAGCCGGATCGAGCAGGGCGGCGATCCGATCCCGTGGTAGCATCTTGCCGCGGGCAACGTGACGCTCGCGCGCTGCAAGTCCGCCCCCATTCGCCGCACTCAAGGCTGCGTCCTCGATGGCACGGATAGCTTCGGCCATCGCCGTGCGATTTGTCCTGAAGCTCTCCGAATTCGTCGAAATCTGCGACTTCAAAACCGTCATTGGTCACCAGGATGGTTGTCGGATGAAACGTTCGGATCAGGCCGTTTCGGAAAAGAGCTCGCGGCCAATCAGCATGCGTCTGATCTCAGAGGTTCCGGCACCGATCTCGTAGAGCTTGGCGTCACGCAGCAACCGGCCGGCGGGATAATCGTTCGTGTAGCCATTCCCCCCGAGCGCCTGGATTGTCTCAAGCGCCAACAGCGTCGCCTTCTCGGCGGCATAAAGAATGCAGCCGGCAGCATCCTTGCGCGTCGTCTCGCCGCGATCGCAGGCCGCCGCAACCGCGTAGACATAGGCGCGCGCCGTGTTCATGGTCACGTACATATCGGCGAGTTTTCCCTGCATCAGCTGGAATTCGCCGATCGCCTGGCCGAACTGCTTTCTTTCGTGAAGATAGGGCACGACGACATCCATGCAGGCGGCCATGATGCCGATCGGTCCAGCGGAGAGGACGACACGTTCATAGTCGAGCCCCGACATCAGAACGCGCGCACCACCGCCGAGTGTGCCCAGCAGATTTGCCGCGGGAACCTCGCAGTCCTCGAAGATCAATTCGCAGGTGTTGGAGCCGCGCATGCCAAGCTTGTCGAGCTTCGGGCCCGTTGAAAAGCCCTTGAAGCCTTTCTCGACGAGGAAAGCCGTGATGCCACGCGGACCCGCATCAGGGTCTGTCTTCGCGTAAACCACCAGCACATCGGCATCCGGGCCGTTGGTGATCCACATCTTGTTGCCGTTGAGGAGGTAGCTGTCGCCTCGCTTCTTCGCCCGAAGCTTCATCGAAATGACGTCGGATCCGGCGCCCGGCTCGGACATGGCGAGTGCGCCAACATGTTCGCCGGAGATGAGCTTCGGCAAATAACGCGACTTCTGCTCGTCCGTTCCATTGCGGTTGATCTGATTGACGCAAAGGTTGGAATGGGCGCCGTAGCTGAGGCCGACGGAGGCGGAAGTGCGGCTGATTTCCTCCATCGCGACGCAATGGGCCAAGTATCCCAAGCCGGCGCCGCCATAGGCCTCCTCGGCCGTGATCCCGAGCAGTCCCATCTCACCCATCTCGCGCCAGAGTGGCGTTGGAAAACTGTTGCTGCTGTCCGTCTCGGCAGCGAGCGGTGCAATGCGCTCCGTCGCGAAACGTCGAACGCTGTCGCGGAGCGCCTCGATCTCGTCCGCCAGACCAAATCTCAAACCACCGGAATACATGCCTTCCCTCCCAAGTCCGGCGCGCGACTACAACAGCGTCCGGTATGCGTGTGCCGTCATTCTCCCGTCATTGTTCTTCACGCGCGTATCTTGTCGGCAGCTCCTCCACTGCCGGTCGGCCTGATAAATCTCGTTGAAGAACGCGAAAATGGCAAGCATTTCCGGTCGGCCAGACGTTTCTGACCGCCAGATTGCCCCAGCGACTGTTCGATCGATCTTCCGCCGGCATCCGCCCTTCCTCCCGAGATAGGCGACGCACGGGATCTCTAGAGATCCGCGTGAGAATAAAGGGATGCTAGCACCGGGCGCGCGGAATTTCTGAACCAAGACGGTTCATCCTGCGCAAAATATGGAAAGAATTCGCCGCCGGGACGACGCGTTCAACCGCTCAGGGCCGTCCGACAAAATCGACGGCCCAAGTGGCGATATGAGCCACCTATGACGCTAGCGCTTTATGGCGCGGCCACTGCGGCTTTCGGCGATTGCCCGCACTTGATGACGGCGAACCAGCTCGGCCTGTACCTCGGCCTGAAACGTCATGACCTGTTCGCGGACCTTAGCTTCGGAGCAGCCAAGCGACGTCAGCTCATCAGCCAGCCGGCGGCATTCTGTCTTCCAGAAGCGTACTGCATCCTCGCCGTGGCGACGGTCCAGTTCGGTCGCGCACCGTTCAATGTCTCCGGCGCGTGAAGCGACCGGGAAAAGTACGATCTCGCTTGTCGTCATTGCTTGCAGATTCTTGTTTGACTGTACTGACATCGACTCATTCCGTTGCGTCCGACTCATTCCTAGCTGACCATGGTTAACGCTTTCCTCTTCGCCCCCCACAAACGCGGCGTTCAATTCATCGCGGCGGTCAAAACGGGCATCGACACGGTCTCCGCCACAAGCAGGACTTCCGAACCATCGGAAATGCCGCTAGGTTTCTGCAGGCTGCTTTATTGATGCAGCGAGGGGGCTGAAATCAGTGAGACGTGTAGTTGCGAAGCCTGTTGCGGCGGCAATCGTGGTGTTCGCGCGCGCCATTACCGCGGTTCGCGCTATCTGGCCGAATGACGGCATTCCCCAGGGCCAGTGTGTTTACTTCGCAAATCACTCCAGCCATGGCGATTTCATCCTGGTCTGGGCCGTCCTTCCGCCGAGCTTGAGACGGCAGACACGCCCCGTCGCTGGCGCGGAATATTGGCTGAAGTCATCGATCAACCGCTTCATCGGCTGCAACGTCTTCGACGCAGTTCTTATCGAGCGGGACCGCGACAAGCGCACACGCGATCCGATTGAAGTCATGGCCGAAGTGCTCGATTCCGGAGCGTCGCTGATCCTCTTTCCCGAAGGAACGCGCAACCAGACGGATGCGCCGCTGCTGCCGTTCAAGAGCGGACTGTTCCATCTCGCCTCGACCCGGCCGGACATTCAGCTTGTGCCGGTCTGGATCAACAATCTCAATCGGGTCATGCCAAAAGGCGAGATCGTCCCGATCCCCTTCATCTGCACCGTGACCTTCGGCAACGCCATTCGGATCGACGCCGGCGAGAGCAAGGAAACCTTCCTCGACAGGGCGCGGACGGCGCTGCTTGATCTGTCACCAAAACACCTGGGCGGTAAAGAATGAACGCAGCGAACGCCGACCTGTGGACACTCGTCCTTGGCATCTTCACGCTCCTGATTGTTTCGTCGACCATCGGCTACCTGCTGCAGCGGCGACTGCCGGCCGGCCAGTCGAATGCCGCGATCGAGAACCTGAACGCACGCATCAAGGCGTGGTGGATCATGGCCATCCTGATCGGCCTTGCCTTTCTTGCCGGTCGGATCGGCGTGCTGCTGCTGTTTGGCTTCTGCTCTTTCGCAGCACTACGCGAGTTCATTACGCTGACCGACACCAAACGCGCCGATCACTGGGCGCTCGCAGCCGCCTTCTTCGTCGTCCTGCCGCTGCAGTATTGGCTGTTGTGGGAGAGGCAATACGGCATCTTCTCGATCTTCATTCCGGTCTACGCGTTCCTCTTGATGCCGATCATCTCCGTACTGCGCGGCGATACCGAGCGTTTCCTGATACGCATTGCCGAAGTCCAATGGGCGCTGATGATTTGCGTATTCTGCGCCTCCCACGTTCCGGCGCTGCTGACGCTGACGATCCCCGGCTACGAAGGCCGCAACGTTCTGCTGATCGCTTTCCTGGTGATCATCGTGCAGCTCAGCGACGTGCTCCAATATGTCTGGGGCAAGCTGTTCGGTCGAACAAAAATCGCACCAAGCCTGTCGCCTTCAAAGACCGTGGAAGGCTTTGTCGGGGGCGTCTTGAGCGCGACGTTGATCGGTGCCGCCCTATGGTGGATCACACCTTTCACGCCGCTCCAGGCCGGGGTCATGGCTTTCGTTATCACCATGATGGGCTTTTTCGGCGGCCTCGTCATGTCGGCGATCAAGCGAGATCGCGGCGTCAAGGACTGGGGTCACCTGATCGAAGGCCACGGCGGACTGATTGATCGGCTCGATTCTGTCGTCTTTTCCGCGCCGATCTTCTTTCACATTGTCCGCTACTGGTGGTCGATCACATGATGACGCCGGTCCGTCGGCTGGCCCAGAGCAGTGCGATGCATGTGCTTTTCGCATTTGTCGCCATGGGCGGCTGGGCGGTCTTCGCCAACAGCAGCCACCTGCTGCAGCGAGCCCTATTTGCCGGCCTTGTGCAGGGCGCACTCTCGGCCGGCCTCACCTTCTTTCTCAAGACGGTTATCGAGCGGCTCGCAAAACAGTTCAAAGGGCGCGCCGGTCTCTGGGCACCGCCGCTGATCGCATGTCTGGCATCGACTGCCGTGCTGATCTCGATCCATGCGTTGAGCGGCACCCCGGAAATCCTAAAAACCATAGCGGTGCCGCTAACCGTCTCGACGACCTACGCGGCAGTCTACAATTACTTTGTCTACCAACAGAGGATCGTGGCATGACGGAAACGGGCGATCGCCGGCCGCTGGCAAGCAGAGACACGCAATGGGCAAAGCGCATTGCGAAATGGCTGGCGACACGGTCGGTCACGCCGAACCAAATCTCTCAGGCAAGCATGATCGCCGCGGCATTGGCCGGCGGCGCGTTCTTCCTTGCGGGACGGGACGACGGGTGGACAAGACCGCTCCTCCTCGTTCTCGCGGCCGCGTTCTGCCAATTGCGGCTGTTGTGCAATCTCTTCGACGGTATGGTTGCCGTTGAGGGCGGCAAGGGCGCAGCGGACGGCCCCTTCTGGAACGAATTCCCCGACCGCGTCGCCGACATCCTGATCCTGGCCGGTGTTGGGTATGGCATCGGATCGCCCGGCCTTGGCTGGGCGGCGGCATCGTTTGCCGTATTGACGGCCTATGTTCGCGAGCTCGGTCGAGCAACCGGGACACCGAGCGACTTCTCCGGCCCGATGGCAAAACAACACCGAATGGCGACAATCACGGCTGCGGCAATCCTCTCGATCCTCGAACCGCTTTGGAGCGGGCACAATCAGGTTCTACTCGCTGCCCTCTGGCTGATTACGATCGGTGCTGCCTTCACGGCGCTGCGACGGGGCAGAAACGTCGTTCGGAATCTGAAAGGTGGCCACGAGGGCAATTGACGCGCTTCACTCAATCCTCGTCAGGCGTACCGAAAAGCTCGAAAGTGCGCTTTGCAGTCGAGCGCACCAGCAATACAACAACCGCGCCGCTTCTTCTTTTCCCCGAAGCGGCCTTGGACTAGCCTCGCTTCGGCGAGGCATTTTTCTTCCATCGGCATTTATAAGATTTTTATATCCGCGGCCCGCCGCCGATCTCGAACGCTTATGCGGTTCGACCGCATATTAATGTCCGAGAGATCCAAGGATCATCTCCAGCCAGAAAGCATAAAAGGTGCCATCCTGAGGATGGTGCCCTTTGTCTTGTCTGACTCCAGAAGAACAACAGGAGTCACGATCGATGATGGACATAGTTCTACTCGCCACAGCAATCGTATTTTTCGCCCTCTGCTTTGCTTACACCAAAGCCTGCGACCGACTTTAACCGGAGAAGCGCCATGACACTCGACTATATTCTCAGTGGTGCCGTCACCGTGTTCCTCACGGTTTACCTCACCTACGCTCTCATTCGCCCCGAACGCTTCTAGCATCGCGCCTCCTCCCAAGGCGCGACCGGCGAAACAAATCGGGTATTGAAAGTTACCTCCCATGACCCTCAACGGATGGCTTCAGATCCTACTTTACTGCGGGATCATCATTGTGCTCGTCAAACCGCTCGGCGGTTACATGACACGCGTCTTCAATGGCGAACGCACGTTTCTCTCACCCGTCCTCGTTCCTATTGAACGGGGACTTTATGCGCTTGCAGGCACCAGCGAACGCGACGAACAGCACTGGACTTCATATGCGTTCGCCATGCTGATGTTCAACCTGCTCGGCTTCATCGTCCTCTACGCGCTGCTGCGTATGCAGGACATCTTGCCCCTGAACCCGGCCGGAATGGCTGCGGTTGGCCCCGAACTCTCTTTCAACACCGCCACAAGCTTCGTCGCCAACACCAACTGGCAGAACTACGGCGGCGAAAGCACGATGTCCTATCTCACGCAGATGGCTGGCCTCACCGTGCAGAACTTCGTATCTGGCGCGACCGGCATGGCAATCGCCATCGGCCTGATCCGCGCCTTTTCGCGCGCATCCGGTAAGGCGGTCGGCAATTTCTGGGTCGATATGACCCGTGCGACGCTCTACATTCTCCTGCCGATCTGCATCGTGCTGACGCTGGTCTATGTCTACCTCGGCGTGCCGCAGACGCTCGGCCCTTATGTCGACGCGACGACGCTCGAAGGCGCCAAGCAGACGATTGCTCTTGGACCGGTGGCCTCGCAGCTTGCCATCAAGATGCTCGGAACCAACGGCGGCGGCTTCTTCAACGCCAACTCCGCGCACCCCTTCGAAAACCCCGACGCGATTTCCAACCTCCTCCAGATGGTCTCGATCTTCGCAATCGGTGCTGCCTTCACCAATGTCTTTGGACGCATGGTGGGCAACCAGCGCCAGGGCTGGGCAATCCTCGCCACCATGGGCGTACTCTTCATTGTCGGCGTCGGCGTCACCTACTGGGCGGAAGCCGCAGGCAATCCGCTGATGCACGCCTTCGGCCTGCAGGGCGGCAACATGGAAGGCAAGGAAGTGCGCTTCGGCGTCACGTTGTCCTCACTCTTTGCGGTCATAACAACCGCTGCCTCCTGCGGTGCGGTTAACGCAATGCATGGCAGCTTCACGGCACTCGGCGGCTTGATCCCTCTCATCAACATGCAGCTTGGCGAAGTCATCGTCGGCGGTGTTGGCGCGGGCTTCTACGGCATCATGCTTTTCGTGATCATCGCAATCTTTGTCGCAGGGTTGATGGTCGGCCGCACGCCCGAGTACCTTGGCAAGAAGATCGAAGCCAAGGAGATGAAGATGGCCGTGCTTGCCATTCTTTGCCTGCCGCTTGCGATGCTCGTGTTTACTGCGATCGCCAGCGTGCTGCCCTCCGCCGTCGCCTCGATCGGCACGGCAGGACCACATGGCTTCTCCGAGATCCTTTATGCCTACACGTCCGCTGCGGCGAACAACGGCTCGGCTTTCGGTGGCCTGACCGGCAACACACCCTGGTACAACATCACGCTCGGCCTCGGCATGCTGATGGGACGCTTTCTGGTGATCGTCCCGGCGCTCGCAATCGCAGGCTCCCTAGTCGCCAAGAAGACCGTCCCCGCCTCGGCAGGCACGTTCCCGACCGATGGCCTGCTCTTCGTGGGCCTCCTGACGGGCACGATCCTGATTGTCGGCGGACTGACCTTCTTCCCGGCCCTGGCGCTTGGCCCGGTTGTCGAGCACCTGGTCACGATCGCCGGCCAGACCTTTTGAGGTGAAGCAATGATCCTTCGTCACAAGCTTCGCAAATCCTTCAACGCACGTCCCGGTTCGCCGGGACGTGACAACCAGCGGATGACCCGCGCCTCCGACATCATTCTAGTGATGCTCGCCGGCCTCCTCGTCATCGCCGCGGTACTTCGGATCCTACACGGCTGATCGCAACACGGTCGCCTTACTCTTTTCAAGCTGGAGTCTCTTATGAGCCAGGCAAAATCAGCGAGCATCATGGATTCTCGCATTCTCATTCCGGCCGTGGGCGCCGCCTTCAAGAAGCTGAACCCGCGCACCCTTGCCAAGAACCCCGTCATGTTCGTCGTAGCAACGGTTTCGGCGCTGACCACGATCCTGTTCGTCCGTGATCTCGTCACAGGCGGCGGAAATCTTGGCTTTTCCTTCCAGATCAACCTTTGGCTCTGGTTCACCGTGCTTTTTGCCAACTTCGCCGAAGCCGTTGCCGAAGGCCGCGGCAAGGCGCAGGCGGACTCGCTGCGCAAGGCTCGCACCGAAACCCAGGCAAAACTGCTGACGGCCAACAACGGCACCGGCTACCGCCTCGTTCCGGGCACGAGCCTGAAGGTCGGCGATCTTGTCCTCGTCGAGGCTGGCGACATCATTCCCTCGGACGGTGAAGTCATCGAGGGCGTCGCATCTGTCAACGAGGCCGCGATAACAGGCGAGTCCGCCCCTGTCATCCGCGAGTCCGGCGGCGACCGTTCGGCCGTTACCGGCGGTACGCAGGTTTTGTCCGATTGGATTCGCGTTCGTATCAGCGCGGCCGCGGGGCACACCTTCCTCGACCGCATGATCTCGCTCGTCGAAGGTGCCGAACGTCAGAAGACCCCGAACGAGATCGCCCTCAACATCCTGCTTGCCGGCATGACGCTGATCTTCGTTCTGGCCACCGCGACCATCCCCAGCTTTGCAAGCTATGCCGGCGGCTCGATCCCGATCATCATCCTCGTCGCGCTCTTCGTGACGCTGATTCCGACGACCATCGGCGCGCTTCTCTCGGCGATCGGCATCGCCGGCATGGACCGTCTGGTACGCTTCAACGTGCTGGCCATGTCCGGTCGCGCCGTGGAGGCAGCCGGCGACGTCGACACGCTGCTCCTCGACAAGACCGGCACGATCACGCTTGGCAACCGCCAAGCCACGTCCTTCCGCCCCGTTCACGGCATCTCCGAACAGGACCTTGCCGATGCCGCGCAACTGGCATCGCTCGCCGACGAAACACCGGAAGGCCGCTCGATCGTCGTGCTCGCCAAGGAGAAATACGGCATCCGTGGCCGCGACATGGCCAGCCTGAAGGCCGCCTTCGTGCCCTTCACCGCGCAGACGCGCATGAGCGGCGTGGATGTCGATGGCTCTTCGATCCGTAAGGGGGCCGTCGATGCCGTACTCGCCTATGTTGGCGCCGCATCGGCACCGGCTTCAGGCAACGCAGCGATCGCCATCCGCACCAACACCGAGACCGTGCGGGAACTGCAGGCAATTGCCGACGAAATCGCCAAGGCAGGCGGCACGCCGCTGGCAGTCGCCCGTGACGGCAAGCTGCTCGGCATCATCCAGCTCAAGGACATCGTCAAGGGCGGTATCCGCGAGCGCTTCGCCGAACTGCGCCGGATGGGTATCCGCACGGTCATGATAACAGGCGATAACCCGATGACGGCAGCAGCAATCGCCGCCGAAGCCGGCGTGGACGATTTCCTGGCGCAGGCGACACCGGAGAACAAGCTCTCGCTGATCCGCGAGGAGCAGGCCAAAGGCAAGCTCGTCGCCATGTGCGGCGACGGCACGAACGACGCCCCTGCCCTCGCCCAGGCCGACGTCGGCGTGGCCATGAACACCGGCACGGTCGCCGCCCGCGAAGCCGGCAACATGGTCGACCTCGACAGCGATCCGACGAAACTCATCGAGATCGTCGAGATCGGCAAGCAGCTGCTGATGACCCGCGGCGCGCTGACGACCTTCTCGATCGCCAATGACATTGCCAAGTACTTCGCCATCATCCCGGCAATGTTCCTGGCCTTCTATCCGCAACTCGGCGTCCTCAACGTCATGGGGCTAGCGACCCCGCAGAGCGCGATCCTGTCGGCCATCATCTTCAACGCATTGATCATCGTGGCGCTGATCCCGCTCTCGCTCAAAGGCGTCAAATACCGCGCAATCGGCGCCGGCGCGCTCTTGTCCCGCAATCTGCTGATCTACGGTGTCGGCGGCATCATCGTCCCGTTCATCGGCATCAAGGCGATCGACATGGTCATCACGGCCATCGGTCTCGCCTAAGGAGTTGACATCATGTTGAAAGAACTTCGTCCGGCAATCGTTATGATCGTTGCCACCACCGCCATCACCGGGCTGCTCTATCCGCTCGCAATGACGGGCGCTGCACAGGCACTCTTCCCGGCGCAAGCCAATGGCAGCCTGATCGAGAAGGACGGCCACGTGATCGGCTCGACCCTGATCGGCCAGGCCTTCACCGGCGATAAGTACTTCCGCGGCCGTCCCTCGGCAGCAGGCGACGGCTACAATGCCGCCAGCTCCAGCGGTTCGAACCTCGGCCCAACCAGCCAGAAGCTCATCGATCGCGTGAAGACTGATTACGAAGCAGCCAAGGCGACCAACCCGAATGTGGAGGTGCCGATCGACCTCGTGACGGCTTCCGGCAGCGGCCTTGATCCGCACATCTCACCCGAAGCCGCCTACTTCCAGATACCGCGCGTCGCCAAGGCGCGCGGCATGGATGAGGCAAAGCTCAAGACGATTGTCGATGCCGCCGTCAATCACCCCGAACTTGGGTTCCTCGGTGAACGCACGGTCAATGTTCTGGCATTGAATCAGTCTCTTGATGCTTCTATCTCTCAGTAAAATTGAAGGCCCCGGGCGCCTGCGCGCACCGGGGCTTGCTCGTCAGAAAGATTGACCCGCATGCCGGAAGACAACCGCGACAAGGTTGGAAGGCCCTCGCCCGACGCGCTGCTAGAGAAAGCGCGCCAGGAGACACGTGGCCGTCTGAAGATCTTCCTGGGCGCCGCGCCCGGCGTCGGCAAGACCTACGAGATGCTGGAATCGGGCCGTGCCAAGATGTCCGATGGCGTTGACGTGGTGATCGGCATCGTCGAGACCCACGGGCGCAAGGAAACGCAAGCGCTCGTCAATGGCTTCGAAGTCATTCCGCGCGTCAAGATCGACTACAAGGGCCGCCCGCTCGAGGAGATGGATATTGACGCTATCCTCGCCCGCCAACCGCGCCTCGTCCTCGTCGACGAACTTGCCCATACGAACGCCGAGGGCAGCCGCCATCCGAAGCGCTATCTCGACGTGAAGGAGCTGCTTGACCGCGGCATAGACGTCTATTCGACATTGAACATCCAGCACGTCGAGAGCCTGAACGATGTCGTTTCGCAGATTACCCGCATCCGAGTGCGAGAGACCGTCCCGGATTCGATCATCGATATGGCCGATGACGTCGAGATCATCGATCTGACGCCGGATGATCTGATCAAGCGGCTGCACGACGGAAAGGTCTATGTTCCGAAGACTGCCGAACGGGCTCTGACCAATTATTTTACGCCCGGAAACCTGACTGCGCTGCGCGAACTGGCATTGCGCAAGACCGCGCAGCGTGTCGACGACCAACTCCTGACCCACATGCAGGCGCATGCCATCGCTGGTCCCTGGGCCGCAGGTGAGAGGGTCCTTGTATCGGTTGATCAGCATCCACGCTCGGCCTCGCTGGTACGCTATGCCTCGCGAATGGCCTCGCGACTGCGGGCACCGTGGGCGGCCGTCTATGTCGAGACCGGTCGTTCCATCAATCTGACTGAAACCGACCGTGACACAATTGCGGCCACACTTCGATTGGCCGAACAGCTCGGCGGTGAGGCGATCACCATTCCCGGCCGTGAGGTCTCCGAAGAGCTGGTCCGCCACGCCGCTGCCAACAACGTTACCCACATCGTCATCGGCGCCCCCAACAAGCCGACCTGGCGTGACTGGCTTCACCGCTCCATAGCCGACGATCTGATCCGGACGTCAGGCAATATCAGCGTCCATGTGATTTCCGGCAGCGAGACGGTGGGAACATCCGCGCGCGGCGTCGGAGCCGCACCGTCCGTGCCCGACTTCAACATCCGGGCCTATCTCTCCGCGACAGCCTATGTGGTTGTCGCGCTCATCGCCGGCGTGGTGCTCGATCAGGTTCTTGATGTCCGCAACCTTGCCCTCGTGTTCTTGATGGCGGTGCTAACCTCGGCGGTCATCCACGGGCTGCGCCCAGCGCTCTATACCTGCATCATCAGCGCGCTGTCCTTTAACTTCTTCTTCCTGCCGCCCCGCTACACGCTGACGATCAGCGATCCGGAGAGCGTGCTTGCGTTGTTCTTCTTCCTGGGCGTCGCTGTCATCGCGAGCAACCTGACGGCAACGGTCCAACGCCAGGCGGCTGCTGCCCGGCAGCGTGCCAGGACGACGGAAGACCTCTACCTCTTTTCCAAGAAATTGGCCGGCACCGGCACGCTCGACGACGTTCTCTGGGCCACCGCCTTTCAGCTGGCATCGATGCTCAAGGTCCGCGTCGTCCTTCTGCTGCCGGAAGAAGGCACCATCGCCGTCAAGGCCGGTTATCCGCCGGATGACACCCTCGATGAGGCAGATATTGCCGCCGCCCGCTGGGCGTGGGAGCACAATCACGCCGCAGGCCGTGGCGCCGATACCCTGCCTGGCGCCAAACGCCTCTACGTGCCGCTGCGAACCGGACGTGCCGCCGTTGGTGTGATCGGCTTGGACAATGACCGACGCGACGGCCCTCTGCTGACGCCCGAACAGCAACGCCTTCTCGACGCCTTGGCGGATCAGGCGGCGCTTGCGATAGAGCGCATTCAACTAGTAGCGGATGTTGACCGCGCCAAGCTGGCTGCCGAAGCCGATCGTCTGCGCTCTGCCCTCCTGACCTCGATCTCGCATGACCTGAAGACGCCGCTCGCGGCCATCCTTGGCGCTGCAGGCACTCTGCGGGACTACCGCGATTCCATGTCGGTTGAAGATCGTCTGGATCTGTTGTCGACCGTCGTCGACGAGTCGGAACGGCTCAACCGCTTTATTGCCAACCTGCTCGACATGACGAAGATCGAGTCCGGTGCGATGGAGCCGAACTATGCGCTTCACTACCCGGGCGACATTGCCGGAAGCGCGCTGCGCCGCGCCGAGAAAATTCTTGCGCACCACAAGACCGTCATGACGATTCCTGCAGACCTGCCGATGATCCGCGTCGATCCGGTATTGTTCGAACAGGTGCTTTTCAATTTACTCGACAATGCTGCCAAGTATGCGCCGCAGGGGTCGTCAATCCGTATCGATGGGCGGGCGGACGAATACAATGTTGTGGTTGAGGTTTCAGACGAGGGACCCGGCATTCCGCCGGCGGATGTGGACCGCGTCTTCGACACATTCTATCGAGTAAGCAAAGGGGACCAGGTTCGCGCCGGGACGGGCCTCGGCCTGTCCATCTGTCGCGGTTTTGTCGAGGCGATGGGCGGTGCGATCACTGCCCGAAATCGCTCCGATCGTTCGGGTGCTGTCTTCACCATCCGTCTTCCGAAGCCAAACGAGATTCCTAAATTGGATGAGCTAAAATGACCGGTTCAGCCGTAAAAATCCTCGTCGTTGACGACGAGCCCCCGATCCGCAAGCTGCTTCGCGTTGGTCTCACGGCGCAAGGCTACGAGGTGCACGAAGCGCCAAACGGCGTGGCGGCGCTGCAGGCAGCGAAGGATGATCCGCCGGATCTGATCGTGCTCGACCTTGGCCTGCCGGACAAGTCGGGCCATGAACTGCTGCAGGAATGGAGAGACGCAGGCCTTGCCTTGCCGATCGTGATCCTTTCCAGCCGGACCGATGAAACCGGAATCGTCAAGGCACTGGAGGCGGGCGCCGATGACTATCTGACGAAACCGTTCGGCATGAACGAACTCGGTGCCCGGCTTCGTGTCGCCTTGCGTCATCGCTTGCAGCAGCAGGGTGAACGAGCGATCTTTCAGGCTGGCGGCCTGTCGATCGACCTCGTCAAGCGCATTGTCAAGATCGACGGCAGGGAAATCAAGCTCTCGCCGAAGGAATACGACATTCTGCGGGTCCTCGCCCAGCATGCGGGAAAGGTCCTCACCCACCAGTTTCTGTTGAAGCAGATCTGGGGGCCCGCTGCCGACGTACAATACCTGCGTGTCTACGTGCGACAGCTGCGCCAAAAGATCGAGCAGAGCCCGGACCAGCCCCAATACATCACGACTGAAACCGGCGTCGGATACAGGCTGAAAGAAGCAGATCCGCCAGCAGCCTAAATCGGCCTATCGGTAAGCGCGCTCCGACAGTGCGCGCATGCCCAATCCGACCATCACTTCATGAGCGATGCGGCGGCGCATCGGATTGTGCAACCGGATCGCCGTCGAGCCGAGGAAATCCGTCTCTATGTGATCGAACGCCTTCAGCTCCGGTGAAGTCATGATCGAACGCGAATAGAATGCGTGGAAAGCGTTGCGGCAGACATAGGTCTTGTATTTCGTCAGGCAGAAAACCGAGAAGCGGCCGGCCTCTTCACGCAGGAAATCGGTCACCCCGACCGTGACCTCCGGCCAGGCGGGATTGAAGGTATCGTCGAAGACGATAATCCCATGCTCCGCAAGCGACCCGGCAGCAAGACGACTGTCGGCCGCGACGTGGTGCAGCATGTGGCCGCCGTCGATACTGAAAAAGCGGACCTTGCCGGCCCTTTCAATAATGTCCTCCGGCCTGAGCAGCGTGCTGTCGCTCTTGACGACGCGCTCTGCATCCACGGAAAGGCCCAGTTGGCGGCCACCCGCCACGAAACGGTCATATTGCGTCGCGCCGTGCTCGGATTTCAGGATATCGAAGGGATCGATCGCCACGATCTTCTCGGCCTCTCCGCAGATCTTTCGCATCAGGAAGTAGGATCGGCCGTAGTAAACGCCGATCTCGGCCAAGCCACCTTGCAAGGATGCTGATTGCTGTGCCCGCAGAACGGCAAGAAATACCAGCGCGTCAGGCGGATCAATGTATCCTTCAATCGCCTGAAGATCATGGAAGATGAATTTTCTTATCGATGAATTCATTGAACTGTGCTTCCAGATTCATCAACAGAGGCACCGAAGAAGACAATTTCTCGCAGAAATCACGAAGAGAAGTCAATTCTATTTAAAATCACGCGAAAGCAGTATTTATAGATACGCTTGGTTGCAGGAATGATCAAAAGGAGTCTGCTGTTCTATTTAAAAATATTGTCGTGTTGAGCATTGCCGAACAGTCGATCGCGCCTGAAAAGCTTTGCGCGATCAATTTGCTAATGCCATCGTCGACAAAACGAGGCCAGCGTCCCTCCCCCGTTCGTTTCTTTCTTTTTCTTGCCATCGACCTGCCTTAAGTCTTCTCTTCATCCGAAACGAGAATTGAAGGTGGTGCATGGCAGGTGAAACGGTTCTGGTCGTTGGCGGCGCTGGGTATATTGGCTCGCACACGTGTCTCGATCTTGCGAACAAGGGCTTCAAACCGGTCGTTTTCGACAATTTC
The DNA here is from genome assembly GCF_056398905.1 of Rhizobium sp. 01T417. Taxonomy (NCBI): domain Bacteria; kingdom Pseudomonadati; phylum Pseudomonadota; class Alphaproteobacteria; order Hyphomicrobiales; family Rhizobiaceae; genus Rhizobium; species Rhizobium sp. 01T417. Next base: position 120,970 of record NZ_JBFTQH010000002.1, on the reverse strand, counting down.
TCAAACGGTCACCGCGAGTTCGTAAAGTGGGGACCCGCGGAAGAAGGGGATATCAGGGATCGGGCGCGCCTTGACGAGGTCCTGGCAACACACAAGCCAGCCGCCATCCTGCACTTTGCCGCGCTCATCGAAGTCGGCGAATCTGTCAAGGATCCGGTTGCCTTCTACGAGAACAACGTCATCGGCACACTGACACTCCTGGCAGCTGCCCAGACGGCTGGCGTCAAGGCATTCGTCTTCTCGTCGACCTGCGCGACTTATGGCTTGCCGCAGAGCGTGCCACTCGACGAGACGCATCGCCAGGTGCCGATCAATCCGTACGGTCGCACGAAGTACATCGTCGAGCAGGCGCTTTCCGACTACGACAAGTACACGGGCTTTCGATCGGTCGTGCTTCGCTATTTCAACGCTGCCGGGGCCGATTTCGAAGGCAGGATCGGCGAGTGGCACCAGCCGGAAACGCACGCCATACCGTTGGCGATCGACGCCGCCCTTGGCCGCCGCGAAGGCTTCAGGGTGTTCGGAACCGACTACGAGACGCGCGACGGCACCTGCGTCCGCGACTACATCCACGTCCTCGATCTCGCCGATGCCCATGTCCGTGCCGTCGAGCATCTGTTGCGCGGCGGCGAGTCGGTTGCTCTCAACCTCGGCACCGGCACCGGGACGACCGTGAAGGAGTTGCTCGGCACCATCGAGCGCGTCTCCGAGCGGCCGTTTCCTGTGGAATATGTCGGCCGCCGCGAGGGCGACTCGCACACGCTGGTTGCCAACAACGACAAGGCGCGGGAGATTCTCGGCTGGACGCCGCAGTATGATTTGTCTCAAATCATCCGCTCGGCGTGGAACTGGCACGCAAAATCAAACCAGCACTGAATGCATCCATGACCGGTCGACCGAACATTCTCCTGATCACCGCGGACCAGTGGCGTGGCGATTGTCTGTCAGCGACCGGGCATGCCTGCCTCAAGACGCCGAACGTAGATGCGCTGGCGGCAGAAGGCGTGTTGTTTGCGCGCCACTACGCCGGCGCGGCTCCATGTTCGCCGGCACGAGCCACGCTCTACACTGGCCTCTATCAGATGAACCACCGGGTTTGCCGGAACGGCTCACCCCTCGATGCCCGATTTGACAATCTGGCGTTGGCGGCGCGGCGGGCGGGCTATGATCCGACGCTGTTCGGTTACACGGACACCGCACCCGACCCCCGCGGCCTGGATCAAAACGACCCGCATCTGACGACCTATGAGGGATTGTTGCCCGGTTTCACGGCCCGGCAACTCCTTCCCGAACATGAAAAGCAATGGCTCTCCTGGTTGCGCTCGCGGGGGCACGCTGAAGCGCATACCCGCGACATCCACATTCCTGTTGGCGCGCGGCGCGGCGAGATCTCGAACGCGGCAACAGCCTATTCGAAGGACGAGACGCAGACGGCGTTTCTCGCAGGAGAGTTTATCCGCTGGCTGGGCGAGCAAGATGCGCCGTGGTTCGCGCATGTTTCGTTCCTGCGTCCCCATCCGCCATTTTCGGCCCCGCCTCGATACAACGACCTGTTCAGCCCGGAGGACGGTCCGCATTTCGTCCGGGCGAAAAACCATGAAATAGAACAGAGCGCACATCCTTACCTGTCCTATGCCATGCCGAGGGCAAAGAAGGGTAACTTCATCTACGGCGCAGCCGGTCGCGTCAACGACTGGGAAGACAGCGACTTCGGCGCGATCCGCGCCATCTATTATGGCATGATTGCCGAGGTCGACGCGCAGCTCGGGCGTGTTTGGAGCGCATTGAAGGAAGCCAGGGCCTGGGATAACACGCTGATCATCTTCACCTCCGACCACGCCGAGATGGCGGGCGATCACTGGACGCTCGGCAAGGGCGGCTTCTTCGACGGCAGCTATCATATCCCGCTTGTCATCCGCGACCCGCAGGCCGCCACGCGGGGCAGCGTTGTCGAGCGGTTCACGTCCGCGGCAGACATCTTCCCGACATTGTGCGACCGCCTGAATATCGAGCCGGAGAATGGTGTGGACGGACAATCGCTCCTGCCGCTCATGCGGCGCGAGCCCGGAAATTGGCGCGAAGCAGCCTTCTGGGAATTTGACTTCCGCGATATCGCCACTCAGGAGCCGGAAACTCATTTCGGATTGCGGTCGAACGAATGCAATCTTGCCGTCATCAGGGATGAGCGCTTCAAATACGTGCATTTCACAGCACTGTCACCGCTGCTGTTCGATCTGCAGGCTGATCCGATGGAATTGAACAACCTCGCGTCAGACGAAGCCTATCTGCCGGTGCGGCTTGCCTATGCCGAGAAACTTCTCTCGCTGCGTGCCCGCCATCTGGATCAGACGCTAGCCTTCACCGAACTTACCGAGAAAGGGCCGGTGAAGCACCGGCCCTGAGCTTCGTCACGCGAAGCGACCGAGATAGTCCATCTTGCCGACCGGAACGCCCTGGTTGCGCAGGATCGCGTGAGCCGTCGCAAGATGGAAGAAGAAGTTCGGCAGTGCGAAGGTCATGACATACTCGTCGCCGCGGAACGTGATCTTGTTGCCCCCTGGAGACAGAGTGATTTCGCGCGTTTCCGTTCCCTCGAGTGCAGCCGGCGCAACGGCCGCAAGGTAGGCCTCTGTCTTGGCAACACGCGCACGCAACTCGGCGATCGTCGCTTCGTTATCCTCGAATTTCGGCGCCTCGCTGGCGGTCAGTCGCGCAATCGCCAACTTGGCGCTGTCGGTCGCGCGCTGATACTGGCCTGCAAACGGCAGCATGTCCGAAGATAGCCGCGCCGCAACGAGATCCGCGCCATCGACGCCTTTTTCTTTGGCGAAGGCCTCGGCTTTGTCGAGATAGGTCTTCAACGTCTTAAGGCCACGTTGGAAGACCGGAACGGTTGATCGATACATCGAGATCGGCATCAGTTTCTCCTTGGAAGGGCAGCGAAACGGCTGCCGCTAGCGCGGCCCATATAGTCATCGACATCGCGCTTTTCAGTGCCTGGCAGCCGTTTTGGCGAGATTTTCGCCAAGCGCCGGCGGCCTCATCCTTCAATTGGACTTGACGCCTCCCATAGAAAATGGAATGAATATTCCGTGATACAAATTTCACGGTTCGTTTGTTCCGTTTCTTGACGGATGGCCAACGGGAGATGGCACGCAGCGAACAAGATACTGGCTTTTGGGCATGGCCCGAAGCTCCGGCGTGAGGAGGGTGCAGCCGGACACCGCTTTGTGGAGGAAAACAAAATGAAGAAATTTATCATGGGTACTGCCCTGGCGCTCGTCCTGTCGACGGCCGCTCACGCTGAAACCGTTGGCGTCTCGATGGCGCTGTTTGACGACAACTTCCTGACCGTCCTGCGCAACGGGATGCAGGACTATTCCAAGACCCTGAAGGGCGTGACGCTGCAGGTTGAAGACGCCCAGAACGACGTCGCGAAGCAGCAGAGCCAGATCCAGAACTTCATCGCATCCAAGGTTGACGCGATCATCGTCAATCCGGTCGACACCGACGCTACCGCCGCCATGTCGAAAATCGCGGCTGATGCCGGCATTCCGCTCGTTTACGTCAACCGCGAACCGGTCAACGTCGACAGCCTTCCGGATAAACAGGCCTTCGTCGCTTCGAACGAGCAGGAATCCGGTACGCTTGAAGCCAAGGAAGTTTGCCGCCTGTTGGGAGGCAAGGGTAAGGCCGTTGTCATGATGGGCGAACTCTCCAACCAGGCTGCACGCATGCGCACCAAGGACGTCCATGACGTCATTGCGACGGACGAATGCAAGGGCATCCAGATCATCGAAGAGCAGACGGCCAACTGGTCCCGTACTCAGGGGTCCGACCTTCTGACCAACTGGCTCTCCAGCGGTCTCGAGTTCGATGCCGTCATTTCGAACAACGACGAAATGGCGATCGGCGCCATTCAGGCGCTCAAGGCGGCCGGCAAGGACCTCAGCAAGATCGTGATCGGCGGCGTTGACGCAACGCAGGACGCACTCGCCGCGATGCAGGCCGGTGATCTCGATGTGACGGTCTTCCAGGATGCCGCAGGGCAGGGCAAGGGCGCGCTTGATGCGGCCCTGAAGCTCGCGAAGGGCGAAAAGATAGAGAAGAAGGTTTACATTCCTTTCCAGCTCGTCACGCCTGAGAACGTCAAGGACTTCGTCGCGAAGAACTAACGTTCGGAGAAATCGGGATGCGGGACAGGGTTCCGCATTCCTTCCCTCAGTCCGTGTCCGGGAGGAGATGAGATGGTTGTCAGCCCGTCTACAATGGCTGCAGTGCGCCAGAGCGGCGCTGTTCCGAATGCGGAATACCTGTTGAGCGCCGAAGGTGTCCGGAAGGAGTTCCCGGGCGTTGTCGCACTTGATGATGTTCAGTTCCGGCTGAGGCGCGGCACCGTGCATGCCTTGATGGGCGAAAACGGCGCCGGCAAGTCGACGCTGATGAAAATCCTCGCCGGCATCTATATTCCCGACAAGGGCGAAGTACGCCTCAAGGGCGTTGAGATCCAGCTCAAATCGCCGCTCGACGCCTTGGAAAATGGCATTGCGATGATTCATCAGGAGCTGAACCTGATGCCCTATATGACCGTCGCCGAGAACATTTGGATCCGTCGCGAGCCGACGAACAAGTTTGGCTTTGTCGACCACGCAGCCATGTTCCGCCAGACCGACGAGCTGTTTCGCCGGCTGAACATCGACATCGACCCGGAGATCCAGGTCCGCGAACTTTCCGTCGCCAGCCGGCAGATGGTCGAGATCGCCAAGGCTGTCTCCTACAATTCCGACGTCCTGATCATGGACGAGCCAACCTCGGCGCTGACCGAGCGCGAGGTCGAACACCTCTTTCGGATCATTCGCGACCTCAGAGCTCAAGGCATCGGTATCGTCTACATCACGCACAAGATGAACGAGCTGTTCGAGATTGCCGACGAGTTCTCGGTGTTCCGCGATGGCCGCTATATCGGCACTCATGCCTCAACAGATGTCACCCGCGATGACATCATCCGCATGATGGTCGGCCGCGAGATCACCCAGATGTTCCCCAAAGAGGACGTGCCGATCGGCGACGTCGTCCTCTCGGTCAAGAACCTGTCGCTCAACGACGTCTTCCGTGACGTTTCCTTTGACGTGCGATCGGGCGAAATCCTCGGCGTAGCCGGCCTTGTCGGCTCAGGCCGATCAAACGTCGCCGAGACCTTATTCGGCGTGACGCCCGCAACATCGGGCACGATCGAACTCTTCGGCAAGAAGACAACGATCGCCTCGCCGACCGTCGCAATCCGGAATCACATGGCGTTCCTGACCGAGGACCGCAAAGACACGGGCTGTTTGCTGATCCTCAGCGTTCTCGAGAACATGCAGATCGCCGTTCTCCAGGACAGGTTCGTCAAGGGGGGCTTTGTGCAGGAAAGCTCGATCGAGGCGACCTGCGAGGACATGGCCAAGAAACTCCGAGTGAAGACGCCCAACCTCGATGAGCGCGTGGAAAACCTGTCCGGCGGCAATCAGCAGAAGGTTCTGATCGGTCGCTGGCTGCTGACCAATCCGAAAATCCTCATTCTCGACGAGCCGACCCGTGGCATCGACGTCGGCGCCAAGGCTGAAATCCATCGCCTGGTGACAGAGATGGCGAAAAACGGAGTGGCGGTGCTCATGATCTCGTCGGAAATGCCCGAAGTACTGGGCATGAGCGACCGCATCATGGTGATGCACGAGGGTCGGGTGACCGGTTTTCTCAATCGCGACGAAGCAACGCAGATCAAGGTCATGGAGCTTGCCGCGCAGTAACGCGGCGTCCGGCAACCGAAGGGAGGATATCATGAATACCAACGCAGCTGAGGTAGCGGCCCCGCTTGCAACGCGCGCGCGCAGACGGCGTGTCCCGCCCGAGCTCAGCATTTTCCTTGTCCTGGTCGGCATTGCACTTGTCTATGAAATTCTCGGCTGGATCTTCATCGGCCAGAGCTTTCTGTTCAATTCGCAGCGCCTGACGATCATGATCCTTCAGGTCTCCGTCATCGGCATCATCTCGGTGGGTGTGACGCAGGTCATCATTACCGGCGGCATCGACCTCTCATCCGGCTCCGTCGTCGGCATGACGGCGATGATTGCGGCAAGCTTCGCGCAGGCATCGACCTGGCCACGGGCGCTCTATCCTTCGCTGACCGACCTGCCATTCTTCATCCCGATCGGCGTCGGCCTCCTCATCGGCCTTGCGGCCGGCTTTATCAACGGGCAGCTGATTGCAAAGACCAAGATCCCGCCATTCATCGCCACGCTCGGCATGATGGTTTCGGCACGCGGCATTTCGAAGTGGTACACCAAGGGCCAGCCGGTCTCGGGACTCACCGAGCAGTTCAATTTCATCGGCACCGGCATTTGGCCCGTCATCGTCTTTCTGGTCGTGGCGCTAATCTTCCACATTGCGCTTCGCTATACGCGCTACGGCAAGTTCACCTATGCGATCGGTGCCAACGTCCAGGCTGCGCGCGTTTCCGGTATCAATATCGAAGCTCACCTGATCAAGGTTTACGCCATTGCCGGTCTCCTTGCGGGCCTTGCGGGCGTCGTTACGGCAGCCCGCGCCCAGACTGCGCAAGCTGGCATGGGCGTCATGTACGAACTGGACGCCATTGCCGCGGCTGTCATCGGCGGTACGTCTCTGACCGGCGGCGTCGGCCGCATCACCGGCACGGTTATCGGTACGATCATTCTTGGCGTGATGACCTCTGGCTTCACCTTCTTAAGAGTCGACGCCTACTACCAGGAGATCGTCAAAGGCCTGATCATTGTGGCCGCCGTCGTGATCGACGTCTACCGCCAAAAGAAACGCGCCAAGCACTGATAGAAAACCCTTCGGAACGGGAGCCTCGGCTCCCGTTTCTCGTTTCTGCTAACTATTGCTGCGGAACAGCAAAATTTCTGAAAAAAGAGGTGGCGTATTCTGCCAGCTTTTCTATTCTGCGCTCTTCATATCGCCCGCCCGGGCACACAGGAACGCAGATGCAATTCGTATTCGACGGCCATAACGACGTCCTCCTTCGGCTTTGGACACATGAAAGGGATGGCGGCGATCCAGTCGCTGAATTTTCAAACGGAACAGATTTGGGCCACATAGATGGCCCGCGCGCCAAGGCTGGCGGACTGGCCGGTGGCCTCTGCGCAATCTACGTGCCCTCCGGCGATCTCGTTTTTGCCGATCCCGACAAGAACGGCCACTACGTCACGCCGCTCGCTGCGCCCCTCGAACCGCTGTCCTCGCTGAACATCGCCGCGGAAATGGCCGCCATCGCGCTTCGCCTGGACCGCGCCGGCGCCTGGCGCCTTTGCCGCACGGTAAAGGATATCCGCAAGGCCATGGCTGACGGGCTCTTCGCGGCCGTGATGCACATGGAAGGCTGCGAGGCCATCGGACCTGACCTGGCGGCGCTCGAAGTATTTTATGCCGCCGGCCTGCGCTCGTTGGGACCGGTATGGAGCCGCCACAATATCTTCGGACACGGCGTGCCCTTCGCCTTCCCTATGTCCCCGGACACCGCGCCCGGTCTTACCGAGGCAGGCTTTGCCCTCGTGCGCGAATGCAACCGCCTAGGCATCCTGATCGATCTGGCGCACATCACCGAGAAGGGCTTCTGGGACGTCGCCAAGACGACCGATCAGCCGCTTGTTGCCAGCCATTCCAACGCTCACGCGTTGACGCCAGTCGCCCGCAACCTCACCGACAAGCAGCTCGACGCCATCAGGGAAAGCCGCGGTCTCGTCGGCGTGAACTATGCGACCGCGATGCTGCGCAGCGACGGTCGCTCCGATGGCGATACGCCGCTGATCGATATGGTTCGCCACATCGACTACCTCGTGGAGCGCGTCGGCATCGACTGTGTGGCGCTCGGTTCGGACTTTGACGGCGCGACGATCCCCGAAGAAATAGGGGACGCCGCAGGGAACCAGAAGCTGATTGCCGCCCTCCAGCGCGTTGGCTATGGTGCGCGAGATCTCGAAAAATTGGCCAGCGGGAACTGGCTGAGGATTCTGGCTTCGGCGTGGGGAGAAGAAAACGCCTGAGCCCGCCTAAAGCTTTGCATTGAAATGGAAAACAGGGGAACCAAAAACCATGATAGTCAGCAAATTCAACCGCACATTCCGTCAACTTTCGGCAGGCGCTGCTCTGTCGATCATGATGGCAGTTGCACCGGCCGCTTTCGCGGAAACGCCGAAGGATACGCTGGTCGAAGGCTTTGCCTTCGACGACATCATCACCATGGATCCGGGTGAGGCGTTCGAACTGTCGACGGCCGAAGTCACGAGCAACACCTACAGCTTGCTCGTCCGTCTCGACATGAACGACACGTCCAAGGTCAAGGGCGACCTCGCCGACAGCTGGACGGTATCGGATGATGGACTGACCTACACCTTCAAGCTCAAGCCCGGTTTGAAGTTCGCCTCCGGCAACCCGATCACTGCTGACGACGTCGCATGGTCCTTCGAGCGCGCCGTGAAGCTCGACAAGAGCCCCGCCTTCATCATCACCCAGTTCGGCATCAATGGCGACAACGTCACCGAAAAGGCGAAGGCGACGGATGAAAACACCTTCGTCTTTACCGTCGACAAGCCCTATGCGCCGAGCTTCGTGCTGAACTGCCTGACGGCAACCGTTGCCTCTGTTGTCGACAAGAAGCTCGTTATGGATCACGTCAAGTCCGTGACGCCGAGCGCCGATTACAAGTATGACAACGACTTCGGTAACGAATGGCTGAAGACCGGTTACGCGGGCTCGGGCGTTTTCAAGCTGCGCGAGTGGCGCGCCAATGAAGTTGTCGTGATGGAGCGCAATGACAACTACTACGGCGACAAGGCGAAGCTCAATCGCGTGATCTATCGCTTCATGAAGGAAAGCTCGGCGCAGCGCCTGGCGCTGGAAGCCGGCGATATCGACACCGCCCGCAACCTGGAGCCCGGCGATCTCGATGCAGTCGCCAAGAACGCCGATCTGACGACCGTTAGCGCCCCGAAGGGTACGGTCTATTACGTCAGCCTGAACTCCAAGAACGAAAACCTGAAGAAGCCGGAAGTCCAGGAAGCCTTCAAGTACCTCGTCGACTATGACGCGATTGGTTCGACGCTGATCAAGGGCATCGGCGAAATCCACCAGACCTTCCTGCCGAAAGGCCAGCTCGGTGCGCTGGATGAGAAACCGTATAAGCTCGATGTGGCCAAGGCCAAGGAACTGCTGGCGAAGGCTGGCCTGAAGGACGGCTTCTCGGTGACGATGGACGTTCGCAATACGCAGCCGGTAACGGGTATTGCCGAATCCATGCAGCAGTCGCTCGCCCAGGCTGGCGTCAAGATGGAAATCATCCCCGGCGACGGCAAGCAGACCCTGACGAAGTTCCGCGCGCGTACACACGACATGTACATTGGCCAGTGGGGCTCGGACTATTTCGATCCGAACTCGAATGCCGATACCTTCACCACGAACCCGGACAACTCGGACGCCGGTACCGTCAAGACGCTCGCATGGCGCAACACCTGGGAAGCGCCCGAACTCGACAAGGAAACGAAGGCTGCACTGCTGGAACGTGACGGCGCGAAGCGCGCGGCCATGTACGAGGACATCCAGAAGAAGTTCCTCGCCAACAGCCCCTTCGTGATCATCTTCCAGCAGATCGAAGTGGCAGGCGCCCGCAAGAGCCTCAAGGGCTTCAAACTCGGCCCGAGCTTCGACACCAACTATGTCGGCCCGGTCGGCAAGGAATGATCCGGCAGGATTGATCCGTTGAGCATCGTTGAAACAAAGATGGAGGCACGGCCCAAACGGGGCCGTGCTGTTCCCATTGCCAAGGCGGTCGGGCGATTTCTTGTCGCCGCCGTCACGACTTATCTTGGCCTTCTGGCCGTAACCTTTTTCATCGGCCGCGTCGTACCGATCGATCCCGTCCTTGCCATTCTCGGTGATCGCGCGCCTACGCATGTCGTCGAGCGCGTCCGTCGCGAGCTCGGTTTCGACCTGCCGCTCTACCAGCAGTTCTTTATTTATCTGAAGAGCATCCTGTCGGGTGACTTCGGGACCTCCGTCCTGACCACCAATCCCGTCATGGTCGACATTAAGCGCGTGTTTCCAGCAACGATCGAGCTCGCGACACTCGGGACCATCATCGGCTCGGTCATCGGCGTGCCGCTCGGCGTGCTGGCTGCCGTTCGGCGCGGCAGCGTCGCCGACCAGGTTGTCCGCGTCATAGGTCTGATCGGTTATTCCGTTCCGATCTTCTGGCTTGCGCTGATCTCGCTCGTGATCTTCTACGCGCAATTGCGATGGGTGGCCTTCCCGGGCCGCATCGATATCGTATTCGAGTACAGTTTTACGCCGGTAACTGGCTTCTATCTGATCGACAGCGCCATGCAGGGGCAGTGGGACGTCTTCTACGATGTCTTCCGCCACATCATTCTGCCGGCCTCGCTGCTCGGCTACTTTTCGCTTGCCTATATCAGCCGCATGACGCGCAGCTTCATGCTCAATGAGCTCAGCCAGGAATATGTGGTTGCCGCACGCGCCAAGGGGTTGTCGGAGACCCGAGTGATCTGGGGCCATGCACTGCGCAACGCCGCCGTGCCGCTCGTCACCGTCATCGCGCTTTCCTACGCCGGTCTGCTCGAGGGTTCGGTACTGACAGAGACGGTTTTCTCTTGGCCGGGCATCGGGCTCTACATCACGAATTCCCTTCAGAACGCCGACATGAACGCTGTTCTCGGTGGCACCATCGTCATCGGCACGGTTTTCATCGGCATCAACCTTTTGTCCGATCTTCTTTATCGGACGCTCGACCCTAGGACCCGAAGCCGATGACGGTTCCCGCAAATCAATCGGCGCCGATGAGCCGCCGCGAGTGGCTGCTTTCCGATCGGCCGCAGTCGCGCAGACAGGCGCGATTGGGCCGAGCCTACGTGACCTGGCGCCAGTTCACCGCAAATCGCCTGGCCGTCGTCGGTTTGCTGATCATCATCGCCCTCCTGTTCGTGGCTGCGTTTGCGAACGTGCTGGCAACCCATTCGCCTATCGTTGGCGACCTGAAGAATGCGCGTCTTCTGCCGCCCGGCTCTGAGGGCTACTGGCTTGGCACAGACGACCAGGGCCGTGATATCTATTCGCGCCTTGTCTATGGCGCCCGCTTGACGTTGCTGGTCGTCGTTCTCGTTGCTGCCATCTCGGCGCCGATCGGTCTGATCGTCGGTACGGTGTCGGGCTACGCTGGCGGCTGGGTCGACGCCACGCTGATGCGCATCACCGATATCTTCCTGGCTTTCCCCAAGCTGGTTCTGGCCCTCGCCTTCGTTGCGGCGCTCGGACCCGGTATCCAGAACGCGATCATCGCGATTGCGATTACATCTTGGCCGCCCTACGCTCGCATTGCACGCGCGGAAACGCTGACCGTTCGTCGCTCTGACTACATCTCCGCGGTCAAGCTGATGGGCGCATCGCCTCTGCGGATTGTGGTCCGGCATGTGATGCCGCTTTGTCTTTCCTCGCTCATCGTGCGCGTGACGCTCGATATGGCTGGCATCATCCTGACAGCCGCCGGTCTCGGTTTCCTCGGTCTCGGCGCGCAGCCCCCGCTTCCGGAATGGGGCGCAATGATCGCGTCTGGCCGGCGTTTCATCCTGGACCAGTGGTGGGTGGCAGCCATGCCGGGCTTTGCGATTCTCATCGTCAGCCTCGGCTTCAATCTTCTCGGCGACGGCCTGCGCGATGCGCTCGACCCCAAGGAGAGCGGCCAATGACCGATCTCCTCACCGTTCAAAACCTCAAGGTCAGCTATCCCACACGCACGGGCGTGATCGAAGCCGTTCGCGGCGTCTCGTTCACCCTTGGCAAGGAACGCCTCGGCATCGTCGGCGAATCTGGTTCCGGCAAGTCCCAGACGGGGCGCGCCATTATGGGCCTGACGCCGAAGCACGGCATCGTGTCGGCCGACAAGCTGGATTTCAACGGCATCGATCTTCTCGCCACATCCGCCAAGCAACGTCGGCAACTGCGCGGGAAGCGCATCGCGATGGTCCTGCAGGATCCGAAATATTCACTCGATCCCGTCATGTCGATTGGCCGGCAGATCTGCGAAACGCTGAGGACGCACGAGAAAGTCGGCAAGGCGGAGGCGCGCGACCGCGCTCTCGCGATGTTGGAGGCAGTGCAGATCCGCGATCCGAAGCGAGTGTTCGACCTCTATCCGCACGAGGTCTCGGGCGGCATGGGTCAGCGCGCCATGATCGCCATGATGCTGATCGCCGATCCGGAACTGTTGATTGCCGACGAACCGACCTCCGCACTGGATGTCACGGTTCAGCTCGACGTCCTCAGGATTATGGACCGGCTTGTGTCGGAGCGCGGCATGGGGCTGATCTTCGTGTCTCACGATCTGCGTCTTGTGTCGTCCTTCTGCGACCGAGTCATTGTTATGTATGCCGGCAAGGTCGTCGAGGAACTCAAGGCATCCGATCTCAAGAATGCGCGCCACCCGTACACGCAGGGCCTGTTGAACTGCATGCCCCAAATCGGAGAAAGCAGGCATCCCCTGCCGGTTCTGGATCGCAAGCCGGAGTGGGCCGCATGAGCATTGCACTTTCTGTCGACAAGCTGAGCGTGATCTATGATCACTTCCACGCCCTGAAGGACGTCAGCGTCGATATCGAGACCGGCGAGTCATTCGGCCTGGTCGGCGAATCCGGATCCGGAAAATCGACGCTGCTCCGTGCCGTTGCCGGCTTGGCGCCGGTAGCAAGCGGTTCCATCAAGATCCATGGCGATCCGCTCGTCGGCACGAAGCGATCGAAGGCCTTTTACAGGCAGGTGCAGATGGTCTTCCAGGATCCATACGGATCCCTGCACCCGCGCCAGACCATCGATCGCCTCCTGCTCGAGCCGCTGGCAATCCACGGCATCAGCGACAGCGACACGCGGATCGCGCGCGCCCTCGACGAGGTCGGACTTGGAAACGGCTTCCGCTTCCGCTACCCGCACCAGCTTTCCGGCGGTCAGCGCCAACGCGTTGCGATCGCCCGTGCGTTGATTGTCGAGCCCTCCATCCTCTTGCTTGACGAGCCGACCTCGGCGCTTGACGCTTCCGTGCAAGCCGAGGTTCTGAACCTCCTCGAACAAGTGCGGCGTGATCGCAATCTGACCTTCGTTATGGTCAGCCATGATCTCGGCGTCGTCACCCATATGTGCGATCGCCTTGCTGTGATGCGAAATGGGACCGTCGTCGAGCGCCTGACCTCGGCCCAGCTGGCGCAGGCGGCCGTGACCGAGGACTACACGCGAAATTTGATGGTTGCCAGCAAGGGTTTCGTCAAAGCCTGAAAGGCAATCCTTTTAACGAATTGATTTTGCTGAGGCTCGCCGGGCCTCAGCGTTAACAATTAGCTAAAACACGACCATTCAACTAGACTATTGACACTCGCCTTACTTCTGTCATGATCCGGTTAACGCCCGTTAATTTTCGTGATCATGGAGATCAGGCATGTTTTTTCTCGGCGGCATGACCATGGGATACCTGCACCCCCCGGCCAAGACCGATAGAGAAGCTGCAACCACGACATCCATTCCCGCGGAGAAGGATCGGCGGCTTTTGGAAACACAGGTGGCAACGGTCAAGCCGCACCAGGGTGCAATAGAGGACCGTTCCTTGCTTTGGGCGTGGCGAACCCTCGTCTGATCACCGGAGGCAGATTTTTTATCGCGCACTGGCAGGACAGAATTTTATCTCTACTTATCAGATAGAGAAAATACGAAAATACGATCTACAAAAAAGAAAAGCGGAGAAAACGGAGGCAGCACATGGCAGATCTGGGTATCTCGCACGCTCATGTAAATCAGTATCGTCCCGCGCAGACCGCGCGACCGGCCACGAGGCGCGGCAAGATTCAGCTTGTTGTTCACGCTACGCTTGTTACGGCGGCATTTGTCTTCGTTGCTGCTCTCGTCTTTGGCATCTTAGGATAAGGCAAGAGCGCTGCGGCTGCTGCGCTGAAGATGCCGCTTCGGGAACCATCCGTTCCCCCGTTCATTCCCTTAGCACACTCGATGTGAGAAGGAGAATGACGATGAAAGGCATTTTACTCTGGTTGATCGGCATCCCAATCCCTGTGATTATTCTGCTCTATCTCTTCCATGCCTTTTAGAGCGGCGTTCTTTTCCCAGATTTTTGTGAAGGCGCGTCCATCTCGGCGCGCCTTTTTCGTTGACGGATCCAGCGGGCCTGAAGTTCCGACGGAACCAATAAGGCGACCTGCCGTTATTTGAGCAGCAAAAACAAAGGAGATCGCCATGCTTTACTATGCACTCGTATTTCTCGTAGTGGCGCTCATTGCCGGCGTATTGGGCTTCGGCGGTATTGCAGGTGCATCCGCATCCATCGCCCAGGTTCTTTTCTTCCTGTTCCTGATCCTTTTCGTTGTCTCGCTGATCATGCGCCTCGTGCGTCGCACCTGAGGACGAATAATATAGGAGTTGAAAGCCGGCGCTCTTGAGCGCCGGTTTTTTCGTCGGCACGCGAGATTAGCCGAGCGAGCTCCGCATCCTTTGAAACATCTTGACTTGAATTATCGCAATGGTGTCCAACTTTCCCGGAATGGCTTCAGAAGGGTGGAGGGCGCAGCGGAGCCGTTAACGCAAATAGCCCACACAGGTCGCGTTTAAACCGATTCGCATCGTCGGTTGATCGTCGTTTTGATTGTGTTGTCCGGGATCAAGAAACCCCGGCGCTGTTCATGCGGCAGTCATATTTGGCAGTGCAAAAGGCTACGCAAATCATCATAACTTTGCTTGGATCCAGAACCGAACCCATGTCAATTTCCGCCACGTCTCCGAGCCCGTCCCGCGAGTCCGAACCGAAGCAGATCGACCACAACGACTCGATCCGCTCGACCTACCTTTCCATCGAGAACATCAAGGCGATGGCCGCCACCGTGGCCGCCCGCGGCGTCGACTCGCTGCCCGCCTTTGCGCCCTTCGATTTCTTCGCGCGGCATAAGGAAAACGAGAAGGAGATCCTGCGGGTCTACCGCACCACGGCAACGGACGTGGAATCCGGGGAAACGATCACCCCCGCGGCGGAATGGCTGCTCGATAACCACTACATCGTTGAGGAAGCGATCCAAGAGATCCGTCGCGACTTCCCGCGGCGCTTCTATCGGGAACTGCCGACGATCAACGTGAACGGCGTCCAGATCCCACGCACCCTGGCGTTGGCTTGGCTTTATGTTGCCCACACTCAAAGCACGATTTCGCAGGAAAGCCTGACGGCCCTTGTCGATGGCTTCCAGCAGGGTGAAACGCTGAGGATCGGTGAGCTCTGGGCGCTGCCATCGCTCGTGCGCTACGTGCTCGTTGAAAACCTGCGCCGTATTTCGATCCGCGTCGAACGCAGCCGCCGGATGCGCCGGCGCGCCAATGAGGCTGCAGATGAGCTTGTGCGGCTGACGGAGCCGGCACAGGCGGCCGACTATCTCAGGTCGCTCGAGTCGCTCGCCGAAGACAACACCTTCGCGACGCAGTTCCTCTACCGCATGCGCGATGGCTCGCAGGCGTCGAGCGTGGCGATCGCATGGCTGGACGAACGCCTTGAAGCGCTCGGTCGCGACACCGAAGAGACGACGATGGCGGAGCACAGCCGCCTGTCCTCCGGCAACGTCACCATGGGCAACATCATTCGCAGCCTTCGCGAGATCGACGACACCGAGTGGTCGGTCTGGGTTGAACAGGTCAGCCACGTCGACAAGCTGCTCTGGGATCATTCCGACTACGGCGATCTCGATTCCGGCTCACGCAACAAGTATCGCAAGCAGATCGAAAAACTCGCCAAGCGCTCGCAGCTCTCGGAAATGGAGATCGCCCAGCTGGCGCTCGACATGACCGAGGAGGCGAAGGCCTCCGACGAGCCGCAACCGCACGAACCAAACGTCGGCGGCTTCCTGACCGGCGCCCAAAGACCCAAGCTCGAAGCGCGATCGAACTATCGCCCAACTCTGACCCAGCATTTCGTCCGCACGGTCCGCCGATTCAACTGGCTATCGATCGCCGTTCCGGTGATCCTGCTCACCATCATCGCCATGGCGATTGTTGGGAAGTTCATGGCGCATGCGGGCATGGGACCACTTGAGATCGCAATCCTGCTGATCATGTTCTCCCTTCCGGCTTCGGAAGGAGCAACCGGTCTCTTCAACACTGTGCTGTCGTTTTTCGTCACACCGGCCCGCTTGGTCGGCTACGAGTTCAAGGAGGGCATCCCCGAGGAAGCCCGTACGCTTCTGGTCGTTCCCTGCCTCATCTCGAACCGCGACAGCGTCGATGAGCTGGTCCGCAATCTGGAAGTTCATTATCTCGCGAATCCGCGCGGCGAAATCTACTTCGCACTGCTCAGCGACTGGCCGGACAGCCAAGTCGAGGAAACCTCGGCCGATCTCGAGGTTCTGGACTATGCCCGCCGCGAGGTCGCGAACCTCTCGGCACGCTATGCCTTCGACGGCAAGACACGCTTCTACCTCTTGCACCGCCGTCGTCTTTACAATCCATCCGAGGGCGCATGGATGGGATGGGAGCGCAAGCGCGGCAAGCTGCACGAATTGAACCTGCTGCTTCGCGGCGACCGCGATACGACCTACCTTCCCGGTGCAAATATCGTACCGGCAAACATTCAGTACGTGATGACGCTCGATGCCGACACCCGCCTCATGCGCGATACGGTCACGAAGCTCGCTGGCAAGCTTTACCATCCGATCAACCGTCCGGTCATCAATCCGGCCACGGGTCGCGTCGAAAGCGGCTACGGCGTGCTGCAGCCGCGTGTCACCCCATCGCTGACAACAGGCAAGGATGCATCGGTCTTCCAACGTGTCTTCTCGATCAACCGCGGCCTCGACCCATACGTCTTCACCGTCTCCGACGTCTATCAGGATCTGGCAGGTGAGGGCACGTTCACCGGCAAGGGCCTCTATCATGTCGACGCCTTCGAAGGATCCTTGAAGGGTCGCATCGAGGAAAACTCGGTGCTCAGCCACGATTTGCTCGAGGGCTCGATGGCCCGGTGCGCGCTCGTCACCGATCTAGAACTCGTCGAAGATTTCCCGACCCGCTACGAGGTCGAAACGTCGCGCCAGCATCGCTGGGCGCGTGGCGACTGGCAGCTGCTGCCGTACATGTTCAACCCGACGCACGGTGTGACCGGGCTCGGCCGCTGGAAGATGTTCGATAACCTGCGGCGCTCTTTGACGCCGATCGCATGGTTCTTCGCTTCGGTGCTCGGCTGGTATTTCATGAGCCCGCTCGGCGCGCTCGTCTGGCAGATCCTCTTGATTTTCTGCCTTTTCGTCGCTCCGACCCTCTCGCTGATCCACGGCATCATTCCACGCAGCAGCGATATCGTCGCCAGTGCTCACCTTTACACGGTCTGGTCCGATATTCGCGCGGCCAACGCTCAGGTAGCCTTGCGGATCGTGTTCATCGCCGATTCCGCTTGCATGATGGCTGATGCCATCGGTCGCTCGCTCTATCGCCTGCTTTTCAGCCACAAACTGATGCTGCAGTGGCGAACGGCAGCCAGCGTCCAGGCCGGCAAGCAGGGAACGATCCCGTCTTACTACAAGGCAATGTGGCACGCGCCGGTGCTGGCCCTCCTCGCACTCGGTTTAGCGGCCCTCTCCGGCGACAACGCCTACCTCGTCGGCGTTCCTTTCGCGTTCCTGTGGATCATCTCGCCGCTGGTCGCCTACTATGTCAGCCAGTCCGCCGAGACCGAGGACCGGCTTGAGGTTGCCGATTCCGTTTCCAGCGAGCTCCGCAAGATCGCGCGCCGCACCTGGCGCTATTTCGCGACGTTCACCACCGCCGAGCAGAACTATCTACCGCCGGACAACGTTCAGGAAACGCCGCACGTGATCGTGGCGACGCGCACGTCGCCGACCAACATCGGGGTCTACCTGCTGTCGGTCGTCTCGGGCCGCCATTTCGGTTGGTTCTCTTTCGAGGAAACCATAGAGCGGCTCGAACAGACGATCGCAACAATCGACAAGATGGAGAAATTCCGCGGGCATCTCTTCAACTGGTATCACACGGATACGCTGGAGACGCTTGGACCGCGTTATGTTTCCGCAGTCGACAGCGGCAACCTCGCCGGCCACCTGATCGCGATCTCGTCTGCCTGCCGCAACTGGGCGGAAGCGCCTTCGGCCCATATGCAGGGCAATCTCGATGGCGTCGGCGATACTGCCGGCATCCTCGCGGAAGTGCTGTCGGAGCTGCCGGACGATCGCAAGACGGTCCGTCCGCTGCGCCGTCGCCTGGAGGAACGCATCATCGGCTTCCAGAATGCGTTGGCTGCGGTAAAGCGCGAGCATGAGTTCGCATCCATCCGCATCATCAACCTGGCCGTACTGGCGCGCGACATTCAGAAGCTCGCGGCCAACCTCGATCACGAGGTGAAGTCTGCGCTGAGCGCCGAAGTCACGCGCTGGGCTGAGTCTCTGGTCAAGGTCTGCGAAGCCCACATTTCAGATAGCACCTTCGATCTGTCCAACATCGATGCGTTGCGTCCGCGCCTGATTGCCTTGCGTGACAAGGCCCGCGACCTCGCCTTCTCGATGGATTTCGGCTTCCTGTTCCGACCCGAGCGGCGCCTGCTCTCGATCGGATATCGCGTCGAAAGCGGCGAGCTCGATCAGGCCTGCTACGACCTCCTGGCGTCCGAATGCCGGCTCACCAGCCTGTTCGGCATCGCCAAGGGCGATCTGCCGACGGAACATTGGTACCGCCTCGGCCGCCAGGTCGTCCCGGTTGGCTCGCGCGGTGCGCTTGTCTCCTGGTCCGGCTCGATGTTCGAATACCTCATGCCACCGCTCGTCATGCAGGAGCGTGGCGGCGGTATCCTCAACCAGACCAACAATCTGGTCGTGGTCGAGCAGATGAACCATGCGCGCAAGCTGGGGATTCCGTGGGGTATTTCGGAAGCGGCATTCAATGCCCGCGACCATAACCTGAATTACCAGTACACCAACTTCGGCGTACCGTCGCTCGGCCTGAAGCGTGGCCTCGGCCACAACGCAGTCATCGCGCCCTATGCGTCGATCCTTGCCAGCCAGTACGATCCTGACGCGGCGCTTGAGAACCTGCAGCGTCTGCGCAAGCTCGGTGCGCTCGGCAAGTTCGGCTTCCACGACGCCGTGGACTTTACGCCGACGCGCCTGCCGGAAGGCAAGACTTGCGCGGTCGTCTATAACTACTATGCTCACCACCACGGCATGTCGATCGCCGCGGTCGCGAACGTTGCCTTCAACGGCCATCTGCGCGAACTATTCCACTCGGATCCAGTGATCGAGGCTGCCGAGCTCCTTCTTCAAGAGAAGGCACCGAGGGATATTCCGGTCATGAGCGGCAAGCACGAGTCCGATACCCCAGCCAGCATCCAGGACGATCTCTTGCGCCCTGAACTGCGCAAGATCTACGACCCCGCCTCGCGCGATCGCGAGCTGGTCTTCCTCTCGAACGGCCACTACTCTCTGATGCTGACCGCAACGGGCGCCGGCTATTCGCGGTGGAACGGCCAGTCGGTCGCCCGCTGGAAAGCCGACCCGACAGAGGATCGCTGGGGCACCTTTATCTTCCTTCGCGATACGGCAACCAACGAATGGTGGTCGACAACGGCGGAGCCAAAGAGTGTCGAAGGCGAACAAGCTAAGGTTCTCTTCGCCGACGAAAAGGCGGAGTTCACCAAGACTGTCGGAGATATCACCAGCGAAGTCGAATGCATCGTTGCGACCGAGCATGATGCCGAGGCTCGACGCCTGACGCTCGTCAACACCGGAACGGAAGATCGCTTCATCGAGGTGACGTCGTATCTCGAACCGGTTCTGGCGACGGACGATGTCGATAACGCCCATCCGGCATTTGCGAGGATGTTCGTCAAGACGGAGATCGGCAAGCGTGGTGACGTCATCCGGGTCGAGCGCAACAAGCGTGATCCGAACGAGCCGAATATGGCCGTTGCCCACCTTATCGTCGACAACTCCGGCTCGACGCGGGACACGGAGTTCGAAACCGATCGCCGCAAGTTCCTCGGTCGGGGACGCAGCCTCGCAAACGCTGCTGCCTTCGATCCGGGCGCGACCCTTTCCGGCACGGACGGCTTCACCCTTGATCCGGTTCTCTCGCTTCGCCGCATCGTCCGCGTACCGCCCGGCAAGAAGGTCACGGTCACTTTCTGGACCATTGCCGCCCCGAGCCGCAATGAGGTGGACCAGGCAGTTGATCGCTACCGCCACGCCGACGCCTTCAACAACGAGCTCGTCCAGGCCTGGACCCGCACGCAGGTGCAGATGCGCCACGTCGGTGTCACGTCGCAGCAGGCAGCAGCCTTCCAGCACCTCGGCCGCCACCTGGTTTATCCGGATATGTATTTGCGAGCCGATGCTGCCGCGGTCGCGGCCGGGATGCAGTCGCAGTCGTCGCTTTGGCCGCTTGCGATCTCAGGCGATTTCCCGATCTTCACGTTGCGCGTCAACGATGACATGGATCTCGAAATCGTCAGGGAGGCCTTGCTTGCGCAGGAATACCTGCGCTCGCGCGGCGTCACCGCCGACTTGGTCATCATGAACGAGCGCGCGTCGTCCTACGCACAGGACATGCAGCACGCCGTCGACCAGATGGCCGAGAATGTCCGCCGCTTGGGTCAGGCCGATGGCTTGCGCCAGCACATCTTCACGGTCCGCAAGGATCTGATGGAAGAATCGACGTATCACGCGCTGATCTCGGCCTCCCGCGTGACGCTCCATGCCAAGAACGGCAAGATTATCGATCAGATCAATCGTGCCGCCGCACTCTTTTCTCCAAGCAAGGAAGAGCAGCAGGAACTGGAGCGCGCCGATCGCACGAGGACGTCAATCAAGCGGAGCGCCCCGAAACGCGCCGCACGGCCATCGAAGGTGGTCATCGAGGAAGAAGGCGATCTCAACTACTGGAACGGCATCGGCGGTTTTGCCGGCGACGGTCGCGAATACGTCGTGCGCCTTCCCGGGGGCCACGCAACGCCGCATCCGTGGATCAATGTAATCTCGAACGAAAAGTTCGGCTTCCATGTCTCCGCGGAAGGTGCGGGGTTCACCTGGAGCGCAAACTCCCGCGATTATCAGCTGACGTCGTGGTCGAATGATGCAGTCATCAACCGCGCCGGTGAAGCGATCTACGTCGTCGATCAAGATAGCGGCGCGGTCATGACCCCGTTCGCAAACCTCTCAGATCGCCAAGACATACGATTCGAAGCGCGACATGGTCTGGGCTATTCGGCCTTCTCCAGCGTCCAGAACGAGATCGCACTCGAGGTTACGCAGACCGTCGATCGCGAGAAACCGGTCAAGTTGCAGCGAATCCGGCTACGCAATACAGGCTCCAAGCCAAGAAAGCTGCGGATCTACGGCTACGTCGAATGGATTCTCGGCAACAATTCGCAAAAGTCCGCACCGTTCATCCTCTCGGAACACGACGCGGAAACCGGAGCGCTGTTTGCAAGCAATAACTACAGCATCGACTATTCCGGTCGTGTCGCTTTCTTTGTGGCCAGCGAGAAACCATCGAGCTTTACCGCCAGCCGCCGGGAATTCATCGGCAAGACAGGTACGATCCAGGCACCGCGTGCACTGAGCTTGGGAACTAGCCTTTCAGGCGCTACAGAACTCGACGGCGACCCGGCAGCGGTTCTGGCGTTCGATATCGAGATCGCACCGGACGAGGAGCGCGACGTCTGCTTCTTCCTCGGCGATACCAAGACGAAGGCGGAAGCGCGGGCGGTGATCAACGATATCCGCAAGGTCGCCTTTGACGACGTTGTCCAGGCAAATCGTTCGTTCTGGCAGGCGTTCACCGGAAAGGTGCAGGTTTCCACGCCCGATCAGGGCATGAACAATCTGATCAACACGTGGCTCCCCTACCAGAGCCTCGGCTGCCGCATCATGGCGCGCACGGCCTTCTATCAGGCAAGCGGTGCCTTCGGCTTCCGCGATCAGCTGCAGGACACGTTGGCATTCGTCATCCATGAGCCGTCGATTGCTCGCAAGCAGATCCTGAACGCCGCCTCGCGTCAATTCCGCGAGGGCGATGTGCAGCACTGGTGGCTGCCAGGCACTGGTGCCGGCGTTCGGACGATGATTTCAGACGACGTGGTTTGGCTCGCTTACGCGATCCATCACTATTGCAGCGTTACGGGAGACAAGAGCGTCCTCGACGAACAGCTCGCTTTCCTCGAAGGGCCGGCACTCCTCGAAGGGCAGCACGACTCCTTCTATCTGCCGGAAGTCTCCGAAGACAAGGTGAGCGTTTACGAACACGCGGCCCTCGCGCTCGATCTCGCCATCGCCCGAACAGGCAAGAACGGCCTGCCGCTCTTCCTCGGAGGCGACTGGAACGACGGCATGAACCGCGTCGGTATTGGCGGACAGGGCACCAGTGTGTGGCTTGGCTGGTTCCTGGCGGGCGCGCTCCGTTCATTCTCGGCGTATGCTGAGGAACGCGGCGACAAGGCGCGCGTCGAGCGGTGGACACAGCACCTGACCACCCTCAAGGCCGCACTCGAGACCGTTGCCTGGGATGGCGCTCACTACCGGCGTGGCACGTTCGACGACGGCAGCTTGCTTGGCTCCAAGGAAAGCCTCGAATGCCAGATCGATTCCATCGCCCAATCCTGGAGCGTGCTATCAGGGGAGGGAGATCCGGCGCACTCGGCGAAGGCGATGAATTCCGTGCTGGAGAAATTGGTCGATCCGGAAGCGCGGATCATCCGGCTCTTCACGCCGCCCTTTGCAAACTCGGCTAAGGATCCTGGTTACATCAAGGCCTACCCGCCGGGTGTTCGTGAAAACGGCGGGCAATACACCCATGCCGCGACCTGGGTTGTGCTGGCACTGGCTGAACTTGGCCGCGGCGATGATGCCCTCCGTTGCTTCGATCTGCTCAATCCGATCAGCCATGCGCGCGATCCGGCTTCGGCGGAACACTATCGCGTCGAACCCTACATCATCGCAGCTGACGTCTACGGTGAGGGCGCGCTCAGCGGGCGCGGCGGTTGGACCTGGTATACTGGCTCGGCCGGTTGGCTCTACCGCTCGGTGATCGAGGGCATCCTCGGCATCAGGGTGAGGGATGGCCGCTTGTACGTGCGTCCAGCACTGGCAAGCACATGGGACGGCTTCTCCGCCGATATTGAACGCGCAGGTGCTAAATACCTCATTTCGGTCTCAAAATCGTCCCATCCGAGGGGTTACGATGTGACCATCAACGGACGCGAAGTCACCGATCCCGACGAGGGATATCCGGTCGGATAACAGCATTTTTCCTGGCTAATGATCCGGCGATTCGTTGCGGCCAAAAGGGAACCCTTTTGGCCGCAACTGTGTTTGCATATCGGAAGAGCAGGAGAATTCCATGGCAATAGCGCGCGGGGCACCGATCGGCGCCAAGCAGAGTTCTGTGACGGTAGCGCCGGCGAAACGCGATACGCGGTTGGACGTTCTGCGCGGGCTCGCGCTCATCACGATTTTCATCAATCATGTTCCCGGTCAGATTTTCGAGAACTTTACAACCAAGAATTTCGGCTTCTCGGATGCCGCCGAGGCGTTCGTCCTGATTTCAGGCATTGCCGTCGGCTTGGCCTACGGCACGCGGTTTGAGCCAGGCGCGTGGCTCCAGACAGCAGTGAAGGCCACGAAGCGGGCGTTCACTCTTTACCTGGCTCACATGATAACGACGTTCATGACGCTTGCCTTGTTCCTGACGGGCGCCTGGGTCTTCCACCGCCCCGGCCTGCTGTGCGAGATCAACATTCTTGCCGTCCTCACCAATCTGAAGGCTGGTATTCCCTCGCTCGTGCTGCTGGGACATCAGATCGGCTACAACAACATCCTCCCGATGTATGGGGCCTTGATGCTGATGGTGCCAGTCATCCTTCTGCTCAACGCGGCAAGCCCTCTTCTCGCTTTGGCCGTCTCCGGCACCGTTTGGCTCTTTGCAGGCACCTATGATATTGCGCCCCATAACATGCTGATCGAGGGCTATTGGTTCCTCAATCCACTGTCCTGGCAGTTCCTCTTCACGATCGGCATCGTCGGTATGATGCATGTCTGCCGCGGCGGCAAACTGCCGCAGCACCCGGTCCTTTTTGCTGCTGCCGCCGCTTACGTCGCATTGTCCTTCGCCTGGGTGGTCGGTCAACTCTGGAGCTTCGGGACTGCGTTGGCAGCGCTCGGTCTGCCGCCGGTGCTGACCGGTTTCGACAAAACTTTCCTGTCCCTGCCAAGACTGTTGCACGTTCTGGCGCTGACGTATCTCGTCATCAATATTCCGGCAATCTCGCGCCTGCTTCGCCGGTCCGCAGACAATCCGCTGACCATTCTCGGCCGCCACTCGCTGAACATCTTTGTCGCCGGCACCATTCTGGCGATGGTTGGCCAGGTGGTGCTCTACATCAACAACCACGACCGGATCGTCGGCCCGGTCTTCGTGGTTATCGGCATCGCCATCCAGTTTGCCTACGCCTACCATCTTGAGCGTAAGCGCAAGCTCGAGACAGGCGGCCGAAACAGGTTGCCCAACCGAACGCTGGTGCCGGTTCCTGTCCGCATCGATCGCTCGCGGGATCGGCGCTAGACGGCGGTGGCATCAGGCTGCTGGAAGATCGCAAGTCCGCCGCCACGCCGCCGCATCTGATCGCAAAAACCTTGACTCCTGTGGAAAACCTTCTAAGAGCAACGGCGGAAAAGGAATATCCATGGTTCGCGACGCACACGCAATTGCTGCATGCAATGACCGGGCACAAGGTGCCGGGATGGATATTGCCGTTCCGGTTTCTTCCAAAACCAAGGCCAAAACGACGACGAAAACCGTCTGACGTCTCTGGCCTGCCGCTCTCTCCCCGGCCCGGCTGGGGACAAGGAAGCCGCGATATTTGCGCGCTTTCCCCCTCACCGGACAAGAGGAGAGAAGAGAAAGAGAGCTTGAGAAATGGGTTTTAAAGTTGCAGTTGCGGGAGCGACCGGGAATGTTGGCCGGGAAATGCTCAATATCCTCTCCGAGCGCGGTTTTCCTGCCGATGAAGTCGTGGCGCTTGCGTCCGCGCGCTCGCAGGGCACCGAAGTGTCCTACGGCGACAAGACGCTGAAGGTCGCCAACCTCGAGAATTACGATTTCTCCGACACGGACATCTGCCTGATGTCGGCCGGCGGCGAAGTTTCCAAGAAGTGGTCGCCCAAGATCGGCGCCCAGGGCTGCGTTGTCATCGACAACTCCTCGGCGTGGCGTTACGACGCAGACGTGCCGCTGATCGTTCCGGAAGTGAACCCGGACGCCGTAACCCAGTTCAGCAAGCGCAACATTATCGCAAATCCCAACTGCTCGACTGCGCAACTTGTCGTCGCTCTCAAGCCGCTGCACGACTTCGCCAAGATCAAGCGCGTCGTCGTTTCGACCTACCAGTCCGTTTCCGGCGCTGGCAAGGACGGTATGGACGAGCTGTTCAACCAGACGCGCGCCGTCTTCGTCGCGGATCCGATCGAGAACAAGAAGTTCACGAAGCGTATTGCCTTCAACGTCATCCCGCACATCGACGTCTTCATGGAAGACGGCTACACGAAGGAAGAGTGGAAGGTTCTCGCCGAGACCAAGAAGATGCTCGACCCGAAGATCAAGGTGACCTGCACGGCAGTTCGCGTTCCAGTCTTCATCGGCCACTCTGAATCGGTCAACATCGAATTCGAAAGCGAGATCACGGCCGATCAGGCACGCGACATTCTGCGCGAAGCTCCCGGCTGCCTCGTCATCGACAAGCACGAGAACGGTGGTTACATCACGCCTTACGAATCCGCTGGCGAAGACGCGACCTTTATCTCGCGCATCCGCGAGGACGCGACGGTCGAGAACGGCCTGAATATGTGGGTGGTTTCCGACAACCTCCGCAAGGGTGCCGCTCTGAACGCGATCCAGATCGCCGAGTTGCTTGTCAATCGCGGACTTGTGAAGCCGCGCAAGCAGGCAGCCTGAACCAGTTGTTAACTATGGTTTGTTAAGCCCGGCTAAATAAGGTAAGGGCTTTTCTTGGCGCGGGTTGGTCGTTTCGGCTTCCCGCGCTTGCCAAATCAAAGACGGTGACAATATTGCCGAAAGCGGGGCCGCTGGCCCGGTTTGAAGGCCAGTCAGATCGGGATATCTCCATGCGCATGACGAAATTTTTGCTGGCAGCTGCCGCCGCCTGCATGCTCCACGCAGTTCCTGCAGCCGCCACGGCAGCCCAGTGCGGCAACAACGGCGCCGGCTTCAACGCCTGGGTGGACGAGTTCAAGCAAGAAGCCGTTGCAAACGGTGTCAGCCCCTCGGTTCTGGATCGCGCCTTCGCAAACGTCTCCTACAACAGGCCGACCATTGCCGCCGACCGCGGCCAGAAGAGCTTCAAGCTTTCCTTTGATGCCTTCATGCAGAAGCGCGGTGGTGCCGCGATCATCTCGCGCGGCAAGAGCATGAAGCGCTCCAATGCAGCTCTTTTTGCATCGATCGAGCGTCGCTTCGGTGTTCCTGCCGGCCCGTTGATCGCGATTTGGGGCATGGAAACCGGATTCGGCAGCTACATGGGCAACCAGCATACGCTGTCGGCCGTCTCCACGCTCGCCTATGACTGCCGTCGCTCCGACTATTTCACCGACCAGCTTTATGCCGCGCTGCAGCTGGTCTCTGAGGGTTATCTCAATACGCAGGCGCGTGGAGCAGCGCATGGTGAAATCGGCCAGACGCAGTTCCTGCCGCGCAATGTCGTGCGCTTCGGCGCCGATGGCGACGGCGACGGCCGCGTCGATATGGTCGGTTCTCGCGCTGACGCGCTTGCCTCGACTGCCAACTTCCTGAAGGGCCATGGCTGGCAGGCCGGTGCGGGTTATCAGCCGGGCGAGCCCAACTTCGCGGCCATCGCCGGCTGGAACGCGGCGACGGTCTATCAGCAGGCGATCGCCTACATTGGAC
The DNA here is from genome assembly GCF_056398905.1 of Rhizobium sp. 01T417. NCBI lineage: Bacteria > Pseudomonadati > Pseudomonadota > Alphaproteobacteria > Hyphomicrobiales > Rhizobiaceae > Rhizobium > Rhizobium sp. 01T417. Next base: position 93,937 of record NZ_JBFTQH010000002.1, on the reverse strand, counting down.
AGCAGATAGACGGAAATTGAGAACAGCGTAGCGTAAGCCAAAAGCGCCGAACCGAACTTCGGCGCTTTTTTTGTTTTGGGCTTAGACGTCCGGGCGAATGAAGTCGCGAGTTTCGGAATCCATCACCCAGAGTTCGCCGGTCGAGATGTCGAACCAGGCACCGTGAAGCGCGATCTTGCCTTCCTCCTCCAATGCCTTGATGTTCGGGAAGGTCCTGAGATTCTCAATGGAGTTGCGGATCGATACGCGCTCGAGCGCGGTCTGACGCTCGGAAGGCGTCATGACATCGTTGGCGCCGATCTGCTCTGCGGCAGGCTTCACGAGCGACATCCAGCGTCCGATAAAGTCACCGGGTGAAAGGGGTTCGGCACTTGGGTCGAGAGCGGCCCTGATGCCCCCACAGCGCCCGTGACCCATGACCACGATGTCCGTAACCTTCAAGGCCTGAACCGCGAATTCCAGCGCAGCCGAGGTGGCATGGAAATGGCCGTCCGGCTCGTAGGGCGGCACCATATTGGCCACGTTGCGGATGACGAACAGTTCGCCGGGACCGGCATCGAATATCAGCTCGGGCGCAGCGCGCGAATCCGAACATGCGACCACCAGCGTACTTGGGTTTTGGCCGTGCTCGGCCAGCGCTTTATAGCGATCACGGGCGTCCGTGTAACGCCCGTTCATAAAGTTGCGATAACCGTCGAGAAGGGTGTTTGGAAAACGCTGCATGATCTTCGATTACAGCTTGCGCCCGGCAAGATCAATATCGCACTGCAAGATAGGAAGCGTCGTCAGCTTTTGCGCCTTTGCGCCGGATGCATCAAGCGCCGCATCTGGACCATCGCCATCGGCGTTGCCAGGCTCGACGAGTCGCTTGCCAGCGTCAATTCATCGCTGCCCCGCTTTACGGCGCGGGCAAGCACCTCGTAGACGCTTGCCGTTGCAAGCTGAAGCGCCTTCTCGTCCTCCATGCCGGAAAGAAGTCGCGACAGAAACAGCGCGGCAAGTAGATCTCCGAGACCATTCGGCGGCTTGTCGATAAGGCGATGCTCCGCCAGCAGCGCATGACGCCCCGAAAGATAGAGGTTCCCTGTGCCGCCGGCCATCATCGGCACCGCTGACGTCACCAGCATGCGGGAGGGCCCCAGCGACAGGGCGGCGTCCATAATCGCCGTATTGTCCTCCAGCGGGGCACCTACAAGCCAGGCCAGTTCGTATCGATTGGGCGTCGCAAGCGAAGCCAGTGGTATCAGATGATCCCTGATCGCCTCCGCCGTTGCCTGTGGTACGTAGAGACCACCCAGATCCCCCATGACCGGATCGCAAACATAGAGCAGGTCCGGCTTGTGCTCGCGCAAAGCCGTCACGAGCCGAGCAACCGAGCGCGCCTGCGCGGCATTGCCGAAATAGCCGGAAAGAACCGCCTTCACCTCGCCGATCCAAGGCGCGCGAATGAGATCGTCGATAGCCGCGTCAAAATCGCTTTCGGTGAACGTTAGCCGCGTCGACCGACCGTGACCGGGATGCCACGGAAGCACGATCGTCGGCAACGCCCAGACCTGGTGACCAAGCGTCTCTAGTGCAAAGACCGCTGCACGATTTCCGACGGAGCCGCGCACAACGTGGCTAGAGATAACGATGACAGTTCCTGCGGCATTTTCCGACATGATGCTCGACTCGGCTTCCAATGAGTGTTGATCCCCTTTTTGCAGCTTCACTGTCAACTGCCCTTCATGCAGGCATGCCAACGTCGCCCCTCAAGAATTTCCACGTACTTACGGCAAACCAAAAATCTTTCGAAAATTTGCGTCCCGGCGGCCAAAAACGCATGAAAGCTGCCTCGGGATGCCGTCTTTTAGAGATTCTTTCGTCAAATCTTCTGCTAACTTGCGCCAAATCGAGGAGATGAGGAGTATCTGCGATGGCTGGCCGAAACAATCCGAAGCGCGAAAAACAACTGGAGAGCGCGACCAAGATCGCGACGGCAACGGGGGAAGCCTACCTCAATCCCGAGTTCCTGTTCGGTCGCGCCAGCGGCGACGACCTGGAACGCTACACACCGGAGATGCTGGCGCTTTCGGCCATCCATTCCGCCAAGGAGCTCGCGGCCTGGGGCAGCAATTCGGCACGGATCACCATCGAGACCATCGCCGATGTGGAGCCCGACGGCGTTGCCGTATCCGTTCTCACGGTCACCGACCACAACATGCCGTTCCTGTATGAATCGGTAATGGGCGAAGTTACCAGCAGCTATCGCGACCTCTACATGGCCGTGCATCCGATCCTGGTGATGGAGGATGGCAAGGCGCCGGAACTTTACTCCGCCGATCTCCCGAGCGAGCCGGCCAATCGCGTCAGCCATATCCAGCTGCATCTTGCCCCTCTAACGACAGCCCAGGCCGCAGACCTCGTCAAGCGGATAAAGACGGTGGTCGAGCAGGTGCGCGTGACGGTTTCCGACTGGAGGCCCATGCTGGACAAGCTCGGAACCGTGATCGATGAGCTTTCCGCTTACAATGCCAGCCGCCGGAAAGCGGAAAGGGATGAAGCGCTTGCCTTCCTGACGTGGCTGCGCGACGCGAACTTCACCTTCCTCGGAATGCGCGAATATGTCTATTCCGGAAAGGGCGCGAGCGCGAAGGTTGAGCGCGACAAGGGCACCGGTCTCGGCATTCTCTCCAACCCAGACGTACTCGTTCTGCGCACCGGCAGGGACGCCGTTACGACCACGCCTGAAATTCTGGCATTCCTCGATGGTCCGGATTTCCTGATCGTCACTAAGGCCAACGTCAAGTCGATTGTCCATCGCCGCGCCTATATGGACTATGTCGGTGTCAAGCGCTTCGATACCAACGGGAATGTGACCGGCGAGTTGCGCATCGTCGGTCTCTTCACCTCCACTGCCTACACGTCGCTCGCCAGCGATATCCCGTTGCTCCGCTCCAAGATCGAACGAGTGAAGGAACATTTCGGCTTTGACCCCATGAGCCACTCCGGCCGCATGCTGGACAACACGCTGGAATCCTATCCGCGCGACGACCTCTTCCAGATCGATACGACGCTTCTGGCGAGCTTTGCCGAACAGATCAATGATCTCGCCGATCGGCCGCGCGTGCGGGCGCTGCCGCGCATCGATCACTTCGATCGTTTCGTTTCCGTGATCGTCTATGTGCCGCGCGAAGAGTACGATTCGATCGTGCGTGAGAAGATCGGAGCCTATCTGAAGACCGTCTATGACGGCCGTGTCTCGGCCTACTACCCGGCCTTCCCCGAAGGCGGAGTTGCGCGCGTCCATTTCATCATCGGTCGGTCCGGAGGCAAAACCCCACGCGTGCCACAGGCAAAGCTGGAGGAGGCCATCCGCGCGATCACCGCGCGCTGGGATGACCGCTTCGAGGCGCTTGCCGGACCGAAGGCGCCGCGCCTGCAGGTAAGCCATGCCTTCCAGGATCTCTTCCCGCCGGAAGAGACCTACTATGATCTCGAGGACATCGCCGCCTGCGCGGCTGGCGAACCAATCCGTATTGCGTTCTACACGCGGGAAAAGGATGGGATCGAACTGCTGTGCCTGAAGATTTTCCATTCCGGCGGCCAGCTCGCTTTGTCCCGCCGCGTGCCATTGCTTGAAAACCTCGGCTTTAATGTCATCAGCGAAGGAACATTCGATATTGATGTCACCCTACCCGGCGGCTCGGAAAAGCTGGTCGTGCTGCACGACATGGAGCTCGAGGCCCGAGGCGGTATCGAGATCGACCTTCACCGCCACGGAGCAACCTTGGAAGAAGCCTTCCTTGCAGCGTTCGGCGGGCTGATTGACAATGACACCTTCAACCGGCTGATCGTCTCGGCGGGCCTGACCGCACGCGAAACCAGCGTTCTTCGCGCCTACGCACGCTATCTGCGCCAGGCCGGCATCCCTTATTCGCTCGATTATATTGCAACGACGCTCGATAAATACCCGGCAATCGCGGCGATGATCTTTCGGCTGTTCCACGACACGCTTGATCCCAAGATCACCGACAAGGCGCGGATGAAGAAGGCAAGCGAACAGCACGAAAAGATCGAAGCAGCACTCTCCGACGTGCCGAGCCTCGATGACGATCGGATCCTGCGGCGCTACGTCAACGTCGTGGACGCAACCCTGAGAACCAACTACTTCCAGCGCAATCCGGACGGCTCGCCGAAAGCGATGCTGGCCTTCAAGCTTGATCCCAATCTGGTCGACGGGTTGCCGGAACCCCGACCATTCCGCGAGATGTTCGTCTATGGTGTCGAAGTCGAAGGCGTGCACCTGCGGTTCGGCAAGGTGGCGCGCGGTGGCTTGCGTTGGTCCGATCGTGCGGAAGATTATCGCACCGAAGTCCTCGGGCTCGTGAAGGCACAGCAGGTCAAGAACGCCGTCATCGTGCCAGTCGGCGCAAAGGGCGGCTTCTATCCGAAGAAGCTCCCGATCGGCGGTAACCGGGACGAGATCTTCAACGCCGGCCGCGAAGCCTACAAAACCTATATCCGCACGCTGCTGTCGATCACCGACAACATCAGTGGCGCCGATATCGTGCCGCCGAAGGACACGGTAAGGCTTGACGGCGACGATCCCTATTTTGTCGTGGCCGCCGACAAGGGGACGGCCACATTCTCGGATACCGCCAACGCGCTCGCCCAGGAGGCCGGCTTCTGGCTGGACGATGCCTTCGCCTCGGGTGGCTCGGCTGGCTACGATCACAAGAAGATGGGCATCACCGCCCGTGGTGCTTGGGAAACCGTGAAGCGCCACTTCCGCGAAATGGACATCGACATCCAGACCACGCCGTTCACCGTTGCGGGCGTCGGCGACATGTCCGGCGATGTGTTCGGCAACGGCATGTTGCTGTCGCCAAAAATCCGGCTGGTCGCCGCTTTCGACCATCGTGATATTTTCATCGACCCCGACCCGAATATGGAAAAGACGCTTACCGAGCGCCGGCGGCTTTTCAATCTGGCCCGATCGAGCTGGCAGGATTTCGACAAGGGGGTCCTTTCGAAAGGCGGCATGGTCATTTCGCGATCGGCGAAGTCCGTGACGCTGACGCCGGAGGCAGTAGCCGCAATCGGTATAGACAAGGCCGTTGCGACGCCTTTCGAAATCATGACGGCCATTCTGAAGAGCCCCGTCGATTTGCTGTGGTTCGGCGGTATCGGCACCTACGTCAAAGCGCCGTCTGAAACAGACGCCGAGGTCGGCGATCGCGCCAATGACCCTATTCGTGTCGCGGCGGAAGACGTGCGCGCCAAGGTGATCGGCGAGGGCGCGAATCTTGGCGTCACACAGAAGGGACGTATCGCCTATGGCCTGAGAGGCGGGCGCTGCAATTCCGACGCAATCGACAATTCGGCCGGCGTCAACACGTCGGACGTCGAGGTCAACATCAAGATCGCTCTTGCCGCGGCAATGCACGATAACCGTCTCACACGGGCGAAGCGCGACCAGCTGCTGTCGTCAATGACCGACGAGGTCGGCAAGCTTGTGCTCCGGAACAACTATCTGCAGTCTCTGGCGATTTCGCTGACCGAGCGTAAGGGTACAGCCAACGGGCTGGAACTTGCCCGGCTCATGACGGTGCTCGAAGGCGCCAAGCAGTTGAACCGGAAGGTCGAGACGCTACCCGACGACACCGTCCTTGCCGAGCGCTATGCAGCAGGCAGGCCACTGACGAGACCCGAGATCGGCGTCCTGCTTTCCTATGCCAAGATCGTCTTGTTTGACGCTTTGGCGGCCAGCGATTTGCCTGATGATCCCTATTTCGCCGCAACGCTTTCCAATTACTTCCCTGCGAAGATGCGCAAGACGAACGCGTCCGATATCGACGCCCATCGTCTGAAACGGGAGATCATTGCCACGGTGCTCGCCAACGAAGCCATTAACCGCGGCGGCCCCGGCTTCGCCGTCAGCATGATGGATGCCACGGCGGCATCCGCGCCGGAGGTCGTTCGGGCGGCAATCATTGCCCGTGATGGCTTCGATCTCGGACGCCTTTGGACGGACACGGATGCGTTGGACGGCAGGATTGGCGGCCAGATGCAGAACCGCATCTACGAGGAGATCAGCCACACCTTCACCGTCCTGACGCGCCTCCTTCTGAAGACACAGATGGCCAAGGGCGATATCGCCACCACTATTGAGAGGCTTCAGGCAGCCCTGAAGAAGCTCAAGCCGATATTCGCCAACCAGACAGTGCCCGAGCTTGAGGCACGTCAGCAGGAGTATCGCGAGGCTGGCGTGCCGGATAAGCTGGCCGCCGAGATTTCGGGGCTACTCGGCTTTGCGCTGGTACCCGAGATCATGCAGATCGCCGAACGCACGGGCGAGCCGCTGGCGCGTGCTGCGGAAAGCTATTTCGCCGTCTCCCAGACATTCCGGATCGGACGGTTGCTCGCCGCCGGATCTCGCATCGTCACGGCCGACCACTACGAAAATCTGGCGTTGGCGCGCAGCATCGACCAGATCGCAAGCGCGAGGCGCGATATCGTGATTTCGGCGCTTGCAAACCATGGGAAGGACAAGCTTCCCGTCCAGGCCTGGCACGCCGGCGATCGCATCAGGATCAACCGGATTGCCGAGGAATTGTCGGGGTTGAGTGACAGCGGCGATCCGAACCTTGCCCGGATTACCGTGGCTGCAGGCCTGTTGACTGACCTTGCGCGAGACGGAGCGAGGTGAGACAGTTCCGCTCGAAATCAGGAGCGGACTGTGAATCGCATCGACTGGACGGGAACTCAGCCGGCTAGAGCATCGGAGAAGGGCATCTGGGGCTGGATGCTCTTCGACTGGGCAGCTCAGCCGTTCTTCACTGTTGTGACGACCTTCATTTTCGGCCCTTACTTCGTGTCGCGTCTGACAGACGATCCGGTATCGGCCCAGACGATGTGGAGCAACATGGCGACGATCTCCTCGGTGATCATTGCCATCTTGTCGCCTGTCCTGGGGTCGATCGCAGATCAGTCCGGCGCGCGAAAGCCGTGGATCGCCTTCTTCGCCGTCATCAAGATTGCGAGTCTCTTCGGTCTCTGGTTCGCCGCACCCGGTTCGCCTCTGATCTACCCCATGACATTCATGATCCTGGCTTCGGTCGCCGCCGAGTTCTCCATCGTCTTCAACGATTCCATGATGCCGCGGCTCGTCGGCAAGGAAGAGGTCGGCAAACTGTCGAATACGGCCTGGGGCCTGGGTTACCTCGGGGGGATGATCGTCCTGATCGCGGTCGTGGTCCTGCTTGCGGGAAGCCCCCAATCAGGGAAGACAATTCTTGGTCTTGAGCCCTTGTTCGGCCTCGATCCGCACCAGGGCGAAGATGCCCGCATCACCGGGCCGATCTCGGCCATCTGGTACCTGATCTTTATTCTTCCGATGTTCTTTCTCACGCCTGATGTCAGCAAGGGCCTTTCGTTTGGCGCCGCTGTGCGCACCGGCCTTACGGAGCTGAAAAGCACGCTTGGCGAGCTCAAGCGTCGTCGTGGCATCGTTCGTTTTCTGATCGCCCGCATGATCTATCAGGACGGCGTCAACGGACTGCTGATACTCGGTGGTGCCTTTGCCGCCGGTATGTTTGGATGGGCAACGGTCGAGATCGGAATCTATGGGATCATACTCAATGTCGTTGCGATCTTCGGCTGCTTCATTGCGGGCAGGGTCGATCGGCGCATCGGCTCCAAATCGACGATCGTAATCAGTCTGGCGATGCTGTTGCTTGCCACCATCGGGATCGTGTCGACATGGCCGGGATACACGCTCTTTGGCTTGCTTGCGCTGCCAACTGCAGATTCCGGCGGCCTCTTCGGTACGGCAGCGGAGAAGGCATATGTTGCCTATGGTCTGCTGGTCGGCCTTGCCTTCGGTCCGGTGCAGGCGTCGTCGCGCTCCTACCTCGCCCGAAGCGTGAGCCTGAACGAGGCCGGCCGCTATTTTGGCATTTATGCGCTTTCGGGGCGCGCCACCAGCTTCATGGCAACGCTGTTTTTTTCCATCGTGACCTTCACGACTGGCTCGTCGCGGCTTGGAATGGCAACCTTGGTGCTCTTCCTGGCGGCGGGACTGATCCTGCTTGTCCGTACGCCCTATCCCGCGGACAGGGCGTAACGGCAGAGGCTACAGGTCAGTGGCGGAAGTGCCGCATACCGGTAAAGACCATCGCGACATTGTGCTCGTTAGCAGCGTCGATCACTTCCTGGTCACGCATCGATCCGCCCGGCTGGATAACAGCCGTCGCGCCGGCTGCGATCATCGACAGCAAGCCATCGGCGAAGGGCAGGAATGCCTCCGAGGCAACAGCCGAACCGCGCGTCAACGGCTCTGCGAGACCGAGCGCCCTGGCCGCTTCCTCGGCCTTCAGGCCAGCAATCCGCGCAGAATCGACGCGGCTCATCTGGCCCGCGCCGATGCCAGCCGTCTGGCCGTCCTTCGCATAGACCACGGCGTTCGACTTGACGTGCTTGGCAACCTTGAAGGCAAATTTCATGTCTTCGAGTTCCTGCTGGGTCGGTGCACGCTTGGTAACAACCTTCAGCTCCAGATCCTCGACCATGCCGTTGTCGCGGCTCTGCACAAGCAGGCCGCCTGAGACGGTTTTCGCCGTCAGGCCCGAAGACCGCGGATCCGGCAGGCCGCCTGCGGTCAGAAGCCGGAGGTTGGCCTTGCGCGCGACGATGGCTTTCGCCTCTTCAGTCACGTCGGGCGCGATGATGACTTCGGTAAAGAGCTTGATGATCTCCTCGGCGGTTTGGGCGTCAAGCGTCTGGTTGAGCGCGATGATTCCCCCGAAAGCAGAAACGGAATCGCAGGCAAGCGCGCGCTTGTAGGCGTCGAGCAGGTTGGAACCCGTCGCCACGCCGCAGGGATTGGCGTGCTTGATGATCGCGCAGGCCGCCGACTTCTCCGGCAGGAACTCGGCAACGAGTTCATAGGCCGCATCGGTGTCGTTGATGTTGTTGTAGGAGAGCTGCTTGCCCTGAAGCAGTGACGCCGTGGCAACGCCGGGGCGGCGCTCGCCCGTAACATAGAACGCCGCCTTCTGGTGCGGATTCTCGCCATAGCGCATCTCTTCCTTGAGCACACCGCCAATGACGCGATGGCGCGGGGTGTCGATCGAAAGAACCTCGGCAAACCAGTTGGAGATCATGGCGTCGTAAGCGGCGGTCCGGGCGAAAGCTTTGGCGGCCAACCGCTGGCGGAACGCATAAGCGGTCTGTCCGGCGTCCGAGGCAAGCTGCTCGAGCAGTTCTGGATAGTCCGCCGGATCGGTCAGGATCGTCACGTAAGCGTGGTTCTTGGCCGATGCGCGGATCATCGCAGGACCGCCGATGTCGATGTTTTCGACGGTCGTCGGATAGTCGCCGCCGGCGGCACGGACATCCTCGAATGGATAAAGATTGATGACCACGAGGTCGATGCCCTCGATACCGTGCGCCTTCATCGCCGCTTGATGATCAGCATCGTCACGGATAGCAAGCAGGCCGCCATGCACTTTGGGATGCAAGGTCTTGACGCGACCATCCATGATCTCCGGAAAACCTGTGACATCGGAAACGTCGGTCACCGCGAGCCCGGCCGCTGCAATTGCCTTGTGAGTGCCACCAGTTGAGAGAAGGCGGATGCCCTTGTCGTCAAGCGCGCGCGCGAGTTCGACGATACCGGTCTTGTCGGATACGGAAAGCAACGCGGTCTTGATGCTGACTTTGTCGGGTGCAGGGATTTTCTTGGAAACAACGGCCATGAGGCTTCTCCGTTTGGTCTTCAGGAGATATCCAGCGAGGGATAAGCGGATGATGGGGCCGCGTTAGCACAGCTTTGCGCCCGCGGAAACAGCCGCTAGCTCTTGCGCGATAAAAACCAGCGTATTTCCGGCCTGTCGGGGTAGGAGAGGCCGATCTCGATCTGATCGGATCCGCAAATGCCCGAGGCATCGGCAAAGAAGACGTCCTCGCCGATCAGCACTTCGTTGCCAGGCGAGGAGAACAGCCATGTTTCTCCGTCGGGCGCCGTCATCATGATCGACTCTTTGTCGATTTGCTTCAGGTTGATGGAGGGGTGGGCGTGAAAGCGCGCCACGGCCCGCACTGCCTCATCGACCTTGCCCTCCGGCGCGACCAGCCGATCACAGCCGGTCACGATCAGCCCTGTGGCGTTCAGGGTCAGCTCGCGCTCATGCAGGACGCCAAAGGCATTGAGGTAGCCATCGTGGCTCGCCTTGATCACGTCGCGGCCGTCATCGGCGAGCGCGCGATCGACATTCACGGTCTTCACGCCGTCTGTAATCACATTCGCAATGAAGTCGGACGGGGCGAAGCGGCTGGACGAGGTGTCGTTGACGGTCACCGTGGTATGGGCGGCAGTCGTTCGAGCAATCTGCACGTAACGGCGGCCGGCAAATTTCGGCGATCCGGAATTGACGATAAAGCGATGGCGTCCAGACGACATCTCGAATGACAGGCAACCGGCATGGGCCGTGCGGGACAGACTTCCGGTGGGCGGTAATCCGGTATCGGCAATGACCACCGTTTTCCCCGCTGCCAGCCGCTGATAGCGCGAATGGGGCATCGCCTTGAAGGGATCTCCCGCCGTCTCGTCATATCGCAGCAAGGACATCAACTCTGTCGCAAGGGTCGACGTCGCGCCGTTGAAAAGGGCGAGATCGCCGTCCTGATGCCTGAAGAAGCGCAGGGCTGGGTACATGCGGTCGATGCCCGAGATCAACTTCTGCGGCAGATCGTGCCCGAGATTAACGTAGGTTTGCCGCAACGGGAGGAGATCAAGAAGCAGTTCCAGCCCTACCCGGGGATTGCGCGAGACATGACCGCCGTCAGGCAGGATCTGGCTATCGAACTCCTGATCCAATGCTTCGGCAGCGCGCCGCAACGCGCCTGCGCGCGTCGGCATTGCAATCGAGGCCATCGCGAGGGCAATCCGCAGCCGAAAGCGAACCTCCCCCGGCGGCGCGTACTTGGCCATTCGCCGCAGGAACCGGACCTGAAAGGCAAGCGACCGCAAGAAGCGGCGATAGAAGCCGCGGTCGGCATTGTGAAGAACCACAGGCGAATGCGAGAGCCAGGAAATAACGCGCTGCGCCGTCACATTGATTTCCCAGGCGATGCCCTCGATGCGGCCGCCATGCAGCGACAGCCAGTCGTTGACAATGGAGCGGGCAACGCTCGAGTGAAGGTCGCTTTTCTTGGTCCGCATATGGCGAAGCCAACCGAAGCCATGAAGCCGCAGTGCGAAGGAACGGGACGGAAGGCTGAAATTGAAGGGCGACTTGCCACCGGTTTCGAGAAGCCGCCCGGCAAGCGGGAAGCGACCGTTCAAAATCTCTTCAGCGACATGCGGATCAACCGCACGCAGATCGGTGGGGGCCACAATCAGGCGCTCGGGGGCGTGGGTCGTGTGGCGGAAGAGACGCAACCGCATGATTGCTCCGCGGCACAGCGTGCGCCGCCAAGCCTCTCTCACATAAAGAGTCGAGAACCCGGACCACATGTTTATTGTCTATTGACCCGCGTCGTTAAGAATAAGTGAATAAGCCCGGAATCCGTGACACTTGCGTATCAAATTATGACAGGTGCTCAACTATGCCAGTTGCCCTGCGATCAAGCAACACGGCGCATCACGACAGCGTAGAAACCGTCAAGACCGCCCGCAAAACCAGCGGGAACCTCCAGCATGTCTGGTGTCGTGCGGAATTCGCCAAGCGCGCTGATTGCTGCTTCGAGCCCGGGCCAGCGCTCAGGATCAACGGCCGCTCGCTCGACTGAAGGCGTATCCGAAAGGACGCGAGCCACGACGTCTTCGCCTTCGGCGGGATCAAGGGAACAATTGGAAAAGACGATCGTGCCATCCGGCTTCAGCAAAGTGATCGCATGGCGCAGCAGCCGCTCCTGAAGCGCAGCAAGCTTCGCTATATCTTCCGGCCCCTTGGCCCAGAGAACATCCGGATGCCGGCGCGTCGTTCCCGTCGATGAGCAGGGCGCATCCAGCAGGATCGCATCGAACAGCTCTGCAGGCTCATATTTCGTCAGGTCGCTGGCGACTGTCTCGGCTTTCAGTCCAAGCCGATCGAGGTTCGCGCGCAAACGCTTGATGCGGTTTTCAGACTGCTCAACCGCAGTAACGTCACCACCGGCGAGAACCAGTTGGGCAGTCTTTCCGCCGGGCGCCGCACATAGATCGGCAACTCGCTTTCCTGTCAAATCACCAAAGAGCTGAGCTGGGATGCTGGCGGCCGCGTCCTGGACCCACCAGTCGCCTTCCGAAAATCCCTCGAGTGAGGGGATGCTGCCCTCGAAGGCAGCCAGACGCACACCACCCGTCGGCAGCGCGAAACCACCCAAACGTTCCGCCCAGCGCTGCGCATCAGCTTTGACGGTAAGATCGATCGCTGCCGGCTCGAGCTGCGATTCAGATATCGATTGCGCCCTTTCCTTGCCGTAAGCCTTTTCGAGCCTTTGAAGAAACCATTCCGGCATCACCGGAATGGTCGCGATCTCAGCAAGGATTTGGTCCTTCTCGCGTCCAAGTCGGCGCAGAACGGCGTTCACCAGCTTTGCAAAGCGACGATTGCGCGGGTCCTGATTTGATTGCTCGACTGCCAGGTCGACCGCAGCATGATCCGGAACATCAAGGTAGAGGATCTGCGCTGCGGCAATCGCAAGAACATGGTGCAGCGCTCGCGCACCTTCGGGAAGCGGCGATTCAAGCAGGCGGGAGATCGCGGCGTCGATGCGCGGCAAATGCCGAAGCGTTGTATTCAGAATGGCGCGGACGAGGGCGCGGTCACCCTCGTTGAGCGCCTTATAGGCCGGATTGCCGTGTTCATTGTCCAAGGCGCCGTCCAGCGAAAGCTTACGGTCCACGACCGCTGCCAGGATCTTTGCGGCGGCGGCACGAACCTGGAATCCGGGCTTTGCCGGACCAGCCACAACGCCCGGATTGGACGACTTTGGTTTTCGAAATGGTTTTTTCTTGCCGTCTGAATTCAAGACCACGGACCTTTCGGCGGTTGTGAACCACCGCGATCAAGACCGGTATTCGGAACCGAGCGCGATTTGCGCATCGGATTAGCAGCGCGCGCCGGCGCCGTCGAGCCATTCATGCCGCCGCGCGCCATTTCCTGCAGCGCCGCAATCCGGTTTTCCGTGTTCGGGTGCGTTGAGAACAGGTTGTCCACGCCAGCACCGGTCAGCGGATTGATGATGAACATGTGGGCAGTTGCCGGGTTTCGCTCGGCATCGTAATTCGGCACGTGCGAGGCGCTACGTGCAATCTTGCCCAGTGCCGAAGCCAGCCAAAGAGGATTGCCGCAGATTTCCGCGCCTCGGCGGTCGGCGGAATATTCGCGCGTCCGGCTGATGGCCATCTGAACCATCATCGCGGCAAGCGGCGCGACGATCATCGCCAGCAATACCCCGATGAAACCCAGGGGATTGTTGTTGTTTCCCCGGTTGCCGCCGAAGAAGAAAGCAAAATTGCCCAGCATTGAGATTGCACCGGCGAGGGTCGCCGTAATCGTCATCGTCAGGGTGTCGCGATTTTGCACGTGAGCCAACTCATGGGCCATGACGCCCGCGACCTCTTCCGGCGTCAGTGCGCTCAGTAAGCCGGTGGACGCGGCAACAGCAGCGTTCTCGGGATTGCGACCAGTCGCGAAGGCATTTGGTTGCGGACTGTCGTAGAGGTACACCTTCGGCATCGGCAGGCCAGCATTGCGCGTCAGATCCCTGACGATCGCGAAGAACTCGGGCGCATTACGCTCGTCAACCTCCTGCGCGCGATAGGCCGACAGCACCATGCGGTCCGAATTCCAGTAGGAAAAGATGTTCATCCCAGCGGCGATCACGAACGCGATCATCATGCCGCTCCGCCCGCCGATCAGAAAGCCGACGGCCATGAACAATGCGGTCATGAAGGCAAGCAACATGGCTGTACGGACGAGGTTCATTGCTATCTCCAAAACACCCCTAAGCGGGCCGCGCAAAACCGGAGGGTTTCAATTGAGGCGCCGGCGCTCTATGATTTGGTCATTCACCAGCCATTTTCAATATATTTCGGGCGGAATCGCGTGATGCAGGCAGCGGACAACGACAACAATGAAACCCTGGCGACTGAAGCCGCCGAGGCGCCACGCAAGTTGCTCTCGCCAGCCGCCAAGCGTGCGCTCGCCGAGGCCGAAGAGCGGCGCCGAAACGAAAAGCCGGTAGAAATGCCAACAGAGATAGGTGGCCGCGGCGGCGCTGATCCTTCCCGCTTCGGAGACTGGGAAATCAACGGCAGGGCCATCGATTTCTAAGTAAATATTCCTATTGACTTTCGCTCGTGATCGGAATTTATTCCTTTCGTGCGAGATTGCTTCGTTTGTTGCGCTGACCCTTCTTGTGACTGCGGTAAACGCCGCGGCGCGCGACGAAATTGAAGGGCCAGTATCAGCCGAAATCCTGAGAGTGATCGATGGAGACACACTGCTGGTCGAAGCGCGCCCTTGGCCGCAGCAGACAATGGAAGTCGATGTCCGTATTCGCGGGATCGACGCGCCCGAGATGCACTCGAGCTGCGCTGACGTAAGGAGCGGGAATCGACGCCCGTCACGCCCTGGAAAGCCTTACATCCGGATCCTCCGAGATCCAGCTTACGCAGATCGCAGGCGACAAGTATTTCGGTCGCATCCTCGAAATATAACCCTTTCGGATGGCAGGAATCCGGCTCAGGACCTCTTGGAGGAAGGGATTGTCCGGGCCTTTAACGGCGGCCGAAAGCCACGAGAAACCTGCCCGTAGAGAAGTGAAGCCGCCCCGATCGCTCGGAGCGGCTTTTGCTTAGGCAGTCGCCTTGTTCTGGCGGTTCGCGATCAGGTCGTCGACAACCGCCGGATCGGCAAGCGTCGAGGTGTCGCCCAGAGAGCCGAAATCGTCCTCGGCGATTTTGCGCAGGATGCGGCGCATGATCTTGCCGGACCGGGTCTTCGGAAGACCCGGTGCAAACTGGATCTTGTCAGGTGCAGCGATTGGGCCAATCTCGCCGCGAACATGCTTGACGAGCTGTTGGCGCAGATCATCCGAACCCTCATTGCCGGCCATCAGGGTGACGTAGCAATAAATGCCCTGACCCTTGATCGGGTGCGGATAGCCGACGACAGCAGCCTCCGAGACAAGATTATGCGAAACGAGTGCGGACTCGACCTCGGCGGTACCCAGGCGGTGGCCCGAAACGTTCAGCACGTCGTCAACGCGACCGGTGATCCAGTAGTAGCCGTCCTCATCCCGTCGGCAGCCATCGCCGGTGAAATACTTGCCCTTGTAGGTCGAGAAGTACGTCTGGATGAAGCGCTCGTGGTCGCCATAGACGGTACGCATCTGCCCCGGCCAGCTGTCGGTAATGCAGAGGTTTCCGTCGGCGGCACCCTCAAGCACATTGCCTTCGTTGTCGACCAGCTGCGGTTTCACGCCGAAGAACGGGGTCGTCGCCGAACCCGGCTTCAGATCGGTCGCGCCCGGCAGCGGCGTGATCATGTGGCCGCCGGTTTCCGTCTGCCACCAGGTATCGATGACGGGGCAGCGCTTGTCGCCGACAACATTGTAGTACCATTCCCACGCTTCCGGATTGATCGGCTCGCCAACCGTTCCGAGCAGGCGCAGGCTGGAGCGCGACGAGCGGGTGACGAAGTGGTCGCCGGCACCCATCAGCGACCGGATCGCCGTCGGTGCCGTGTAGAAGATGTTGACCTTGTGCTTGTCGATGACTTCCCAGAATCGGCCCTGATCCGGAAAATTCGGCACGCCTTCGAACATTAGCGTCGTCGCGCAGTTCGCAAGCGGACCGTAAACGATGTAGGAGTGTCCGGTAACCCATCCAACGTCGGCGGTGCACCAGTAGATATCGCCGGGGTGGTAATCAAACACATATTCATGGGTCATCGCTGCATAGACGAGATAGCCGCCCGTGGTATGCAACACACCCTTCGGCTTTCCGGTAGACCCCGAGGTGTAGAGGATGAACAGCGGATCCTCCGCCTTCATCTTCACCGGCGGGCACTCCGGTTTAACCGTGGCGATTTCCTGATGGTACCAGAGGTCGCGACCCGGTGCCCAGCCCGTCTTGCCGCCTGTACGCCGTACGACGAGAACCTTGTCGACGATGACATGCTGACGGGCGGCAATGTGAATTGCCGTGTCTGTATTGTCCTTCAGCGGCACCGGCTTGCCGCCGCGCACCCCTTCATCGCAGGTAACCACGAAGGTGGATTCGCAATCGACGATACGGCCGGCCAGCGCCTCCGGAGAAAACCCTCCGAACACCACCGAATGGACCGCACCAATGCGCGCGCAGGCGAGCATTGCATAGGCAGCCTCGGGTATCATCGGCATGTAGATGGTAACACGATCACCCTTCTTGACGCCATGCTTCTTCATGACGTTCGCCATGCGACAAACATGCTCGTAGAGCTCGTTATAGGTGATCTTCTTGTCGACGTAGGGATTGTCGCCCTCGAAGATGATCGCCGTCTGATTGCCGTTGGTCTTCAGGTGCCGGTCGATACAGTTGTACGAAACGTTCGTCTGCCCGTCCTCGAACCACTTGATCGAGACTCGGCCAGTGAAAGACGTGTTCTTGACCTTCGTGTAGGGTTTGAACCAATCGATCCGCTTGCCATGTTTACCCCAGAACTTGTCGGGGTTCTCGACGCTTTCCTCGTACCATTGCTCGTACTTGGCCTTATCGATAAGCGCATGGTTCTTCACCGGCTTTTGCACCGGGTAGATCTTTTCGGACATGGAACTCCTCCTCACTCGGGCACCGGGCGACCAAAAAGCGAAGCAGCCCGGACTGGCTATAGGCATTCATAGCAGTTCACATCTGCCCGGCAATTA
This sequence comes from Rhizobium sp. 01T417, assembly GCF_056398905.1. NCBI lineage: Bacteria > Pseudomonadati > Pseudomonadota > Alphaproteobacteria > Hyphomicrobiales > Rhizobiaceae > Rhizobium > Rhizobium sp. 01T417. The sequence goes on along the minus strand of NZ_JBFTQH010000002.1, from coordinate 77,056 downwards.
GACAAAGGTCATTTCATTCGTGATCAATTGCAATTCTGCATCACTGCGGTTATATAGCGCCATATTTCCCGGACATAGTGGTGACAATCCACGGACCGCGACACCGGCGCGGACGACAGAAGGACTATATCCATGGCTCAACAATTGCTCATGCCGAAGGCGACTGCCATCTGGCTCGTCGACAACACAGCCCTGTCATTCGACCAGATCGCTCAATTCTGCAGACTGCATCCGCTCGAAGTGAAGGCAATTGCCGACGGCGAAGCCGCACAGGGCATCAAAGGTCTCGATCCGATCGCAACGGGTCAGCTTTCGCGCGATGAAATCGCCCGCGCTGAAAGGAACCCGGCGCACAAGCTGAAGCTCTCGGAACCGAAGGTTCGCGTGCCAGAATCCAAGCGCCGCGGCCCGCGCTACACGCCGGTTTCCAAGCGCCAGGATCGTCCGAACGCCATTCTCTGGCTGGTGCGCAATCATCCGGAATTGAAGGACGCACAGATTTCCCGCCTCGTCGGCACCACGAAGTCGACAATCGAACAGATTCGCGAGCGTACGCACTGGAACTCGGCTAACCTCGCACCGATGGATCCGGTGACACTCGGTCTTTGCAGCCAGATCGATCTCGACATGGAAGTCGAAAAGGCGGCAAAGGGACGCCCGCTGCCGACAGCGGCCGAACTCGGAGCGACCTTGGAGTCGGCGCATGAAACCGAGCGCCTGACCCGCCATGAGCGCGAAGAGGAGAAGGAAATCGATGCCGATGCCGTCTTCGCAAAGCTCAAGTCGCTGAAATCCTCTCCGAAGGATGAGGACGAAGACGACCAGTATTGATTGCCTACGGTGATCGATCCACAAGGCCCTGCGTAAGCGGGGCCTTTTCTTTTTGTACCTACATCGGCAGGGAACCATACCCACGCTTGCGCAGGGCTTCGGCTATTTCCTCAAGAATAGTGGGGTCGTCGATCGTCGCCGGCATTTTCCAAGGCACACCGTCGGCGATTTTCTGGATCGTGCCGCGCAAGATCTTGCCGGAGCGCGTCTTGGGGAGGCGCTCGACGGTTATCGCCGTCTTGAACGAAGCGACCGGGCCAATTGCATCGCGGATCAGCTGCACGACCTCCGATTCAATGGCCGATGTTTCCCGTGAAACATTCTTCTTCAGAACGAGAAAGCCGCAAGGGACCTGACCCTTAACCTGATCTGCGATTCCGACCACCGCGCATTCGGCAACATCCGGATGCGTGGCACAAACCTCCTCCATCGCTCCCGTCGACAGCCGGTGGCCTGCGCAGTTGATGATGTCGTCCGTGCGCGACATGATGAAGAGATAGCCGTCGTCGTCGATATAGCCGGCATCCGCCGTTTTATAATAACCGGGAAATTCGGCCAGATAGGCCGAGTGGAAACGCTCGTCGGCGTTCCACAGCGTGGGTAGGCAGCCAGGCGGCAGGGGGAGTTCGACAACGATATTACCGAGCGTCCCTGGCTCAACCGCGTGGCCGGCATCATCAAGAACATGGATACTATACCCGGGCATAGGCATCGAAGGGGAGCCATGCTTCACCGGCAGAGCTTCGAGGCCGAGCGGGTTTGCCACCATCGGCCATCCGGTCTCCGTTTGCCACCAATGATCGATCACGGGTACATCAAGCATGCGCTCTGCCCACTTCAGCGTTTCCGGATCTGCGCGCTCTCCCGCAAGGAACAGGGCACGAAAATTCGGCATCGGATAGGCCTTGAGGCGAACACCATCGCTATCCTCCCGACGAATGGCCCGGAAAGCGGTAGGCGCCGTAAAGAGAACGCGGACATCGTGCTCTGAAGCGATGCGCCAGAAGACGCCGGCATCCGGTGTACCAACTGGCTTTCCTTCGAATATCACGCTGGTCGCGCCTGCCAGCAGCGGTGCATAAACGATGTAGGAATGGCCGACGACCCACCCGATGTCCGAAGCCGCCCAGAACACTTCGCCCTGCTTGATGCCGAAGATATTTGCCATCGACCAATTGAGGGCGACCATGTGACCGCCATTGTCGCGCACGACCCCTTTCGGCTGGCCCGTCGTGCCTGAGGTGTAGAGAATGTAGAGTTCGTCCGTCGCACAGACGGGAATGCACTCAACGGTCACACCACGATTTCTCGCGACAGTAGTGTCGAAATCCTCGTCGCGACCGGCTGTGAGATCAGCTGCAAGCTGCGGCCTCTGCAAGACAAGGCAGTGGGCCGGCTTCGACTTCGCGATGGCAATCGCCTGATCGACCAAGGGCTTGTAGGGCACGATCCGTCCCGGCTCGAGCCCGCAACTTGCCGTGATGATGAGCTTCGCCCCCGAATCGTCGATACGGGCCGCGAGCTCATTTGCCGCAAAGCCACCGAACACGACGGAATGGACCGCGCCGATGCGCGCGCAGGCAAGCATTGAGAAAACTGCCTGCGGGACCATCGGCATATAGATGATGACGCGGTCACCCTTTGCGATTCCAAGTTGCCGGAGCGTTGCTGCAATGGCACTGACTTCAGCAAGGACGTCACCATAACTAAACACAGCCTTGGTGCCGCTAATCGGGCTATCGTAGATAAAGGCAGTATCGTCACCACGGCCCGCTAGAACGTGCCTATCGAGACAATTGTAGCAGGTATTGGTTTCGCCCCCGGCAAACCAGCGGCCGTATGGACCACCTTCTCGCGAAAAGGTCTGCGCCGGCGGTTTGAACCAGCTGATTTCTGCCGCCGCCTCGCGCCAAAAAGCCTCCGGATCGTCCTTCCACCTGGAATAGGTCTGGCGATAGCTTCCCTGCATCTGCTCCTCCCCAGGACACGCAAGTTATCCTATCAATCTAGGAGAGGCATGGCAGGAGAGAAAGCCCGACGAAAGGAGCGTATCAGCGGGCACCGAAGATCGCGGAGCCAACGCGAACGCTGGTCGCGCCAAAGGCAATCGCGGTTTCGTAGTCGCCGGACATTCCCATCGAGAGTTTCTCGACGCCGCAAGCCATGGCGAGCCTGGCAAGCAACGCGAAATGCGGACCCGGATTCTCGTCCGCCGGCGGAATACACATCAGGCCTTCAATGGCGAGGCCGAGTTCGTCGCGGCAAAGAGCGACAAACGCTACTGTATCATCAGGGGCGATTCCTGCCTTCTGCGGCTCAAGCCCGGTATTCACCTGAACATAGAGGCGAGGGGTCTTCGCCTGACGCTTCATTTCGTCGGCGAGCACACGGGCGATCTTTTCCCGGTCGATGGTTTCGATGACATCGAACAGCGCGACCGCCTCGGCCGCCTTGTTCGACTGCAGAGGGCCGATGAGATGAAGTTCAATGCCTGACGTCTCGGATTTCAGTTCAGGCCACTTTCCCTGGCTTTCCTGAACCCTGTTTTCCCCGAAGATCCGTTGCCCGGCCTGAAGCGCCGGGCGGATCGCGTCTGCGTCGAATGTCTTTGAAACGGCGACAAGCTGAACCGAACCGTCGGGCCGTTTCCCCTGCTGCTCGGCCGCGGAGATACGCGAGCGCACGTCGTTCAATCGCTCTTCAAGTTCCATCACTCGCCTCGACATGACTGCATGAGAAGATGGCAATGCACTAAACGCCCCGGCTGTGCTTGCCAAGGCCCACGCGCCCGAAATAGTGGCCGGCGGGCCGAGATTGGACGCTTGCGGCGCCCGTAAAACTTGACGCTACCGTGGTTTCATGGTGAAGGTCACCACCAACTTCCCCTGATCTTTCGGAAATACGAATACCATGGCAACCGAACGTTATAACCCGCGTGATGCTGAACCTCGCTGGCAGCAAAAATGGAACGAAGCGAAGGTCTTCGAGACCGACAACAGCGATCCGCGCGAGAAGTATTACGTCCTCGAGATGTTTCCGTATCCATCCGGCCGCATCCACATGGGCCATGTGCGGAATTACGCAATGGGCGACGTCGTAGCTCGCTATAAGCGCGCTCGCGGCTACAACGTTCTACATCCCATGGGTTGGGACGCCTTCGGCATGCCGGCTGAAAATGCGGCAATGGAGCGCGGTGTACATCCGGCCTCCTGGACCTACCAGAACATCGCATCGATGAAGTCCCAGTTGAAGGCGATGGGCCTCTCACTGGATTGGAGCCGCGAATTCGCAACCTGCGATGTCGCCTACTACCAGCACCAGCAGCATCTTTTCCTAGATTTCCTCGAGAAGGGGCTCGTCTATCGCAAGCAGTCGAAGGTGAACTGGGATCCGGTCGACAACACCGTTCTCGCCAACGAACAGGTGATCGACGGACGCGGCTGGCGTTCCGGTGCCCTGGTTGAGCAACGGGAACTGACGCAGTGGTTCTTCAAGATCACCGACTTCAGCCAGGATCTGCTCGAGGCATTGGACACGCTTGATCAGTGGCCGGAAAAGGTCCGATTGATGCAGAAGAACTGGATCGGTCGCTCGGAAGGCATGATGCTGCGCTGGGAGATCGTCCAGGAGACGGCTCCGGCCGGAGAAACCGAGATCGAGGTCTACACGACCCGTCCGGACACGCTATTTGGCGCCTCCTTCCTGGCTATCGCAGCCGACCATCCGCTGGCCAAGGATGCCGCAGCGAAGAATCCGGCTATCGATGCTTTCTGCGAAGAATGCCGCCGTGCTGGAACCTCACTTGCTGCGCTTGAGACTGCGGAGAAGAAGGGCATCGATACCGGCATTCGCGTCAAGCATCCGCTCGATCCGTCATGGGAATTGCCTGTCTACGTCGCAAACTTCGTCCTCATGGACTACGGCACCGGCGCGATTTTTGGTTGCCCATCCGGTGACCAGCGTGACCTGGATTTTGCACGCAAATACGACCTGCCGGTGGTTCCCGTTGTTATGCCGGCGGATGACGATGCCGCGACCTTCAGCGTCGGCGACGTTGCCTATGACGGCGATGGCGTCATGATCAATTCGCGCTTCCTTGATGGCAAGAGCACAACTGAGGCATTCGAGATCGTTGCCGACCGCCTGTCGTCAATGACGCTTGGCAATGCTCCGCAGGGTGAGCGCAGGGTGAACTTCCGCTTGCGTGACTGGGGTATCTCGCGCCAGCGCTATTGGGGTTGCCCGATACCTGTCATCCATTGCGACGATTGCGGCGTTGTCCCGGTTCCGAAGAAGGACCTGCCGGTGCAGCTGCCGGAGGATGTAACCTTCGACCAGCCCGGCAATCCGCTCGATCGTCATCCGACCTGGCGGCACGTCGCTTGCCCGCAGTGCGCCAAGGATGCACGGCGGGAGACCGACACGATGGACACGTTTGTCGATTCGAGCTGGTATTTCACCCGCTTTACCGCTCCCTGGGAGAGCAAGCCGACCGACCAAAGCGCTGCCAATCGCTGGCTGCCAGTCGATCAGTATATTGGTGGTATCGAGCACGCGATTCTGCATCTGCTTTATTCGCGCTTTTTCACCCGGGCGATGCGCGAGACAGGCCACGTCGATGCAAAGGAGCCGTTCAAGGGTCTCTTTACCCAGGGCATGGTCGTGCACGAGACCTACAGCCGCGGCACGGGCATGGGCCGCGAGTGGGTTGCACCGGCGGATATTCGCATCGAGGAGCTGGACGGGAAACGCCGCGCCTATCACCTTTCCAGCGGGGAGGAAGTCGCGATCGGCTCGATCGAGAAGATGTCGAAGTCGAAGAAGAACGTCGTCGATCCGGACGATATCATCGCTTCTTACGGTGCAGACACTGCCCGCTTTTTCGTTCTTTCGGACTCGCCGCCTGAGCGCGACGTTATCTGGTCGGAGGCAGGCGTAGAGGGCGCCCACCGCTTCACGCAGCGGCTCTGGCGTCTGATTGCCGAGGCATCGGACAAACTTCGCGATGTTGCGCCGACTCCGGCTAAGGATGGGGAAGCTCAAGCGATTTCGCAGATCGCGCACAAAACCTTGAAGGCCGTCCAGAACGATTATGATCGTCTCTGGTTTAATAAGGCCGTCGCGAGGATCTACGAGCTCGTCAATGCCCTGGCGTCGCCATTGACCCGCGTCGCTGCAGGCGAAGGAGATACGGCGTATCGCGCCGCAGCGCGGGACGCGGCCGAGATCCTTATCCAGTTGGTAGCACCAATGACGCCGCATCTGGCTGAGGAGTGCTGGGCGGCGCTGGGCAACGGCGGATTGCTGGCGCACACTGATTGGCCGCGTTATGACGAAACCCTCGTCGTTGAAAACGATGTGATTTTGCCGGTTCAGATCAACGGCAAGAAGCGCGCCGAATTGACAATTTCTCGCGACGCAGATCAGAATGCCGTCACCGAGGGTGTGCTCGCATTGGATGACGTCAAGAAGGCGCTGAACGGTCAGACGCCTAAGAAGATCATCGTGGTTCCACAAAGGATTGTGAACATTGTCGTTTGATATCGCTTTTAAGCTGGTGCGCGGCACCGGCATTGCCGCAATCCTAGCGTCCACGGCTTTTCTCGCATCCTGCCAGGTTCGCCCTCTTTATTCCGAAAGTTCCGGCGCTGCGGGCAAGCTGGCGTCCGTCGGTTTCTCGGAAGCGGGGGGTCGCGTTGAGCAAGAGGTTCGCAATCGACTGATTTTTATCGCTTCGCGTGGCGCCGGCGAGCCTGAGAATCCCGAATACAAGGTTGAATTCAGCGCTCGCTCGAATGTCATCAGCACGCTGCTGGTGGCGTCGTCAGACGAATCGCTTGCCGGACGTGCGACCGTCAGCGTCGACTACACTCTGAAGTCCACAAAGGACGGCCACGTCATCAAGGCCGGCAATCGTTATGCCACTGCGCTCGTCGACTTCCCAGCTCAGGAATTTGCCAAGCAACGCGCCATCCGCGACGCCGAGAACCGCGCCGCACGGCAGGCTGCTGAGTTCGTTGGTGCCGATATTGCGGCTGCGCTTGGCCGCTGAGGAGCGGATGCATGGCGGAAATCAAATCGCACGAGTTTGAAGGCTTTCTTGAGCGATCCGCCCGCAACTACCGGCTCTTTGTGATTTATGGGCCGGATCGCGGTCTTGTTTCGGAGCGCGCCACCTCGCTGGCCGGCAGGACGGGCGTGGCATTGGATGATCCGTTTTCGCTGATCAAGCTCGATATCGGCGACCTACAGCGCGATCAAGGTCGCCTCTTGGACGAGGCGGGAGCAATTGGCCTTTTCGGAGGTGACAAGCTCATCTGGATCCGTGGTGCAGCCAACGAGAAATATCTTGTCGACTCCCTCCAGGTTCTTTCAGCGAACATGCCGGACGGCACATTCGTTCTTATCGAGGGCGGTGACCTCAAGAAGGGCTCGCTGCTGCGGAAAGCCGCCGAGACAGCACGCACTGTCATGGCGATACCCTGCTATGCCGACGATGCCCGCGCCCTCAACGGCCTTATAGATAGCGAACTTTCAAGCGCTGGCCTGGGCATCACGCCCGATGCACGCCAGGCCCTGCTGGAGTTGATAGGGGGGGATCGGATTGCCTCTCGCAACGAACTGCGAAAGCTGGCGCTCTATTGTCGGGGAAAATCGACCATCGAAGAGCACCACGTTACGGAAATAATAGGCGACGCCAGCGCCATCTCGGTGGACGACGCCGTCGATGCCGTCCTTAGCGGAAATCCAAGCAGCTTCCTGCATGCAATGCAAAAGATCATATCGTCGAAGACAGCGGTGTTTCTCGTGATCCAGGCCTGTCTGAAGCAGTTTCAGTTGCTGGACGCCATGAAGACGGAGATGGAGGAGAAGCGATTGCCGGCCGCTCAGGTCATGCAGACGCTTGGTCGTCATCTGCATTTCCGACGCAAGCCGATTATCGAGCAGGCATTGCGTACCTGGTCCGCTGAAGCGGTGGCACGAGAAGCAAACCGTCTGCAGGCGGCAATCTTGCAGACGCGCAAACGGGCGTCGTTGGAAGACAGCATCGCCCTACAGACCCTGCTATCGACGACACTGCAATCGGCGCGCCGATAGCGATTCCATTTAGCGGCGCTCGAGCAGCCGGCAGATTTCTTCCAATTGTTCCAACGACTTATAGGAAATTCTGATCTGGCCGCCGCCTGCCTTGTGATTGATCGTCACGTCCAGGCCGAGCGTATCCGACAAGGTCCGTTCCAGGGCGAGCGTATCTGAATCCTTCTGATCCTTCTGATGCCCCGGGATCTTCGGCTCCGACTGAGCCTTGATATCATTCTGCGCCAAACGCTCCGCGTCACGGACCGACATGCCTTTCGAAACGATCGTGCGGGCGAGGGCGGTCGGATCGGAAGTCGGCACCAAGGCGCGGGCATGACCGGCCGAGAGGCTTCCCGCGGCCAAAAGGTCCCGAACGGGCTCTGGCAGTTTCAAGAGACGCAGCGAATTCGCCACGTGACTGCGGCTCTTGCCGATAATTTCGCCGAGATCGTTCTGGGTATAGCCATACTCCGCCATCAACTGCTCGTAGCCGAGGGCCTCTTCCAGCGGATTGAGGTCGGAGCGCTGAACGTTCTCTACGATTGCAATCTCAAGAGCGGTTTTGTCATCGACATCGCGCACGATCACCGGGATCTCAACGAGGCCTGCAAGCTGTGCCGCGCGCCACCGTCTCTCGCCGGCTATAATCTCGAACTGGCTGGCGGCCAATGTGCGAACCACAATGGGCTGCACGATACCGTGCTGCCGGATCGAGCCCGCGAGCTCATGCAATTCGCCGTCGTCGAAAAACCGTCGAGGATTGCGCGGATTGCGAGTGACGAACTCGATCGGGACCATCCGATCGGCGCTGACCCCTGGCTTGGCCGCATCAACGGGCATCGGTTGGTCCATCTCACCAATCAATGCGGCCAGGCCACGGCCGAGCCTTCTTTTCGAGATGTCATCGCTCATATCTAAACTCGCCATTCTCTTTCAAATCACGCCGCGAGACGCTGCCGTTCGCGCTGAATAACTTCCGACGCCAGCTGGAGATATGCCTGACTGCCGGCGCACTTCAGGTCGTACAGAATTGCTGGCTTGCCATAGGAGGGTGCCTCAGACACGCGAACATTTCGAGGAATCAATGTGTGGTAGACCTTCTCCCCTAGATGCGTGCGAACATCGTTAACAACCTGTTGCGCCAGATTGTTGCGGGAATCGAACATCGTCAGCACTATCCCCTGGATATCGAGGCGGGGGTTTACGGTACGTCGAACCTGATCGACTGTCTCCAGGAGTTGGCTGAGCCCTTCCAACGCAAAGAATTCACATTGAAGAGGCACAAGCACGGAATGGGCCGCCGCCATTGCATTCATCGTGAGCAGATTGAAAGAGGGAGGGCAGTCAACAAGGATGTAGGAGAAGCGGAAAGCCTCCTCTTTGGCGAGGGCTTTCTTGAGCTTGAAAACGCGATCGCTTTGGCTTGCAATCTCCATCTCAATGCCGAGCAAGTCCATCGTGGACGGCACGATGTACAGGTTTGGAACAGCGGTCTCCTGCGACACCTCTTCGATGCCATAGTCACCAAGCAAAAGATCATAGGAAGATAGCCGGCGATGTTTACGATCGATCCCCAAGCCGGTGCTGGCGTTACCCTGCGGGTCGAGATCGACGATCAAGACCCGCTCGCCGATCGCCGCCAAAGCTGTTGCCAAGTTGATGGCAGTCGTGGTCTTGCCGACGCCACCTTTCTGATTTGCAATGGTGATTATACGATTTCGTTCGCCAGCCATAGCCAAAGCCCGATCTGTTAAGCCACACGCTGGAGATTGAAGATTTCCAAAACGACAGAATCCTGCTCGACAGCGCTCTTATGTTCTAACAGATCGAATCTCCAGTCACCATGCGCTTTCTCGATCTCGCTCCGGTAATCCCGGCCTTTGTGAAAATAAGCTCGGAGACTTGCATTCCGTTTCGACCACGGTTCAATAAAACCCAGCAACTTCCCTAGGTCGGCGAGGGCCCGAGCGGAAACAAAGTCGCAATTCTCTACGATTGCAGGTGCGTCTTCTATTCGCACAGCGTGAATAGAGCCTCTACCGGCGGTTTCCCGGAGCGCCGTGCGCAGAAAGGCCGCCTTCTTATGGTTGCTCTCCACGAGATGGACCCATCCATCATCGAGCTCCGCCAGCATGATGGCCGTCACAATGCCCGGAAAGCCACCCCCGCTGCCTAGGTCGATCCACGTGCGAGGAAGAGGCTGGAGCTGGAAGATTTGCACCGAATCTGCAATGTGCCGGCTCCAGGCATCGGCAAGCGTTGACGGCGCAGTCAGGTTGATCGACTTCGCCCACTTTTGAAAGAGGGCCACAAAGTGTTCGAGACGCTCCTGTGTTTCACGTGAAACACGTCGGCCGTTCAGTTGCATGGTAGGACTCTCGCAGATTGCAATAGGACAACGTTAAGCAGATGCCGCCACATCCGCCGCGCCGCGACGCAGGCGCACGAGCAACAGCGAAATCGCAGCGGGCGTCATCCCATCGATCTTTGTTGCCTGTGCAACGTTGTAGGGTCGGATATTACGCAACTTCTGCTTCAGTTCGTTGGACAGCCCGGACAGCAGATCGAAATCGAAGTCAGACGGTATCACGCGGTCTTCATCTCGCTTCACGTGCGCGATATCAGCTGACTGCCGTTCCATGTAAACCGCGTAGCTCGCTTCTATTTCCAGCGCTTCAGCCACGCGGCCATTCAGCCCATTTAGTTCAGGCCAGATCGGCGCAAGAGCCGGCAGGCTAATATCCGGGTAGGACAGAAGCTCATAAGCCGACCGCCGTTGCCCATCCTGGTTCAGCTTTAGACCGAATCGCCCCGCTTCGCTTGGCGTCACGGAAAGTGATGTCAGCTGAGCGCGCCCCGCATCCAGCGCCTCGCCATAGGCTTCAAAACGGTCCCGGCGACCAGCCGAGACTGCGCCGATCTGTATTGCCAACGGCGTCAGCCGGACATCCGCATTGTCAGCCCTCAACGATAAGCGGTATTCGGCCCGGGATGTGAACATACGGTATGGTTCAGCAACGCCGCGCGAGGTCAGGTCATCCACCATCACACCGATATAGGAATCGGTTCTGCTGAAACGAACCTCGTCCTGACCGCCAGCCAGGCGCGCAGCATTGATGCCAGCGACGAGGCCTTGAGCTCCAGCCTCCTCGTATCCCGTCGTTCCATTGATCTGCCCAGCCAAAAACAGGCCTGGCATCTTCTTCACTTCGAGCGATGGTTTCAACTCGCGCGGATCGACATGATCGTACTCAATCGCATAACCCGGCTGCACAATGCGGACCCGTTCGAGACCAGGAATGGTATGAATGAACGCATCCTGGATCTCGGCGGGGAGGGATGTCGAGATACCGTTGGGATAGACTGTGCTGTCATCCAGGCCTTCCGGCTCAAGAAAGACTTGGTGTCCGTCACGTTCGCCAAACTTAACCAGCTTATCCTCGATCGACGGGCAATAGCGCGGTCCGACGCCTTCAATCTGCCCCGAATACATGGCCGAACGCTTCAAATTCTCGACGATGATGCGATGGGTCGCCTCCGTCGTACGCGTAACGCCACAGGTGATTTGTGGGTTCAAGATATGATCTGTCATGAAAGAGAAGGGGACAGGATCCTCGTCCGCTCCCTGTTGGCCGACACTCTCCCAATCGATCGTCGTCCCATCCAGCCGCGCCGGCGTTCCGGTCTTCAGCCGCCCGAGACGAACGCCCAAATTTAAGAGCGTTTGAGAAAGCCCCACCGATGGCTGTTCACCAACGCGACCTGCGGGTATCTTTTGGTCGCCGATGTGAATGAGTCCACGCAGGAAGGTCCCCGTTGTCAACACAACTGATGCGCACTTGAGAATCCGGCTATCTTTCATGACAACCGCGGCGATCCGACCGTCTTTAATGGATAGATCGAACGCGTCGCCCTCGACCACAGTGAGATTCTCAATGCTCTCGATCTCCGCAAGCATAGCCTGCCGATAGAGCTTCCGATCCGCTTGGCTACGCGGGCCGCGAACAGCCGGCCCCTTCTTTCGATTCAGCATCCGGAACTGAATACCGGCCGCATCAGCAACGCGGCCCATCAGACCGTCCATGGCATCGATCTCTCGGACCAGGTGTCCTTTGCCAAGTCCTCCAATCGCCGGATTGCAAGACATGATCCCGATGGTATCGCGACGATGAGTCACCAGCGCCGTGTTCGCGCCAAGGCGCGCGGCGGCGGCAGCGGCTTCGCATCCAGCATGCCCGCCTCCGATGACGATGACATCGAACCGTGAGGTATCCATTATTTAAGCTCCTGAGATCGTCAGGTGATGAGCGATGTCGCCCAGGGAGTCAAGGCGTTTCACGTGAAACCAGACGACAGGGCATGATTCCGATGTTTCACGTGAATCATTTTCCGATGCAGAATTCACCGAAGATGACATCAAGCAAATTCTCGACATCCACACGCCCAGTCACTCGTCCCAGGGCGTCACTCGCGACACGCAGGTCCTCGGCCCGTAGATCCAGACCGCGATGGGAGTCGTGAAGGGACGTTCGCAGCGCAGCCAATGCCTGTGTCAGCGTTTCCTTGTGGCGTGCGCGGCTCGGGATCGCCATGGACTGGGGGTGGACTTTTGTTTTTAGGCGCTCAACGATCAAGGCTCGGAGTGCATCGAGACCAGTCGCATGCGTGGTCGAGATCAATAGATCATACGCTCGAGCGCTTTGACGCGGCAAATCGGATTTCGTCCCCACCAGAACGGCATCGTCGGCCAGTTCCTCTGCTCCGCTTTCAATCGACACGTCCTCGATGAAGATCACCAGGTCGGCCTCTGCGATGATCTTCTCGGCCCGTCGAATGCCCTCGCGCTCCACGATCTCATCCGTCTCGCGCAGACCGGCAGTGTCGTAGAGCCTGACAAGATAGCCATCCATGCTAAGATCGACGTGGAGCACATCCCGTGTCGTGCCAGCAATGTCAGTGACGATCGCAACATCGCGCATCGCCAGAGCGTTCATAAGGCTCGATTTGCCGGCATTCGGCCTGCCCGCTATGACGACCTTGAACCCATCGCGGATGATCTCTCCGGCTTCGAGTTGCTCCAGATGGTTCTTCAATTCGTTGACCAGGCTCGCCACATCCGCCCAAACCTGATCTGAGACCGAACCCGGAACATCTTCTTCGTCGGGAAAGTCCAGTTCAGCCTCGATCAGCGCGCGTGCACGCGTCAGCCTATCTGACCAGCCGTAGTAGATTGACGATAATCCCCCGGAGCTTTGCTCGACAGCAAGACGCCGCTGCATCTCCGTTTCCGCAGCGATAAGATCTGCTAGGCCTTCAGCCTCGATTAAGTCCAGCTTCCCGTTCTCAAATGCTCGCCGTGAAAATTCGCCTGGTGCCGCCGCCCGCAAATTGCGGAATTGGGCGAGCTCACGATGCAAGGCGTCGACAACCGCGCGGCCGCCATGCAGGTGCAGCTCGGCAACATTCTCGCCGGTAAAGGAATGGGGTGCCGGAAAGAACAGAATAAGGCCGGTGTCGATGACAAGACCATTACGAGTCCGAATCGATCGTAATGCTGCCTGGCGCGCAGGCGGCACGTCGCCAACGAGGGCGGTGACAACCGCCGGCACTTCCTCCCCACTGATTCTAACGACGGCCAAGCCGGCCGGGACAGGACCACTCGATAGCGCGAAGATGGTTTCGTTGCTCGACGACATTTTCCTACTCCAGTTCAAGGCTGAAGAGAGTTTTCGCTAGAAATGGAAAAGCCGGCCACAGCAGTGACCGGCTTATCAAAGAATCCGGCTAAGGATCACGTATTCATAGAATCGAAGAAGTCGGGATTGTTCTTCGTCTGTTTCAACTTGTCGATCAGGAATTCGATCGCGTCGGTCGTTCCCATCGGAGCCAGAATGCGCCGCAGCACGAAGATCTTCTGGAGATCCTGACGCGGCACGAGGAGGTCTTCCTTACGCGTGCCGGACTTCAAAATGTCCATGGCCGGGAAGATACGCTTATCGGCAACCTTACGGTCTAGAACGATTTCCGAGTTACCGGTTCCCTTGAACTCTTCGAAAATCACTTCGTCCATGCGGCTGCCGGTATCGATAAGCGCGGTCGCGATGATCGTAAGCGAACCACCTTCTTCAATGTTGCGCGCTGCGCCGAAGAAGCGCTTCGGGCGCTGCAGGGCGTTCGCATCGACGCCACCCGTGAGAACCTTACCGGACGAGGGGACAACCGTGTTGTATGCGCGGCCGAGGCGCGTAATCGAATCCAGCAGGATCACAACATCACGGCCGTGCTCCACAAGGCGCTTTGCCTTTTCGATAACCATTTCCGCCACCTGCACATGGCGTACAGCGGGTTCGTCGAACGTCGAGGAGATGACTTCGCCGCGAACGGAACGCTGCATGTCCGTGACTTCTTCCGGACGTTCGTCGATGAGAAGAACAATCAGATAGCACTCGGGATGATTCGCCGTAATCGAGTGCGCGATGTTCTGCAGCAGAACCGTCTTACCGGTACGCGGCGGAGCGACGATCAGTCCGCGCTGGCCCTTGCCAAGCGGCGCGACGAGATCGATGACGCGCGGCGAAAGATCCTTCGAGGTCGGGATATCCAATTCCATCCTGAAGCGTTCGTTCGGATAGAGCGGTGTCAGGTTATCGAAATGCACCTTGTGACGGATCTTCTCGGGATCGTCGAAATTGATGGTGTTGACCTTGAGCAGCGCAAAGTAGCGTTCGCCTTCCTTAGGCCCGCGGATTGGACCCTCTACCGTGTCGCCGGTCTTCAAAGAGAAGCGGCGGATCTGGGAGGGTGAGATGTAGATATCGTCCGGGCCCGGGAGGTAGTTGGCGTTGGCAGAGCGCAGGAAGCCAAAGCCATCCTGGAGCACTTCAACGACGCCTTCGCCGATTATCTCCACATCCTGGCTGGCAAGCACCTTCAGGATCGCAAACATCAATTCCTGTTTGCGCATCGTGCTCGCATTTTCGACCTCGAGCGATTCGGCAAATGCCAGCAGATCCGTCGGGGACTTACTCTTAAGTTCTTGAAGCTTCATTTCAGCCATGAAGTGACCATTACTCTTAAATTCGGGGGGGAGGCGATGTCGAGGGCTGTAATCGGTCCTGCGAAGGGATCGCAGACGATCGAACTTTACATACATGCCACAAGGATGAGGTGGAGCGAAAATAGCGAGTAAGGCTCACCGCCGCAAGGGGGCTGCTTAAAATCAAGCAAATTTAACCGAACCCGCTTTTTCTCAGAACGGCTTGACCACGACGAGAATGACAATCGCGATCATCAGAACCGTCGGCGCCTCGTTCATGAAGCGCCAATAACGCGCTGAATGGCGGTTCTCATCGCGCTCGAACGCCCTTGCCGCCCGCGAGAAAAAAACATGAACGGCAGTCAGAAGCACAACCAGGCCGATCTTCGCGTGCAGCCAACCGCCCTGGAAACCATATACGGACCAAGCGAGATAAAGACCAAAGATCCAGGTCAGCATCATAGCCGGGTTCATGATCACCCTGAGCAGGCGGCGCTCCATCACCTTAAAGGTCTCCGACTGCGTCGAGCCCGGTTCCGCATCGGTATGGTAGATGAAGAGCCGAGGCATATAGAACAGACCAGCCATCCACGAGATCACCGCGATAACATGAAGAGCCTTTATCCAGAGATAGAGATTGTCCGGGTTCCAGAGGAATAGTCCCAGGCCGAGAAGCACGAAAAACAGGATCGCAAAGTGGGCACGGCGACGCGCATAGGTGCCCGGCCTCTCATCCGTCTGCTTTGCCATGTGCTAGCGTCTCCAACCGCGGACCTGCTCGACGAGCAGCGCCACGTTCCGAGGGTCCGCCTGTGGCGTGATCCCGTGACCGAGATTGAATATCAGCGGACCATTGCCGAGCTTGTCGAGAATATCATTGATCCCCTCCGACAGCGCCGCACCGCCGGCGACCACACGCATCGGATCAAGATTGCCTTGCACGGCTCCGTCCTTCTGCAGCTCCGCGGCAAAATCCAAAGGCACCGACCAGTCGAGCCCGATCGCATCAGCCTTCGTCTTCTGCCGGTAATCTCTCAGCAGGAACCCAGCGCCTTTGGCAAAGGCAATCACTCGAGCGTTCGGACGCCGCGCCTTGATAGACGCGATCATCCGTGCAACAGGCTTCACGGCGAAAGCCTCGAATTCCCGCTCGCCGAGAACACCAGCCCAGGAATCGAAAATCTGCACGGCATCGGCACCCGCGTCGATCTGCGCGACCAAATAATCGGCCGACACCTCGGCCAGGACTGCAAGCAAGCGTTCGAAGGCCTTCGGATACTTGTAGGCAAATAGCCGCGCTGGAGCCTGGTCAGGCGTTCCATGGCCAGCGATCATATAAGTCGCAACCGTCCACGGTGCGCCGCAGAAACCGAGCAGGGTCGTCTCGGAAGGCAGTTCCCGTCGCAGGCGCTCCACCGTTTCCAGAACCGGCTTCAGGTAGGCGATGACATGCTCTGTCTCGATCCCGTCGATGCCAGCTTCGTCGATCGGATCCATTTCCGGTCCATGTCCTTCCGTGAAGCGAACGTTGCGCTTCATCGCATCCGGAATCACAAGGATATCCGAGAAGAGGATGGCTGCATCAAAGCCATAACGGCGGATAGGTTGGAGCGTTACCTCAACTGCGTGATCAGGCGTATAACAGAGGTCAAGGAAACTCCCGGCTTTCGCGCGCGTTTCTCTGTACTCGGGGAGATATCGTCCCGCCTGTCTCATCAGCCAGATTGGAGGAGGACTGAGCGTTTCGCCGTCCAAGACTCTCATGATTTTCCGACCGCTTTCACCCACGCGCTTCTTCCCTATAAAAATACAAAGATATTTTAAAAGGTTTCTATTTCTTAGAGTCTGTTTCTATCAAGGATTAAAATCTGTCCACGGCCGGAGCGTTTTGTCGCGCCATCGCCGATTCCAATGGACCGAATAACAGCTTATCAAGCCGATATCGTGGATAACTAAGAAAACGCAAATGATTCCAATCAAATAAAAGGCAGCCTTTTGGCGTTGAACTGTGGAAAAGCCTTGGAAAGGCGCGGAACTTTCAGAAGCTGTCCACAGAACCAACAAAGCGCGTTTAGCAGCTCCAACGAAATTCCATTTGTGGAAAAGGCGGCATGTTTTCCCTTGCCTTACCCGTGCCGCGTCTCTTAGCTCTCCGTTGTCCAGTCTTTTCAACAGGCCCCGGAAAATAGCGTGGAGAACCGCACGAACTTCTTCCATCTGCATCTGATTTCTGACTCGACCGGCGAAACGTTGATTTCGGCCGGGCGCGCCGCGTCGGCACAATTCAAATCCGCTCAGCCGATCGAACACGTCTATCCGCTGGTCCGAAATCGCAAGCAGCTTCTGCAGGTTCTGCAGACGATTGATAGTCAGCCTGGGATCGTTCTCTATACGATCGTTGACCGTGAACTCGCGACGTTGGTCGATCAGCGCTGTGCGGAGATGGGTGTCGCTTCCGTGAACGTGCTCGAGCCCGTCATGGACGCCTTTCAGATCTATCTTGGCGCACCGTCACGCCGGCGTGTCGGTGCCCAGCATGTGATGAATGCCGGCTATTTCGCTCGCATCGAAGCGCTCAATTTCACGATGGATCACGACGACGGCCAGATGCCCGATGATTACAATGACGCCGACGTCGTGATTCTCGGCATCAGTCGGACGTCGAAAACGCCGACGAGCATCTACCTCGCCAATCGTGGTATCAAGACCGCCAACATCCCCGTCGTCTATGGCGTGCCGCTCCCGGAAAGCCTGTTCGCGACCACCAAACCCTTGATCGTCTGTCTGATCGCTACCACCGATCGCATCTCTCAGGTCCGGGAGAACCGTATCCTCGGAGCGACACCCGGTTTTGATCGCGGGCAATACACGGACCGAGCCGCCATATCGGAGGAGTTGAAATACGCACGGTCGCTCTGCGCCCGGCACAATTGGCCACTCATCGACGTGACGCGCCGCTCCATCGAAGAGACCGCGGCGGCGATTGTTGCTCTCCGTCCGAAGCTGCGTTAAGCGCTGCCGCACCAAACCTGTTCGAGGCTCCATGACACCGAAGCTTATCCTCGCATCCTCCAGCCCGTTCCGTCGCATGTTGATGCAAAATGCCGGCCTCACCTTCGAGGTTCATGCGGCTCATATTGACGAGCGGTCGGTCGAAGCGCCGCTCGAACGAGAAGGCGCAACACCGGATGCCGTGGCCCTCGTTCTCGCCAAGGCGAAGGCGAAAGAAGTCAGTGATCGGTATCCGGCCTGTCTAGTGATCGGCTCGGACCAAACGATGTCTCTTGGCCCGCAGACCTTTCATAAGCCCAGGGATATGGCTGATGCGGAGAACCACCTTCGCATACTGTCGGGCCAGACGCACCGGTTGAACAGTGCGATCGCGATCGCCTACGACGGCGACATCGTCTGGGAGCATGTTTCACACGCTGAGCTGACGATGCGTCCGCTGGATGCGGATTTTATCCAGCGGCATTTGAAGCGCGTCGGAGAGAGGGCACTCACGAGCGTCGGCGCTTACCAACTCGAGGGGGAGGGGCTTCAATTGTTTTCGCGGATCGACGGGGACTATTTTACAATCTTGGGATTACCGATGCTACCTCTGTTGGAAAAGTTGAGAGAATTGGGTGCGATTGATGGATGATTCACGTGAAACATTTGGGCCGCGGGCTTTCGTCACGGGATTTCCTGTCAAACACTCCCGGTCGCCTCTGATCCATGGCTATTGGCTCAAGACACTCGGACTACCGGGATCGTATCGCGCCCATGAAGTCGCACCAGCCGATTTTCCAGCCTTTATCGCATTGCTGAAGAGCGGCCAGGCTGGCTTCCTAGGCGGCAACGTCACGATCCCGCACAAGGAAATGGCGTTCAAACTCGCTGACGATCCAGATGCGCTTTCTAAAGAGCTTGGTGCATCCAATACGCTTTGGATGGAGGGGGGCCGGCTCAAAGCGACGAACACGGATGGAGGCGGCTTCACCGCAAATCTGGACGAGCGTCATCTTGGCTGGGACAAGGCGCACTCGGCCGTGGTCCTCGGTGCCGGCGGTGCGAGCCGCGCCATCATTCAGGCGCTGCGCGATCGGGGCATCAAGGAAATTCATCTGGTCAACAGGACGGTCGGACGCGCTCAGGAATTGGCGGATAGGTTTGGCTCGAGCGTAAAAGCGCATTCGATGGCAGCCCTGGCGGAAGTCATGCACGGCGCCGGCCTTTTCGTGAACACGACTTCGCTTGGCATGGACGGCGAGGATGCGCCGGAGATCGATTTTTCGCCCCTGCTCTCCGATGCCGTCGTAACGGATATCGTCTACGTCCCCCTGAAGACTCCTTTCCTTGTCCAAGCCGAACGGCAAGGATTTGCCGTTGTCGATGGTCTCGGCATGCTGTTGCATCAGGCCGTTCCAGGTTTTGAGAAATGGTTCGGGCATCGCCCGAAGGTTGATGACAAGCTGCGCGCGCTGATTATCGAGGATATGGACAAGCACTGATGTTGCGGATCGGACTGACCGGCTCGATTGGAATGGGCAAATCAACAATGGGAAAGCTCTTCGCAGAAGCGGGGGTGCCTGTGAATGATTCCGATGCCGTCGTCCATGATCTTTATGCGGGGGAGGCGGCGCCCCTTGTCCATGCTGCCTTTCCCGGAACCATGAAAGAGGGTGCCGTCGATCGGCAGGAACTGGCTCGCCAGCTGGCTGGAAGTGCCGACGGGTTCAAGCGCCTTGAAGCCATCGTCCACCCGCTCGTGAGGAAACGTGAAGCAGAATTCATCGAACGCGAGCGGCAGCGTGGCTCGCCGATGGTGCTGCTCGATATCCCGCTGTTGTTCGAAACAGGAGCCGAGAGCAGGGTCGATGTGATCGTGGTCGTTAGCTGTGATCCACAGATACAGCGCGAACGCGTACTTGCGCGGCCAGGCATGACAGTGGAAAAATTCGATATGATTCTTGCGCGCCAGACGCCGGATGCGGAAAAGCGCGCAAGAGCCGATTATGTGATCGATACCGCGCATAGCATCGAAACGGCCAGAAAACGGGTCGCCGAGATCGTCTCGGATCTGAAGCGGCGGCTCACCAGCGGGGACTTCCTGAATGCGTGAAATCATTTTCGATACGGAAACCACGGGCCTGGATAACCGTGTGGACCGCATTATCGAGATCGGCGGCATCGAGCTTTTCAATCATTTTCCGACTGGGAATACGCTCCACATCTACATCAATCCGGGCGACCAGAAAGTGCACCCGGACGCGCTTGCCGTGCACGGCATCACCGATGAGTTTTTGAAGGACAAGCCTTCGTTCGCAGATGTTGCGCAGCAAATTATCGACTTCTTTGGCGACGCGAAGTGGATCGCGCATAACGCCACGTTCGATATGGGCTTTATAAACGCTGAGCTCGCAAGGCTCGATTTGCCGCCGATCCTGCCCGACCGCGTGCTCGATACGCTGTCGATGGCGCGCCGCAAGCATCCGATGGGACCCAACTCCCTCGATGCACTTTGCCGCCGCTATGGCATCGATAATACGCATCGAACGAAGCACGGCGCGCTTCTCGACTCCGAACTGCTGGCCGATGTCTACATCGAGATGATCGGTGGTCGTCAGGCCGCCCTTGGCCTCGGCACCGTCGCGAGTAATTCGGCAGGTCAGGAAAGCTTGGTGGAGGAGATTATTATCGGGACGCTTGTGCGTCCGCGGCCCCTTGCGCCACGTCTCAGCGAAGCAGAGCAGCAAGCCCATGACGCGCTGATTGCCAAACTCGGCGCGAAGGGCGTCTGGGGAAAATACGATCTCGCAAACTAAAAATGCCCGGGGCGACCCGGGCATTTCATTTTGTGGCAGCGTGCTATGCGCGAACTGTTAGTTCGTGGTTGCCTGTACCTTGGCACGGGCCTGCTCTTCGGCAACCCGCTGCGCAAACATCTGAGAGAAATCGATCGGATCGATCATCAGGGGCGGGAAGCCGCCATTGCGCGTGACGTCGGCAATGATCTGACGTGCGAACGGGAACAGCATGCGCGGGCACTCGATGAAGAGAACCGGCAGCATGTGCTCCTGCGGGAACCCGGCAATCCGGAAGACGCCGCCATAGACGAGTTCGGTATGGAATACCGTTTTGTCGCCATCCTTGGCTTCGGCGTTCAGAGACAGAACGACATCGAAATCCGTATCGGAGAGCGGATTGGCGTTGACGTTGACATTGATATTGATGGCCGGAGCCTTGTCACGCGCCTGCAGCGAACGCGGAGCACCCGGATTTTCGAAAGAGAGATCCTTGGTGTACTGCGCAAGGATGGTAAGGCTCGGGCTCGTTGCACCGTTATTGCTGTTTTCGTCGGCCATTGGCTTTTCCTCGAGGGCATTGGATGGTGCCGCTCTATCATTTCGGGCATAGTGTTACAACCCTGGGCCAGTCGGCCGGCGGGGACGGTTCCTCACTTGCCGAGATGCTTCCCTGACCAGGGAGAGTTGTCGTTGGGTTCGCGTCGATAATCCTCGTCGTCGAGGTCGACGATCTTGGAGTCCTTGGGGCGGCTCGACGTGTCGAAGCCGCTCGTTGAGCCGACGACGACGAAACGGCGGCTGATATATTGCCAGGCAAGATCGCGCACAGCCGGAATGAAGATCAACAAAGCCACGATGTCGGTGATGAAGCCGGGGATCATCAGCAACAGGGAAGCGATCACGAACATCGCCGGTCGAAGCAGCTCGCGCCCCGGCACCATGCCGTTTCGCCCCTCCGCAGACATACGGCGGAGAATCCCGATGCCCTGGCGCCTGAGCAGGCCCATGCCCACCATGAAGCTCAATATGACAAGCGCCAGCGTCGGCCAAAGCCCGATCGCCTTTCCGACAAGCACGAAACCGGCAATCTCGGCGAGCGGAAGCAGCAGCAGAAAACCAGGCAGGATCTTCAAGGGCATCGTTTTATTCCGGCTGAGCCGGACTCCGTTGGAGGGTCGCGTTGTCGACCCTATTTGAATCATCTGTATAGGCGGACTATATGGGAGTACAAATCAGGGATGTTAACAGCGGCAGCGGCGGGATATGGGTTCAAACGACTTCATCACATTGTTTTTTCTTGTGGCGGCGGTGCTGATTTTTTTGCAGCTGCGCAGCGTCCTCGGCCGCCGTACGGGCAATGAGAAACCCCCGCGCGATCTTTATACGCCGCGGGATGCCGTTGGACCTGATTCTCCTGATGCCGGGAAAGTGGTGACCCTGCCGCGCCGTGACGCAGCGACTGAGGAAGACGATCGCTTTGCGGCAATCGATGCTTTCGCACCAGCCGGCACCTCACTCAATGAATCGCTGCGCGAAATCAACAAGGCAGACGCTTCCTTCAATCCGAAGGAATTCGTCAATGGCGCCCGCATGGCTTATGAGATGATCGTGATGGCGTTTGCGGACGGCGATCGTAAGACGCTGAAGAACCTGCTGTCGCGTGAAGTCTATGACGGCTTCGACGCAGCCATTACCGAGCGCGAGTCCAAAGGCGAGAAGGTGAAATCGACCTTCGTCGGCATCGACAAGGCGGAAATCGCCAGCACCGAGATTAAGGGCACGGAGGTGCAGATTACCGTTCGTATCGTCAGCCAGTTGATTTCCGCCACTTACGACAAGGTCGATAAGCTCATCGATGGCGACGCGGAGAACGTTGCCGAGGTCAATGATCTCTGGACGTTTGCGCGCGATACCCGCTCCCGCGATCCCAACTGGAAACTCGTGGCCACCGAATCGGAACATGAGTGAAGACACTCCGGGCTTTGCCCTTCAAGCAATAAGCTTTGACGATCTGCAAGGCTGGAAGGATGATGATCCTTCCAGCCTTTTTGAAGCGATGGAAGCATGCCGGCGGCAGGTCATTGACATCAAGCCGTATCGGACGGGCTCGCTCGGCCTGACGGCTCAGGACCTTCTACCGTTGCTTGAAGCAGCGCGCAGCGAGAATATCTCGTCGGCAGCCGATGCCCGAACCTTCTTCCAATCCCACTGTCGACCCTTCAGAATTCGTCGCATCGACGGCAATCCGGGCTTCGTCACCGCTTTCTACGAGCCTGAGATTATGGTCTCGGCCGTGCCGGATGATGAGTATCGCTTTCCCTTCTATCGCCGCCCCGAAGACCTGATCGACCTTGATGAGGGTAATCGCCCTGTGGGTCTGCCGGACAGCTACGCTTTCGGCCGGCTGACCTCCGATGGCATTGAAGCCTACCCGGATCGGCGGGCAATCGATGAAGGCTTCCTGGCGGGCAGGGGATTGGAGATTGCCTGGGCAAAGTCGAAGGTCGACGTCTTCTTCGTCCATGTTCAAGGTGCGGCGCGTTTGCGCTATCCTCATGGCAGGGTTGGACGCATCACCTATGCGGCAAAGGCGGGACATCCTTTCTCGGCGATCGGCAAGCTACTCATCGAGCGCGGGGAAATCGAACGATCCGAGATTTCGATGCAGACTATTCGGCGCTGGCTCGGCGACCATCCTCGGCAGGTGGATGAGGTCCTGTGGCACAATCGCTCCTACATTTTCTTCCGCGAAGTCCCGAGCGCAGATCTGAACGCCGGGCCCGTGGCCGCAGCAAAAGTGCCGCTGATTGCCGGCCGTTCGCTCGCCGTCGATCGGCTCATCCATACTTTTGGCTTCCCGTTTTTCATTCGGTCCGAGAATCTTGTCCATCTCGATGGCGACAAGCCGTTCGCGCGAGTGATGCTGGCTCTCGACACGGGCTCTGCCATCGTCGGTCCGGCGAGGGGTGATATTTTCACCGGGTCAGGGGCTGATGCAGGAGAGCTCGCTGGAACAGTGCGCCACGACGCCGACTTCGTCATTCTGCTTCCGAATGCCGCCGCCGCGAGGTTCGCCTGATGGCTCGAGACCGGAAGCTCAACACGGATGAAAGGATACTCTGGGGCAAGGTGGCACGGAGCACGCGTCCAATGCCCGGCAAGAAGGATCAGCTAGCCGAGCTCGATGCCTTTCTGACAGAGGTGGAGGTTGAACAGCAAACGGCCGCCGCCGCGAAACGACCGTCCGAGAGCGACTCCGGGCCTGCTACGCCGGTCGCTCCAAAAACACGCTCGGGTATCCATCACCCGCTCGAAAGGCCGGTCAAGCGCAAGATCGCCAAGGGCCGCGTGCCATTGGAAGCCCGGATCGACCTGCATGGGCTGGTCCAGAGCGAAGCGCATATATTGCTGCTCGAGTTCCTCATGCGAGCTCATGAACGAGGGATGAGGCATGTGCTTGTGATCACCGGTAAGGGCAGTTCGCTTGGCAGCGAAGGCGCCCTGAAACGCGCCGTCCCGATGTGGTTCTCGAAGCCGGAGTTTCGGTATTTCATCTCGTCCTATGAAACAGCAGCCCACCATCACGGAGGCGAAGGCGCCCTGTATATCCGGCTGTCGCGCCGGCATGGAGAGAGATCGTGACGCCGTTCGGTGAGGCCGTCCGCAAGCTGCGAGAGCGCAAGGGTGTCTCGCAGAAGCAGATGGCGGCAGCCCTCAATGTGTCCCCGGCCTATCTGTCGGCCCTCGAACATGGAAGGCGCGGCTTGCCGACCTTCGATCTGCTCCAGCGGATCGCCGGCTACTTCAACATCATCTGGGATGAGGCCGAAGAACTCTTCCTTTTGGCCCGTTCTTCGGACCCTCGCGTGGTCGTCGATACATCGGGTTTATCGGCCGAACATACCGCTTTTGCGAACCTCCTGGCGGGTCGCATTCGCGATCTCGACCAAACAACGCTTGGCCAACTGACAAGCATTCTTAAAAACGGCGGAAAAGCGGACGGAAAACGGTCATAATCCCCTGATTTATGGCCAGTTTAAGCGCGCTGGCATTGGGAACTTGGATCAAAAACCCTATATTCTGGCATGTATAAGGCAGGTGATTCGCAAGTCTCACTTCAGCCCCGACAACAGGGAAATTCTCGAAAAGTATGACCGATATACCCACGACGGAAAACGGCGTTAGTACCGAATATGGCGCAGACTCGATCAAGGTTCTGAAGGGCCTTGATGCAGTGCGTAAGCGCCCGGGTATGTATATCGGTGACACCGATGATGGCTCGGGTCTTCATCACATGGTTTATGAAGTCGTCGACAACGCGATCGATGAAGCGCTCGCAGGCCACGCCGATATCGTGACCGTGACGCTCAATCCCGATGGGTCGGTCACCGTTACCGACAACGGCCGCGGCATCCCGACGGACATTCATACCGGCGAAGGCGTGTCGGCAGCCGAGGTCATCATGACCCAGCTGCACGCCGGCGGTAAGTTCGACCAGAACTCCTACAAGGTTTCCGGTGGTCTGCACGGCGTTGGTGTTTCTGTCGTCAACGCGCTCTCCGTCTGGCTGAGGCTGAAGATCCGCCGTCAAGGCAAGATTCATGAAATGAGTTTCACGCACGGCGTAGCCGATGCGCCGTTGAAGGTGATTGGCGACGCTGGTGATGAAACCGGCACCGAAGTCAGCTTCATGCCGAGCACTGAAACCTTCACGATGACCGAATTCGACTACGCCACGTTGGAGCATCGTCTTCGCGAGCTCGCCTTCCTGAATTCGGGCGTTCGCATCCTTCTGAGCGACAAGCGTCATTCGGACATCAAGCAGGAAGAGATGCTCTACGACGGCGGCCTGGAGGCCTTCGTTTCCTATCTCGACCGCGCCAAGAAGCCGCTTGTCGACAAGCCGGTGGCAATCCGTGGCGAGAAGGATGGGATTACGGTCGAAGTCGCAATGTGGTGGAACGACAGCTACCACGAGAACGTCCTGTGCTTCACCAATAACATTCCGCAGCGCGATGGCGGCACGCACATGGCCGGCTTCCGCGCCGCGTTGACCCGCCAGATCACCTCCTACGCCGATACGTCGGGCATCACGAAGAAGGAAAAGGTGACGCTGACCGGTGACGATTGCCGCGAAGGCCTGACCGCCGTTCTTTCCGTCAAGGTGCCGGATCCGAAGTTTTCGTCGCAGACCAAGGACAAGCTGGTTTCCTCGGAAGTTCGCCCCGTTGTCGAGAACCTCGTCAGCGAAGCGCTGAGCACGTGGCTGGAAGAGCATCCGACGGAAGCTAAGGTTCTGGTCGGCAAGGTGGTCGAAGCCGCCGCGGCGCGCGAAGCGGCCCGTAAGGCGCGTGAGTTGACGCGTCGTAAGGGCGCTCTCGACATTGCCTCTCTGCCCGGCAAGCTCGCCGATTGCTCGGAGCGCGATCCGGCCAAATCCGAAGTCTTTCTTGTCGAGGGCGATTCGGCGGGTGGATCGGCCAAGCAGGGGCGTTCGCGCGAGAACCAGGCGATCCTGCCGCTGCGTGGCAAGATCCTCAACGTCGAGCGTGCTCGCTTCGACAAGATGCTGTCCAGCCAGGAAATCGGTACACTGATTACCGCGCTCGGCACAGGCATCGGCAAGGACGAGTTCAATGCCGAAAAGCTGCGCTACCACAAGATCATCATCATGACGGACGCTGATGTCGACGGCGCCCACATTCGTACGCTGCTGTTGACCTTCTTCTTCCGCCAGATGCCGGAACTGATCGAGCGTGGCCATCTCTACATCGCCCAGCCGCCGCTTTATAAGGTCTCGCGCGGCAAATCGATCCAGTACGTGAAGAACGAGAAGGCCCTTGAGGACTACCTAGTCGGCCAGGGTCTCGAAGATGCTGCCTTAAAACTCGGCAGCGGCGAAGTGAGGACCGGCCAGGATCTTGGCGAGGTGATTAGCGATGCGTTGCGCCTCCGCGCGCTCCTTGACAATCTGCACTCGCGCTACAATCGCGCTGCCGTCGAACAGGCAGCAATTGCTGGTGCTCTCAATGCTGAAGCCGTTAGCGACCGCTCGAGAGCTGAACAGCTCGCCGGTGAAGTCGCCAGACGTCTTGACCTGATTGCCGAAGAGACAGAGCGCGGTTGGGAAGGGGGCCTCACGAGCGAAGGCGGCATCAAACTTGAGCGTATGGTGCGCGGCGTGAAGGAAGTTGTCGTTCTCGACATGGCGTTGATCGGCTCGCAGGACGCGCGGCTTCTCGATCAGCTGTCGGCTCGCTTGAAGGACATCTATCAGGCGCCTCCGTCACTCTCCCGACGCGACGGTGATGTCGAGATTTCCGGACCACGGGCACTGCTGGACGCGATTTTTGCGAGCGGCCGCAAGGGTCTGACGATGCAGCGTTACAAAGGCCTCGGTGAGATGAATGCCGAGCAGCTCTGGGAGACCACGCTCGATCCGAACGTTCGTTCGCTGCTGCAGGTGAAGGTTGCCGATGCAACGGACGCTGACGGCTTGTTCGCACGCCTGATGGGTGACGAAGTCGAACCTCGCAGGGAGTTCATCCAGGACAACGCGCTGAACGTTGCAAACCTCGATATCTAGCGAGCGGAGCTCGTTTCCGCCTAGAGGCCGCATAAAAAAGCCCCGCGCATCGACGCGGGGCTTTTGCGTGAGAACTAGTTGGCGATAAACTTGCCGCGGAAGGCGACCTCTGAAAGAGGCTTGCGCTGGCTCGGAACTTCCCGCTCCTGGTTCCGCTCCGAAAGGACGCTCTTATCGGCAAGACGTCCCAACGCGACCCCCGCCTCCACCCGGTAACCCTCGGGAATAGCAAAAGTTTGCTGGATCTCTTCGTGCTTGATGCCGCCCATCCCGTGAGCGTAGAAACCCGAAAGCCGGGCCTGAAGCGCGAGATAACCCCAAGCAGTGCCAGCGTCGAACGAGTGTGTGTAGCTTTTCCTGCCTTCAGAGAAGTCGCCGCTGAAGCCTCTTGAGACGACGTAGATCAGCGCCGAGGCGTTCTTTGCCCACTCTTGATTTGACTCGACGAGGAGACCAACGAACTTGTCCCAGTCCTCAGAACCTTTGAGCGCATAGATAAAGCGCCACGGCTGCTGGTTCGCGGACGACGGTGCCCAATGCGCGGCGTCCAGTATCGTCAGGAGCTCCGATTCATCGATCACTTCGCCGGTGAAAGCACGCGGTGACCAGCGCTCGAGAAACAAGGGGTCGATCGAATATTGGGATTCACGGCTATTGCTCTTTGTCATGGCTCTTCCAAGTGCTGTTCAGGCATTCCAGGTGATGTGGAGTTCTTCGCGGAAAGCAAATCGCTTCAGGTGGTCGGCAACGACATTCTCGTATCGCTCTATCTGGGCCGGGTCAGCGGCCGACAATCTCATATAAAGCGCCGCGTGATCGGCTGAAAACGTGACTTCGGCGGTATCACTGAAGGGTACACGCCCGCTTTTCGCCGTGAATTCCACGGTAAACTTGTGGCTCCAGTGTTTGCAGAGCTGTTGGAGATACTTGCTGGCGTGTTCGGTGGCGACAGTCGAGGTCGAAACAGGCATATCAAGCTCCTTCCTGCCTTCCTTAGGCCCCATCCGATGCGTTTGGCAAGCAACTCCGCCATCTCCGGTGGTGCACAGTCTGTTTCAACAATAGTGGCCTCCCACGCGCGTAAAGGCGCGCTAAGTTCCCCCAAAATCAGCGTCAGAGGAAAAACGCCTTGCTCGTAAACGGAAAATGGACGGAAGATTGGCAGCCGGTTCAGGCGAAGGACGAGAGGGGCGGCTTTGTCCGTCAGATCTCCAGCTTCCGCAATTGGGTCACCCCGGACGGCGCCGTGGGCCCTTCGGGAGAGGGCGGCTTCAAGGCCGAGGCAGGACGCTATCATCTTTACGTGGCCTATATCTGCCCTTGGGCATCGCGGACGCTGATCGGTCGAAAGCTGAAAGGGTTGGAATCGGCCATCTCGGTTTCAGTCGTCGAGCCGGTATTGACGAAGCAGGGCTGGCGGTTCGGCGACTATCCGGGCGCCACGCAGGATCACATTCACGGCGCAACGTATATGCACGAGATCTATACGAGTGCGGCACGCGACTTTACCGGCCGCGCAACCGTGCCCGTGCTTTGGGATAAGCAGTTGCAGACGATCGTCAACAACGAGTCGGCTGATATCCTGCGGATGATGAACGAAGGTTTCGGCGATCTTGCTCGCAATCCCATCGACCTTTATCCGGCAGCGCGTCGCACCGAGATCGACGCCTTCAACGAACGGATCTATCCGAGCCTCAACAATGGCGTCTACCGCGCGGGCTTTGCCACAACGCAGCTTGCCTACGAGGAAGCGTTTGCCGGTGTATTCAAGTGCCTCGACTGGGTGGAAACAGAGCTTGGCGATCGGCCCTTCCTGTTTGCAGACCATCCGACTGAAAGTGACGTTCGTCTTTTTGTCACGCTCGTGCGCTTCGATATCGCCTATCACGGCCTGTTCAAATGCAATTTGCGCCGTCTCTCGGATTACAAGAATCTTCGCCGCTTCTGCCGGCGAATGCTCGATTGGCCCGGTGTCGTCGAGACCGTCAACTTCGACCATATAAAGCGCGGCTACTACTCGATCGAAAGCCTCAACCCCACAAGCATCGTGCCTGCGGGTCCCGATCTAGGCGAAATTTTCTGAAGCAGCGTACCGCTTCGGCAAAAAGCCATAATGACACCGGTGAATATCTCGTTCATAGGTGATCAAAACGTGGATGCTGCTTAGGAGGAAATATTATGAAGCTCATGCGTGTTGGAGAGGTTGGTCGTGAGAAACCGGCCATGCTCGATTCCGATGGCAAGATTCGCGATCTGTCAGCGCACGTCTCGGACATCGGCGGCGAAGCGATTTCGCCCGAGGGCCTGTCGAAACTCAAGGCTCTTGACCCGAAGAGCCTGCCGGAACTCGCCTCGGGTCGCATTGGCGCCTGCGTTGCCGCCACCGGAAAGTTCATCTGCATCGGCCTCAATTTCTCTGATCACGCTGCTGAAACCGGCGCGACTGTTCCGCCGGAGCCCGTGATCTTCATGAAGGCAACATCGGCCATCGTCGGGCCGAACGACAATGTCCTGATCCCGCGTGGCTCCGAAAAGACCGATTGGGAAGTCGAACTCGGCGTCGTCATCGGCAAGACGGCAAAGTACGTCAGCGAAGCCGAAGCGCTTGATTATGTTGCCGGCTACTGTGTTTCCCACGACGTTTCGGAGCGCGCCTTCCAGACGGAACGTGCAGGCCAGTGGACCAAGGGCAAGTCCTGCGACACATTCGGTCCGATCGGACCCTGGCTCGTCACCAAGGACGAGATTGCCGACCCGCAAAATCTTGGCATGTGGCTGAAGGTCAACGGCGAAACCATGCAGAACGGCTCGTCGAAAACCATGGTCTATGGTGTCGCTCATGTGGTGTCTTACCTCAGCCAGTTCATGTCGCTGCATCCGGGCGACGTGATCTCGACCGGCACGCCTCCGGGCGTCGGCATGGGCATGAAGCCGCCGCGCTTCCTCAAGGCTGGCGACGTCGTGGAGCTCGGCATTGAAGGCTTGGGTACGCAGAAGCAGACCTTCCTGGCTGATCGATAAGGTCCGTTCTGCGATCATTAAGCATTCGAGCGCACCATCATGCCGGGGGTAAATTCCCCGGCATTTCTTTTTGCGGTGCGGATGGCAATGTTGCTGCGCAACAAAAACCTGTTAATCTGCGTTGAGGTGCCAGCACGTCGTTGGAAAGAATCCGATGCCTTTCAATCGGCGTCGTCTTCCAGGTTAGAGAAAGGTGGCGCATCTCATGTTTTATCAGCTTTATGAATTGAACCATGCCGCATTGGCGCCTTATCGGGCTTTCGCCGATATCATGCGCATGGTCTATGCCAATCCCCTCAATCCGATTTCGCAGACGCCCTGGGGGCGTACGATGGCGGCGAGTCTCGAGATGTTCGAGCGGACGACCCGACGCTACGGCAAACCGGCCGTCGGTCTGCATGACACTGTTGTCGAGGAAGGAAAGGTGGCCGTACGGGAAGAGATCGTCTGGTCGCATCCCTTCTGCAATCTGCTCCATTTCGCGCGCAATGTTCCAAGCAGCCATGCGCCAGACCCGCGCATTCTCATCGTCGCGCCGATGTCGGGCCACTACGCGACACTGCTGCGCGGCACGGTCGAAGCGTTGCTGCCAAGCGCCGACGTTTACATTACCGACTGGATCGATGCGCGCATGGTGCCGATGACGGAAGGCACCTTCGATTTTGACGACTACATCGACTACGTCATCGAGATGCTTCGCTTCCTGGGCCCGGATACGCATGTGATTGCCGTCTGTCAGCCTTCCGTGCCGGTTTTGGCTGCCGTCGCCCTCATGGAAGCGGAGAACGATCCGTTTTCGCCCTCATCGATGACCCTGATGGGCGGACCGATCGACACGCGCATCAACCCGACAGCCGTCAACCAGCTCGCCAAGGAACGCTCGCTGGAATGGTTCGCGGATAATGTGATCATGAATGTGCCCTGGCCGCAGCCGGGCTTCATGCGTCCGGTCTATCCCGGCTTCCTGCAGTTGTCCGGCTTCATGTCGATGAACCTCGATCGGCACGTGATCGCTCACAAGGAGTTCTTCATGCATCTGGTGAAGAACGATGGCGAGCCGGCCGAAAAGCACCGCGACTTTTATGACGAGTACCTCGCGGTCATGGACTTGACGGCGGAGTTCTACCTTCAGACGGTCGAACAGGTCTTCATCAAGCACGCGCTGCCGAAGGGCGAGCTGCTCCACCGTGGTAAGCTTGTCGATCCCGCCGCCATCCGCAACGTGGCACTTCTCACCGTCGAGGGGGAAAACGACGACATCTCCGGCGTCGGCCAGACAAAGGCTGCCCAGACCATTTGCGTCAACATCCCCGACAACATGCGCATGCACTACCTGCAGCCCGACGTCGGCCACTATGGCGTCTTCAACGGCTCACGCTTCCGCCGGGAGATTGCGCCGCGGATCATCAGCTTCGTGAAGGAACATGCCCGTTCCGGAAAGCCCGTGGTGAAGCGGGTGATCAAGGGCGGAAAATCCGCCTGATTTAGTATATTCTGAATTAGCGATTGTATTTCAAGGCGTTGTCCGATTTGGGCGGGCGCTGCCTTGAAGCGGGCCAGGCGTGTAACCACATCGATTCCAGCGTTCGGTATCTCGCCGGACGCGGAAAATGCGAGGACACCGCACGATGAACCAGTCAGCATTGCTTCGCCCGGATTGGACTCCGGCTACCATTGCCCTGATGATCCTCGGCTTCGTGGTTTTCTGGCCTCTGGGTCTCGCCATGCTCGCCTACATCATCTTTGGGGAGCGTTTGCGCGGTTTCAAGCGCGACGCCAACAGCGCCGCCGATGGATTCTTCGCCGGCTGCCGACGTTCACATGGCCGCTATCGCCCTCATTTCTCGACGGGCAATGTTGCCTTCGATGATTGGCGCAAGGCCGAGCTCGACCGGCTGGAAGAAGAGCGTCGCAAGCTTGATGAAATGCGCGAGGATTTCGACTCTTACATGCGCGAACTACGCCGCGCCAAGGACCAGGAAGAGTTTGACCGCTTCATGCGCGACCGCAAGAACGGCAAGCGCGACGACAATGGTCCGGTAGCAGAATACCAGACTCCGTAATTCCCAGGACCGTTCAGCACCGAAACTTGAACCGGCATCATCGATGCCGGCTTTTCTTTGCCAAGAATTCCAGCGAATCATATAGAAAATGCCCATGTTCCCGCTCCTTGCAAAGCCACGCCGCAGCGTTCGAAAACCGGCTCCGCCGGAAACGCGAACGCTTGACGTCGCCGGACGCCTGATGCCGCTGACGATCAAGCAGCACGAGCGGGCAACCCGCATTACCTTGCGGATCGAGCCTGGTGGTCGGGGCCTGAAGATGACGATCCCGAGCGGATTGGCACAGCGCGAGGTAAATGCCTTCCTCGACCGCCATCAGGGCTGGCTCTTGACCAAGCTTGCCAAATTCACGCCCGACAGTGGTCTTCGTGATGGCGGCACCATTCTCTTTCGGGGCGTATCCCATCGCGTTCACCACACCGGCAGCCTGCGCGGCCTGACAGAAGCCGTCGTCGTTGATGGCAAACCCGTGCTCAAGGTCAGCGGCATGCCCGAACATCTCGGACGCCGGATTGCCGCGTTTCTGAAGAAGGAAGCGCGAGCCGATCTCGAGAGGCTGGCAACGTTCCACGCCCGCTCGATCAATGCCCCCATCAGGTCTATCGCCATGAAGGACACCCGCAGTCGGTGGGGTTCCTGCTCCTCGGAGGGAAATCTGAGCTTTTCCTGGCGCATCGTCATGGCGCCGCCGTCTGTGGTAGACTACCTGGCGGCCCATGAAGTCGCTCATCTCAAGGAGATGAACCACGGGCCACGCTTCTGGACGCTCTGCAAGAAGCTCTGCCCCCAGATGGAAGAGGCGAAGCTCTGGCTGAAGCGGCACGGCAGTCAACTGCACGCCATCGATTTCGACTGAGCGACGCCTCGCAAAAATCAGCTTTTGTCGTGATTTGGCTCGACTCCAAGCGCTTTTCGTGTCACTTCGCTGCCATGAAACCGGATATCAAAATCTGCGGACTGAAGACGCCTGAGGCGATCGATCGCGCCCTCGCGCGCGGTGCAACACATATCGGCTTCATCTTCTTCGAAAAGAGTCCCCGCTACATCGAGCCTGATATCGCCGGCAAGCTAGCGGAGCCGGCCCGCGGCAAGGCCAAGATCGTTGCGGTCGTGGTCAATCCGAGCAACGACGATCTTGATGAAATCGTGGCGCTGCTTCGGCCCGATATCCTGCAGCTGCATGGCGACGAGAGCCCGGAGCGCGTTTTGACGATAAAGGCGGTCTACGGTCTGCCGGTCATGAAGGCCTTTTCGGTGCGGACCGCTGATGATTTGAAGCGGGTGGAGGCCTATGTCGGCATTGCCGATCGCTTCCTCTTCGACGCAAAGCCGCCAAAAGGGTCGGATTTGCCGGGTGGCAACGGCGTGTCCTTCGATTGGAGCCTGCTTACCTGGCTTGACGGCAGCGTGGATTACATGCTTTCCGGTGGCCTGAACAAGGGCAATATTGCCGAGGCGCTCGGCATCACCAAGGCGCCGGGGATCGACGTATCTTCGGGGGTCGAAAGCGCGCCCGGCGTCAAGAACGTCGCAATGATCGATGAGTTTTTCGATGCGGTCCAAACGGCTTGTCAGCCCGAAACGACCTCAGGGAGTTGAGAGTGAACCAGACGCCAAAACCGAATTCCTTCCGTTCCGGCCCTGATGAAGACGGCCGTTTCGGCATCTACGGCGGCCGTTTCGTCGCCGAAACGCTGATGCCTTTGATCCTCGACCTGCAGGACGAGTGGAACAAGGCAAAGGACGATCCGGAATTTCAGGCGGAGCTGAAGCAGCTTGGCACCCACTATATCGGTCGCCCAAGCCCGCTCTATTTCGCCGAGCGTCTGACGGCGGAACTCGGTGGCGCGAAGATCTATTTCAAGCGCGAAGAGCTGAACCACACCGGTTCGCACAAGATCAACAACTGCATCGGCCAGATCCTGCTCGCCAAGCGCATGGGCAAGACCCGTATCATCGCGGAAACTGGTGCCGGCCAGCATGGCGTTGCCTCGGCAACGGTTGCCGCCCGCTTCGGTCTCCCCTGTGTCGTTTACATGGGCGCAACCGACGTCGAGCGTCAGGCGCCGAACGTGTTTCGCATGAAGCTGCTTGGCGCCGAGGTAAAGCCGGTGACCGCCGGTCACGGCACGCTCAAGGACGCCATGAACGAGGCATTGCGCGACTGGGTCACGAACGTCGACGACACCTATTACCTGATCGGCACGGCCGCGGGTCCGCATCCCTATCCGGAAATGGTTCGCGACTTCCAGGCCGTCATTGGCACCGAGGCCCGTGAGCAGATTTTGGAAGCCGAAGGTCGGCTGCCGGATCTCGTCATCGCAGCCGTCGGCGGCGGTTCGAACGCGATCGGCATCTTCCATCCGTTCCTTGATGACGAGAGCGTCAAGATGGTTGGCGTCGAAGCCGGCGGCAAGGGCCTCAATGGTGACGAGCACTGCGCCTCGATCACGGCGGGTTCGCCCGGCGTTCTCCACGGCAACCGGACCTACCTTCTGCAGGATGGCGACGGCCAGATCAAGGAAGGCCATTCGATTTCCGCTGGTCTTGACTATCCCGGCATCGGCCCCGAGCATTCCTACCTCAACGACATCGGTCGCGTCGAATATGTGCCGATCATGGACCATGAGGCGCTCGAAGCCTTTCAGACGCTGACCCGCCTCGAAGGCATCATTCCGGCGCTGGAGCCGTCGCACGCGCTGGCCGAAGTCATCAAGCGCGCGCCGAAGATGGGCAAGGACGAGATCATTCTGATGAATCTCTCCGGCCGCGGCGACAAGGACATCTTCACTGTCGGCAAGATTCTGGGAATGGGTGAGTAAGCATGACCGCACGTATGGACAAACGCTTCGCCGATCTTAAGGCGGAAGGCCGGCCGGCACTCGTCACCTATTTCATGGGAGGCGACCCCGACTACGAAACCTCGCTCGGCATCATGAAGGCTCTGCCGGAAGCGGGTTCCGATGTTATTGAACTCGGCATGCCGTTCTCCGATCCGATGGCCGATGGTCCGGCGATCCAGATGGCTGGCCAGCGCGCTCTGAAGGGCGGCCAGACGCTGAAGAAGACGCTGCAGCTTGCCAGCGATTTCCGCAAGACGGACGATGCGACGCCGATCGTAATGATGGGCTATTACAACCCGATCTATGTCTACGGCGTGGAGAAGTTCCTCGACGACGCGCTGGCAGCCGGCATCGATGGCCTCATCGTCGTCGACCTTCCACCCGAGATGGATGACGAACTCTGCATCCCTGCGATCAAGAAGGGGATCAACTTCATTCGCCTGGCGACGCCGACGACCGACGAAAAGCGCCTGCCGACCGTTCTTCGGAACACGTCCGGCTTCGTCTATTATGTTTCGATGACTGGTATCACTGGCTCTGCTCTGCCGGATCCGTCTCTGGTCTCGGGCGCCGTCAAGCGCATCAAGCAGCACACCAACCTGCCTGTTTGCGTCGGCTTCGGCGTCAAGACCGCCGACCATGCAAAGGTCATTGGCAGCTCGGCCGATGGCGTGGTTGTCGGCACAGCAATTGTCAATCAGGTGGCAACGAGCCTCACCAAGGATGGGAAGGCGACAGCCGATACCGTCCAGGCCGTCGCCACCCTCGTTCGTGGACTGTCAACGGGTACACGTTCGGCGCGCCTTGTTGCTGCCGAATAATTTCCCCACATTGGCAAGAGTCAATCAGGAGTTTTCGACTTGAACTGGATCACCAACTACGTCCGCCCCCGCATCAATTCCATGCTGGGCCGCCGCGAAGTGCCGGAGAACCTCTGGATCAAGTGCCCGGAAACGGGTGAGATGGTCTTCCATAAGGATCTGGAAGACAACAAGTGGGTCATTCCGGCCTCCGGTTATCACATGAAGATGCCGGCAAAGGCTCGCCTTGCCGACCTTTTCGACGATGGCGTCTATGAGGCTCTGCCGCAGCCAAAGGTCGCCCAGGATCCGCTGAAATTTCGTGATTCCAAGAAATACACGGACCGTCTGAAGGACAGCCGCATCAAGACCGAGCAGGAAGACACCATTCTCGCTGGCGTCGGCAAGATGCGCGGCCTGAAGATCGTCGCGGTCGTTCATGAGTTCAACTTCATGGGCGGTTCGCTCGGCATTGCCGCGGGCGAGGCGATCGTCAAGGCGTTCGAACGCGCCATTGCGGAGAAGTGCCCGCTGGTCATGTTCCCGGCATCTGGTGGTGCCCGCATGCAGGAAGGTATCCTGTCGCTGATGCAGCTGCCACGGACGACCGTGGCGGTAGACATGCTGAAGGAAGCAGGACTGCCTTACATCGTCGTGCTGACCAATCCGACCACTGGCGGTGTTACCGCGTCCTACGCGATGCTCGGTGACCTGCATCTGGCCGAACCCGGGGCTGAAATCTGCTTCGCCGGGAAGCGCGTTATCGAGCAGACGATCCGCGAGAAGCTTCCGGAAGGCTTCCAGACCTCCGAGTATCTGCTGGAACACGGCATGGTGGACATGGTGGTCAAGCGCCACGATATTCCGGATACGCTCGCGCGCGTCTTGAAGATCCTGACGAAGAAGCCGGTTGCGAACCTATCCAAGGAAAACAGCGGGACGCTTGCTATCGCTGCAAGCGCCTGACAGAACCCATCACAGGCGGGGTGAGCGATGATACCCAGGGGCCAAGCCGTAGTGAGTGAAGCAGCACAGGAAATCGACAAGCTCTTGGGCCTGCATCCCAAGGGCTTCGATCTATCCCTGGATCGCATTACCCGACTGCTTTCCGTCCTCGGGGATCCGCAGAAGAAATTGCCGCCCGTCATTCATGTGGCGGGCACGAACGGCAAGGGGTCCGTGACGGCGTTTTGCCGGGCTTTGCTGGAAGCCGGTGGCTACAGCGCGCATGTCCATACCTCTCCGCATCTCGTCAACTGGCACGAACGCTATCGGATCGGCGCCAAGGGCGGTCGCGGGCAACTGGTGGACGATGCGGTCTTCGCCGAGGCGGTGCGGCGCGTGGCGGACGCCAATGACGGGCAGAAGATCACCGTTTTCGAGATCCTCACCGCAGTCACTTTCATTCTGTTCTCAGAGCATCGGGCCGATGCCGCGATCATCGAGGTTGGTCTCGGCGGTCGTTTCGACGCGACGAACGTCATCTCCGACCCGGCCGTTTCGGTCATCATGCCGATTTCCTTGGATCATCAGCCTTACCTCGGCGATCGCGTCGAACTGATCGCGGCAGAAAAAGCCGGTATCATGAAGCGCGGGCACCCTGTTGTGATCGGCAAGCAGGAATATGATGCCGCGCTCGACGTGCTGATGTCTACCGCCGAACGGCTGAACTGCCCGACCGCAGTCTTCGGCCAGGACTACATGGCGCATGAGGAATATGGGCGTCTCGTCTATCAGGACGAGTTCGGTCTCGCCGACCTGCCATTGCCCCGCCTTCCCGGCCGCCACCAATATGCCAATGCCGCCGCTGCGATCCGCGCCGTCAAGGCCGCCGGCTTTGCGGTCACCGAAACGATGATGGAAAAGGCGCTGCTGTCGGTCGAGTGGCCGGGCCGTCTCCAGCGTCTGAACGACGGCAATCTGATGGCCAGTGCTCCGGCTAAAGCGGAGATCTGGGTCGATGGCGGCCACAACCCCGGCGCCGGCGAAGTTATCGCCGAGGCCATGGCGAATTTCGAGGAAAAGCAGCCGCGCCCGCTCTTCCTGATCATCGGCATGATCAACACCAAGGATCCGGTTGGCTACTTCAAGGCTTTCAAGGGATTGGCCGAGAAGGTCTATTGCGTGCCGATCCGCGGCAGCGACGCGATGATCGATCCGGTGATCCTTGCAAACGCCGCCTATGATGCCGGCCTCGTCGCGGAACCGATGTCGACGGTCAGCGATGCGTTGGAGGCGATCAAGGAGGGCGCCTTTGAACAGGACCACCCACCGCGCATCCTGATCGGCGGCTCTCTCTATCTCGTCGGCGATGTGCTTGCCGACAACGGGACGCCCCCGAAATGAAAAAAGCCCGGTCGAATGCCGGGCTTCTTCCTATCTGCTTATGGATAAATTAAGCGGCGCTCGAGATCCAGCTCGAAAGAGCGGTCTTCGGGGCAGCGCCAACTTTGATGTCAGCAACTTCGCCGGCCTTGAACATGGCGAGCGTCGGAATGGAACGGACGCCAAACTGGGCGGCGAGTTCCGGGTTTTCATCGATATTGAGCTTGGCGACCTTCACCTTGCCCTGAAACTCGACAGCGAGTTCTTCGAGGCTGGGGGCGATCATCTTGCACGGGCCGCACCATTCAGCCCAGAAATCGACGACGACGGGTTCTGCGGATTCCAGAACTTCCGACTGGAAGTTGTTGATATCGACTTTTACGGTAGCCATAGGCTGCTCCTTTACGGATTCCTGTTGAAACACATGTGAGCGTGCGGTGCGGGAATTTCAATGCCCGTATTTCACTTTGTCTCGAGTTGCGCAAGCGCCGACGCCAATGCATCCGGCGTCAGAATGTGAACCGAAGCATTTTCAGTGTAGACAAGGACGCAATCGACGCGCTTGCCGGGATAGAGCGGCGCCAGGATCTCGCGATAAATCGTAAGCTGCGCCTTGTGTGCAAATGGGATGGCCTCTGCCGTCTGCGGCGGGACGCGATTGGTCTTGTAGTCCAGCACGACGACGCGATCGTCGAAGACCGCCATTCTGTCCACACGGCCGGAAACGGCATAGTCCTGGCCGGCGATCGTCAGCGTCCCCATGACGGAGACCTCAGCCTGTGCATGAGTCGAGAAGACGGCTTCGAGGTCGGCTGCGCCCAATAGCTTCAGGACCGAGTCGACCAATTGCCGCCGCTCTGCTTCGGGCCAGAATGGCGCCGCACGCTTGGCGTATCGTGATGCTGCATCTGGCTGATCGCCGCGCGGCACATCCGGCAGCACCTGCAACATGCGGTGGAGGAGCCGCCCTTTTTGCAGCGAGCGATCCGGCTTTCCCGTTTCCGTGAAAAGCGGGGAGGCGACGAGGAGGTCATCGGCGCCATCGTCGATGATCGTTCCGACGCCGGATGGGCTGAGCGGGCGCGGCAATTGCCTGCGCGGTGGCAGTGGCCTGTCGAGGCCAAGCGGGACCGTCTGTTGTCTGGCGGTCTCCGCGCTGCGTTCAAGGCGCTCGAACCTTCTCTCTATCCGTGGTACGCGCCATTCGATGCCAGCCCATGTCCCGTCAGGCCCAGAAAATGTCGCAGCAGATACATGCGGATGGCTGTCGGTCATCGCAGCGGAAATCATGGCATGCCAGGTATCGGTGTTGGGACGAATGCCCCTGTAGCCGCAAACGGTAAGGCGATCGGCGGCCCGGGTCATCGCAACATAGAGCAGCCGGCGATATTCCTGTTCCGCCAGCGATTGGATGCGCGTCGCGTCGGCCTGGGTCAGCGAGTTGCTGAGATCGCCGATCGGAACCCATGCCGGCATGGGCGGCTCGCCGCTCCCCTGTTCAAGCAGCCGCAGCTTCGGCATGTGCGAATGGGTGAAGGCCTTCGAGCCGCCGTCGACGAGGAACACGATCGGTGCCTCTAAGCCCTTTGAGGCGTGGACTGTCATGATCCGGACTTCATTCCGGCCTTTGTCCTGCTCACGCTTCACCTCCGGTGCTTCGATTTCAAGCGTCGAAATGAAGGATTGCAGGCCGGGCAGGCCCGAGCTTTCGTGATCAAGCGCGAATGTCAGGAATTCATCGAGAATATCGCTGACCTCGGTTCCGAGCCGGGCAAGGAATTGTCGTCGGCCGCCGTGGCATCCGAGAACACGAGCATAGAAATCGTGAACCGACAGCGTCTCGGATTCGTCCAGGAAGAGCCTGAGGCGAGAGACGGCTGTTTCAAAGCGCGCATTTCCATCAGCGGCGAACTTCTGCACGTGAGCCCAGGCACTCTCGCCCTCCGTACGCAGGGCGGCAATTGCGAAGACGTCGTCTTCGCTCAGATCGAGAAGCGGGCTCTTCATCAGCGCTGCCAAGGAGAGGTCGTCCTCGGGCAACAGTAGAAAGCGGCCGAGCGCCACGAGGTCCTGCACGGCAATGTGGCTCGTCAGGCGCAGGCGGTCGGCGCCTGCAACCGGTATGTCGCCGCGTCGCTTCAAGGCGCGTGTCAGCGCGTTGACGAAGGCGTCGCGCTTGCGCACGAGGACGAGGATGTCGCCGGCCTCGATCAGTCGCTCCTTGCCCTTCTCGACGATCGTTTCCTTGCCCACCAGATTGCCGATCGCATGAGCAATGCGACGGGCGAGAACGGATGCTGGGGCGCTCTCCGGCGTGGCGTCAAAGGGTGCGGTCCAATCTTCTTCCTTGATCGTCGCTTCAGGCGCGACCATCTCCCAGAGATCGACTGCGCCCGGGTGGCCTATGCGGTTAGAACGGTGCACCACCGGCTCGCCTGCCGCACTTAACCCGCGGGCATTTTCAGCCGGTGTGAAGATGTGGTCCACTGCGGCAAGGACATCCGAGGTCGATCGGAATGAGAGCGGCAGCCGCACCGTTGAGAAGGCGTGCCCGCTCTGCGAGACTCGCCGACGCGTCCGCTGGCTTTCTTCTGAAAAGCGTTCGGGCCGAGCGCCCTGGAAAGAATAGATCGATTGCTTTTCGTCGCCGACGGCAAAAAGGGTACGCACCACATTGCGGGCGCTCTCGCCGGAAAAGAAATCCTCGGCCAGCGACTGGATCACGCTCCACTGGATTGGACTTGTATCCTGTGCCTCGTCGACAAGGATATGGTCGATCCCTTGGTCGAGCTTGTAGTGGATCCAGGGGCCAACGTCGCTTTTGTGCAAGAGTTCGGAAGTCCGCGTTATCAGATCCTCGAAATCGAGTTGGCTGCGCTGCTTCTTGAGGTCGTCGTAGTCTTTGTTGAGGCGGTCGGCGAGGATCAGCGCTGCGCGTGTTGCCTCGTACATGCGGGCCGTTTTCAACCGATCCCGACACAATACCACGTGCGCTCGGGCCGTTGCCACGGCATCGATGAGCTCCGGTGCTTCAGTCAGCATGGCCTTCACGAAAAACTGCGAATCCGCCTTTGGTTCAGCCTTTACGGTAAGGAAGATTTTCTCCAGCACCGACGCCCGGCGCGCGGGGTCTCGTTCGCGCGCTGCCGACCGCAAGCCGGCTGCGATATCGTGCGCCTTTGCCCCGCCTTTCTGATCCGCAAGGTCTAGGTACCGGTCGAGCACCCCGCCGCGCAGACCAGGAAGCGGCCAATACGACTCGGCGATCCCGGTCGCAGTATCGTCTTCAGAGAGGTGAAGCTTCGTGCGCAGTACCGCATCGAGGCCACCCTTCCGCTCCGCATCCTGCGTGAAAGTGCGGATCGCAGTGCGGTTCGCGATGATTTCTTCAAGAAGGTTTTCGAGGCCTGACTCATCGCCGAGATTGAGCACGTAAGCAAAGGCGTCCGCGAGCGCCGGATCGTCCTCCGGTGTAGTGGCCGTAAGCAGCGATCGCCGTGCATCCGAAAGAAGCGTCGCGGCAGCCCGATCGTCGAGCACGGAAAAGTGGCCGGCGACGTTAGCTTCTAACGGAAACTGGTGCAGCAAAGCTTCGCAAAACGCGTGAATGGTCTGGATCTTCAGCCCGCCCGGCGTTTCCAGTGCTTTTGCAAAGAGGCGCCTCGCCTCCGCAAGCTTCACCCTATCCGGCGCCTTGCCTTCGATCCGCGTGATGCGTTCTTCAAGTTCCGTGTCCGGCAGAACCGCCCACTCGGCAAGCCGCTCGAAAACGCGGTTCGACATTTCGGAGGCTGCCGCCTTCGTATAGGTCAGGCAGAGGATTGCTGACGGACGTGCTCCGGCCAGCAGGAGCCGGATAACACGCTGCGTCAGGACGTGCGTTTTTCCGGAGCCGGCATTGGCGGAAACCCAGGCTGAGCGTTGCGGATCGGATGCGATCGATTGCTGGATGGTCGTCCAACTCGTCCAGGCAACGGGATCATCGCCCTCAGGCAGCGTTGCGTCGTCATTCATCGCCGGTTTCCTCGTCGCTCTCTGCGGCAGACCATTCGGAAACGCGCGCCAGATGATCGTAATCACCACCGAAATCGAACTGCTGTGCCGGCACAAGCCGCGAGGTGAAGCCCTTTTCGCCTGACTGCAGGAGCGAGACGAACTTTATGAGTTGGTCGATCGAGTCGGTGGCCAGGTCCATGGCCGACTTTGCCTTGTCGGTTCTGGTCGAAGTCTCGTTGTTGACGGTGTCGACCTTAAAGCGATTGCCCGGCCGCAGGCGCACGTAGAGTAGATCTTGTGGAACAAGACTGCCAGCATCTCGGAAGGCGCCGGCGTGAAGCGCGGCGGCCTCCAGTGCCAGCTGGGGATCAAGAAGCGCGCGTGCCTGAGGGGCGGAGGGATTGTATCCGGTCTTGTAGTCGATGATGTCGGCGGTACCGCTGCCGGTGATGTCGATCCGGTCGGCGACGCCGCTCAGGCGGACATTGATCGCCTCCAACTCCACCCCGCCACGCACCTCGGTCAATGTTCTTCGAATGCCTGGCTGTCGCTGCGCCTCCCACTCGAGAAACGCGCGGGCAACTTCACGGAAACGCGGGCGCCAGACTGCATCGATATGTGCAGGAAGTTGCTCCGTATCGAAGAGTTCGTTCAGAATGCTCTCCATCGCCGTTTCAGCTGCCGGCGTTCCGGCAACGTGACCTTCACGGACGAAGCGGTCGATGATCTTGTGATAGAGCGTTCCTCGCTCCGCGGCGCCAGGGTCTCGATTGAACGGTGCTACCGGGTCAAGGCGCAGAACGCGGCGTGCATAGATTGCATAGGGGTCGCGACGAAGGCGCCCGACCTCGCTGAAAGAGTAGGACTTAGGCTGAATCTCCAGCGGCGGTATTGGACTTGGACGTTGCGCGGGCGCTTGGCTGTCGCCTTGGTCGATGAGGTTCGCCCAATGCACAAAATTGTCTCCGCGGGCCTTGAGCTGTGCCTCGAACTCGTGCCCGCCGAATGCGAGCAGCCGCTGCAACCAGCGCGACGCGACGGTTGGCGTCGAACCTTGTCGAAGGGCTCGCGAATAGATGAGATGGCGCGTGCCATTGGCCATTTCGAAATCGTGCGACAGCTGGCCGATGCGCCGTTCTGGAGGTTCCAGCCCGATCTCGGTCTTCATTGTCCGAGAAACGAAGGGGTTATTGGATGTTTGACCCGGCCATGAGCCTTCGTTCAGGCCGCCCAGGATCAATGTGTCTACGTTCTGCAGGCGCGCTTCTAGCGTGCCGAAGATGAAAATTCTCGGATGGCTTAGCGCCCGTGGCTTTACAGCCTGGCCAGCCAATAGCGCAGTGACGATGTCGATCCACTGCGGGCCATCCGCGTCGATCTGCCCTTCGGTTTCGATCACTTCGCCGAGCATCGACGCCAGGGTGTCGCCCGCTTCGCCGGACCAGAGACCAGCAAGATCGCCGCGCGCGTCGCGGGTTACCGCCTCCAATACGCGCCCGGTTCGCTCCCCCCAATCGGCGAGCCCAAAGCTGGCCGTTAGCCCCGGCTCTTCGGGAAGGCGCCGAACAAGCGCCGACGCTAGCGGTTCGGTCGCTTCGGCAACCCGTCGGGCAAGAGCACGCGCGTGGTCAATCGCATCGGCGGGAAGGGATTTTCGCCACTGCGGCGCGTGACGATCCAACGCCTGCTCAGACAGCTGCTGCTCAAGAAGCGGTTCCAACGCTGAGATGTCGACGTCGGCCACACCACCACGCAGTGCCAGCAGCTCCAGAGCTGCTACCGCTGCCACGTGCACGCCACGCTCCAGCCCAAAATGCGCCAGGGGATGCTTCAGCAATCCGACGATAGCGACGGGATCGCCAGGGCGAAGGGTTGCTTCCAGCAGCAGTTGCAACAGCGTTCCCTGTGGGGTGGCGGAAAGCGGCGTGCCTGCGGAATCGTCCGCAACGATGCCGAAACGCGATAGTTCCGTCGTCACGCGGCGGGCTAGGTTTCGATCCGGTGTGATCAATGCCGCCCGGCTCTCGCCGTCATTGCCGGGCGCGCGCTCGAGCGCCAAGCGGAGGGCGATTGCAATTGCAGTGGCTTCCTCGCGCTCATTGCCCGCCTCGATCAGCGAGACATCTGCAAATGCCGCTGAGATCGTAGCGTCGGATAGTTTCGCCTTCCATGTGCCCCAGTCGCTGGTTGCTTCGGCAGGGGAGAGCGCATGTGAGAGGATTTCGCTACGCTGTCGCAATTCCTCGGGCGGCGCGGCAAGCTGCACCACATCCTGCCGCGTCAATTTCAGTCGCTTTAGCAACTGCGCGAGGCCGTATTGCGAGTGGCTGCGGCTCGCCGGGTCGGCGGGCTGATCTATCCGAATGTCGGGCGCCACCATTCGCCAATGCTCATCCGGCATGCCGAGGTCGAGCCCCGGCAGAACGATGACGCCTTCCGGAAGGTTGGCGACCGCTGCGATAAGGTCGGCCGTCGCCGGCACAGAG
Source organism: Rhizobium sp. 01T417 (assembly GCF_056398905.1). NCBI lineage: Bacteria > Pseudomonadati > Pseudomonadota > Alphaproteobacteria > Hyphomicrobiales > Rhizobiaceae > Rhizobium > Rhizobium sp. 01T417. The sequence continues at coordinate 32,200 of NZ_JBFTQH010000002.1, read as the reverse complement.
CCTGTCGATCCTGCAATGATGATGGGTCCCATCGGCCGGGCTGTCGCCAGGCGATTTGCTTCGGCACGAAGAATTGCGTTGCGGTGTTTTGCGGGCGATGATTTGCCGAGCTCATTCAGCCGCTCCGGCCAGAAGGCGCTGGCAATCTGCAGGAACTCGGCCGTCAGTTGCCACCAAAGCGCATAGTCTTTCGCATTCAGGCGAGACAGTTCGTTCCAATCCCGATCCTCGGTCTCGATGGCGTCGATCAATTCCGCAAGATTGCGCGCAAGCCAAATGGCGTCGGCGGGGCTTGCGGGCGCGACGAGCGGCGAATCGGAATGGATGCTGCGCACAATCTCCGGCAGCTTGTTTCGCCAGGCGAGGATAAGGCGCGCGAGTTCCAGCAGGCGGGCGGTGTTGGATAACGGCTGAGCAAGATCCAGGGTCGCGGGCAGGGCTTCGTCGAAATAGCCGCTATCGTCGTCGGTCTCGCCGAGCGGTCGGATAACCGGGAGGATTGCGGATCGTCCGCCGAGGAGATCGACGAACTCCGAGCGGAGCACGCGTGCTGCGCGCCTCGTTGGCAGATAGATCGTGGTTTTCGAAAGCGATAGGGGATCGCCGGGATCATACCGGAAATGCGGTGTCAGTCGGCCGTCACAAAGGCTTTCGGCAAGGCTCTTCAGGAAGGGAAGCCCTGCGGGGATGCTCAAGACCCTCGGCCGGTGATGCTCGGCCATCCGTCATGCAAACGTCCGGTATCGCCGGATCGTTTCCTCCGCTTCACCAATCGCTTCCGGCGTGCCGACAGTAAGCCAGTGTCCTTCGAGTACGGTACCGTAGAGCCGGCCGCGAGCTATCGCCTTGTCAAAATAGAGATTGAGGTTGAATGGATCGGCTGGCGCGTCATCGAGAAACGACGTGTCCATTGCAATGGCGCCGGCATAGACAATTGGGCAGGGACCCGAGTCGAAGAAACGCGTCAACCGGCCATCCCGCGCCATGTTGAAGTCGTTCTTTCCGTTGTGCCCGGTCGTGTCTTCCAGTTTCACGCAAAGCATAGCCATGTCCATCTCTTCCGGTCGGAAGAATCCGGCTAAGCGTGTCAGGTTGCTGGGAACGCCGCGGCGTTCTCCGATCCAGAAGAGGTCGGCATTCGTGACAAAAACCTTGCCAGGATTAAGCAGCTTCAAGCCCTTCGCAAGGCCGCCGCCGTTGTTCAACAGCTTCTCGCGTTCGTCGGAGATGATGATCTCGAGGTCTTTGTATGAAGCCAGGTGCGCCAGCATCTGATCGGCGTGGTGATGAATATTGACCACGACCCTTTCGACACCGGCTTCCGCAAGCGAATCGAGCGCGTAATCGATCATCGCCTTGCCGTCGATCTTCACGAGCGGCTTCGGGATGGTGTCGGTGATCGGCCGCATGCGGGTTCCAAGACCTGCAGCGAGAACCATGGCTTGCTTGATGCTCATCTGATCCGAGAAATTATGATTCGCTTGGTACTATTCCAGCCCTTACGCACCAGTCGCGCAAGGGGGCAAGCGTTTCATGTTCCAGCGCAACGGAAAGATAGGACAGGGTGCGCGGCATATGCCTCATATAGCCAGGTTTTCCGTCTCGTTGCATCAAGCGAACCCAGAGGCCGGCAAGCTTGCAATTGCGTTGTGCAGACATGATTGCCCAACTCTTTAGGAAACGAGCCTCATCGAAGCCACCCTCTGTTCTGCGCAGAGATAGATAGTCGTCCATCAATTGCCGGAACAGATCGGGCGGGACCGTGACGCGCGCATCCTGCACGATTGAAGCGAGATCGTAGGCTGTGGGGCCGATCATCGCGTCCTGGAAATCAATCAGTCCGACGCGCGCTATCCCACGCTCGTTGTCGCGCCAGATAATGTTCGGCGAGTGGAAATCGCGGAGGAGAAGGCTTTTTTCGGAGGCTTCAAGTTCGTCGATCAGCCTGTCCCAGATCGCGAGGTATTCATCGCGCTCGGCGCCACTGGCCGCGGTACGGCCACGCTTCCAGGGCAAATGCCAATCGAGAACGAGACGTACCTCCATCTTCATCGCCGTCCGATCGAAGTCGGGGATGTGGTGGACGTGGCTGTCGGTGACGCGAATGTCCTGCGGGATCGTCAGCGAGTGCAGATGCGCCAGGCAGGCAACGCTCGCCCGGTAGCGGTCGGCGATGGGCTGACCTTGCAAATCCAGGACGCCGTCGGTGCCAAGGTCCTCCAGAAGCAGGATGCCTTGGTCGTAGTCGACCTGGTAGATCTCCGGTGCAGCAAAACCCTCCTGTCGGAGCACATTGGCAATGGCAACGAAAGGATAGGCATTCTCGGCGATATGCGCGACCTTCGGATATGGCTTGCCATCCAGGACCGGCGGCCCTTCCGGCAAAGGTGGCCAATCCATCAGCACGCGTCGATTCCCATCACCGGCATAGACTGCCTCGTAGGCTCGAAGCGAGGCATCGCCTGTCAGAAAACGACGCTTCGCATTGGTGTATCCCGCTGTATCGATGAAATCACGTATGGCCAGGACGCGTCGTATCCGGGCAGCCTGTTTTTCCGGGGCTGCAATGGTCACCCTTCGACCCAGGCCCTCGTGCTCCAGCTTGAGCGCAATGCGGTCTGCCGGCAGCTCGTCGCTTGCCATCTCAGGCCACTCGACGAGGCAGATGCCGTCCTGGAGTGCTTCGTCGAAGCCGAGTTCGGTGAGTTCGGCCGGATCGCCGAGACGGTACAGGTCGAAATGCGCGACCGGTATGCGCAGGTCGTAGGCTTGCACCAGGGTGAAGGTGGGGCTTGGCACGTCGAGTTCGTCATCATCCGCCATCGCACGCAGGAATGCGCGCGCGAGCGACGATTTCCCGGCCCCGAGGTCGCCCGAAAGGGCAAGGCAGTCGCCGCGTTTCAGCGCCAACGCCAGGTCCTCTCCAAAGCGGATTGTTTCCGCCTCATCCTTCAGGAAGAGAGAAATGACAGGAGTGCCCGACATCATTCGGCTGCGACGGACGTCGGAAGATCGACCGAAGGAATCCGGCAGGTCACGATCGTGCCCTTGCCCGGCTGGCTGTCAATGGTGACCGTCCCATGGTGAAGGCTGACAAAGCTGTCGACGATCGACAGCCCAAGTCCCGCGCCGCCCCTCTTGCCGCTCTTAGCGCCGGTCGCGAATCGATCAAACACATTGGCGATCATATCCTGCGAAATACCAGGACCGCGATCGCTGACGGAGAAGACGAAATCCATCCCTTCACGCCGGCATTCGAGCGAGATTGACGAACCTTCCGGAGAGAAATTGGCTGCGTTGGAGAGCAGCTTGACGAGGATCTGCTTCAGTCTTTGCGGGTCAGCGACGATCGAGCCCAGATGCGCCGGAGCGGTAATCTCCAGCGTCACGCCGCTTTCCTGCAGCCTGTCGGCAATCTGCATCGATACGTCGTCGAGCAGGTCGCCAAGATCAATCGACGAGTAGCTCAGCCGCATGATTCCGGCATCGACCGTGGCAAGATCGAGGATGTCGTTGACCAGCGTCAGCAGCACCGAAGAAGAGGTCGAGATGTGATCGATATATTCAGCCTGCCGGTCGTTCAGCGGTCCGAGTCCCGGCGTGCGCAGCAGGTCGGTAAAGCCAATAATGTTGGTCAGCGGCGAGCGCAGCTCATACGAGACATGCTGGACGAAGTCGTTCTTAAGCTCGTCTGCCTTGCGCAGTGCTTCGTTCTTTTCCGTCAGGGCGCGCTCAGCACGGACGCTGTCGGTCATGTTGACGAAGGTCAGCATCGTCTGCGCATTCGGCAGCGGGATGACAGCATAGTCGAGCACGAGACCCGAGAACAGCTCGAGCGTTCCCTGGCTCGAGCGGCGCTCGTCGTCGAAGCTGGTGATCAGCTCAGCGAAGGTCCTCCATCCGTCCGGACGGTCATATGATTGAGAGCACGCCTCGCCAAGGGCGCGGATATGCGTGCCGGGCTTGGCCTCCGCTTCCGTGATTCCCCAGAGCGCACGGAAGGCGGGATTGGAAAGGCGCATGCGCCCATCAGGTCCAAAGACGGCAACGCCTTCCGAAAGGTGGTCAATCGTCTCGCCCTGCACCTTGAGAAGCGTGTTGTAGCGCGTCTCGAGGTCGACCTGCTCGGTGAGGTTTTCGAATACCCAGGTGGCACCGCCTTGCGGATGCGCTGTCGCGAATACGCGGAGCGTCTGGCCGTTCGGCAGGTGCCACAAATCCGATTGGGTATCGATCGCTCGATAGACAGAGAGCGCGGTTTCCTTCCAGGATTTCCAGTTCAGTTGGTCCGGCAGCTTCTTCGCGGCGCGCAGGCGCTCCAGCAATTCCGCATTGTCGGGCCGGCTCTCGAGGAAAGCGATATCAAGCTCCCAGAGCGAGACGAAGGCCTGATTGTAAAACTGCAGCCGTCGGTCGCCGTCGAAAATTGCAACGGGTGTTGCGAGATGGTCGAGTGTTTCGGCGTGGCTTTTCAGGGTCCGCTCAAGCTCGGCGCGAACAGTCTCGATGCCGGAAACGTCGACGGCAATGCCGGCGGAGCCGCTTGGGACCTTCACATCGACAACGTCGAAGAAGGTGCGGTTGCCGCGCACCACGGTCGAGATCTTGTCGTGGAATGGTGACTCGGCCGTCGCCGTGGCACGGATGCGCTCGCGGGCAACGGTGGTCAGGAACTCGCGGCCCTCGTTGACCGCCTGATCTGGCGTGGGCGCCTCGACCGCGTCGCCGTAAGCGTGATTGACCCAGGTCAGCCGACCTTCGGTGTCACGCTGCCATGCCGGAAGATCGATTGCGTCGAGCATGCTTTGAAACGCCGAGATCGAGGACAACAGTCTGTCCCGCTCGATCTTAAGCTCAGCAAGCTCGGCGCGAAGATTGTTCAGCGCTACAAAACGGACGAATGCGCGGCCCCCGGAAACCCGGCCTTGCGCTTCCAGGATCTCCTCCCGGTGAGTTTCAACGACCATGTCGAAGCTATGGGCTGCCCCGCGCAGACGGTCGATCGCGCGCTCGAGCTCAGATGCGGAGCGCGACTTCAGCCACAGGCCGAAGGCGAGGAATTCGTTGTCCTGCGGCGCGCCGGTTTCGGGAGGCAGCTGACCGATAAGCTCAGGGCGCTCGTTGCCATCCCAGATCACGATCCGGCGATTCTTGTCTGCAATCAGTGCCTGATATTGCGAGATGCGCTGCTGCGCATCGGAGAGTGCCGAGCGGATCTCCCGGCTTTCGCTTTCCATATTCCCACGCTGCCGCACGACCCAAAGGGTGGAAAGCAGCGCGGCGGAGATCACGCCGATGACGACGGAAAGGCCGACAACCTGCGACGAGGTGAAAAGATGCGCGGATGTGACAGCCTCGGCTTCGACCTGCGCTAGAACCGGCTGCGCTATCGATGTCATTGCAGTGCCGGCCGCAAAAATCCGCGCCACATGAGCCAATAGTCCCGGCTTCTCGGCGACGGCCCTTGAAGTGCCGGCAGGTTTCCGTTCGCCCGAACGGAGCGGGCAGGGGTCAGCGTGAACGCCATCCTCTGCCTGTTCGACCAGGCTGTGCATCATTTCCGACATGCGCGGTATGTCTCCGTCCCTTAATGTGCCGCCATCACGACAAGACATCCCATTTTCGAAGCAAACGGACACGTCCGTGGCCACGAATCGAGTGTTAAAACAATACTTCGGAAGGGAATCTGCGGGAAGATGTGTGCCAAAAAATAAGGGCGACGCATTTGTCAATGCGACGCCCTCTAGATGTTGTGGATATTGATCTCGTGATTAATATCGGTAGTGGTCGGCCTTGAATGGGCCCTGTGGCTTCACGCCGATGTAGGAGGCCTGTTCTTCCGAAAGCTGCGTCAACTTCACGCCAAGCTTGTCGAGATGAAGGCGCGCAACCTTCTCATCGAGATGCTTCGGCAGGATGTAGACCTGGTTCTGGTACTGGCCGGGCTTGGTGAAAAGCTCGATCTGGGCCAGCGTCTGGTTGGTGAAGGACGCGGACATGACGAATGACGGATGGCCGGTGGCGTTGCCGAGGTTGAGCAGGCGACCTTCAGACAGAAGGATGATGCGGTTGCCCTTCGGGAACTCGATGAGGTCGACCTGCGGCTTGATGTTGGTCCACTTGAGGTTACGCAGTGCCGCAACTTCGATTTCGTTGTCGAAGTGGCCGATGTTGCCGACGATTGCCATGTCCTTCATCTGACGCATGTGGTCGATGCGGATGACGTCCTTGTTGCCGGTCGTGGTGATGAAGATGTCTGCCGAAGACACCACGTCTTCGAGAGTGACGACTTCGAAACCGTCCATGGCAGCCTGCAGCGCGCAGATCGGATCCACTTCCGTGACCTTGACGCGGGCGCCAGCGCCCTGGAGCGAAGCAGCCGAGCCCTTGCCGACGTCGCCGTAGCCGCAGACGACGGCGACCTTGCCTGCCATCATCACGTCGGTGCCGCGGCGGATGCCATCGACCAGCGATTCCTTGCAGCCGTACTTGTTGTCGAACTTCGACTTGGTGACCGAGTCGTTGACGTTGATCGCCGGGAAGGGCAGGAGGCCCTTCTGGCTCAACTGATACAGACGGTTCACGCCGGTCGTGGTTTCTTCGGTTACGCCCTTGATCGCATCGCGCTGCTTGGTGAACCAGCCCGGCGAAGCGGCAAGACGCTTCTTGATCTGTGCGAAAAGGATTTCTTCTTCTTCGGAATGCGGCTTGGAGAGCACGTCCTCGCCGGCTTCGGCGCGGGCGCCGAGAAGGATGTACATGGTGGCGTCGCCGCCGTCATCGAGGATCATGTTGGAGAGGCCGCCATCGGCCCACTGGAAGATCTTGTCAGTGTAGACCCAGTAGTCTTCCAGCGACTCGCCCTTGATGGCGAAAACCGGAACGCCGGCAGCAGCGATTGCGGCTGCGGCATGATCCTGCGTCGAGAAGATGTTGCACGAAGCCCAGCGAACTTCGGCGCCGAGCGCGACCAACGTCTCGATGAGAACGGCCGTCTGGATCGTCATGTGCAGCGAGCCGGTGATGCGCGCGCCCTTCAGCGGCTTTGCTTCGCCGAATTCGGCGCGGCAGGCCATCAGGCCCGGCATCTCGGTTTCTGCGATCGTGATTTCCTTGCGGCCGAAGTCCGCGAGGCCGATGTCGGCGACGACATAATCTTTTTCAGTGCTCATTGGGTTCTCCAGGCTGAAAAGCGGCTCAAAATTCGAAGGCGCAAGCGTATGTGCGCCAGAAAGCATCCACGCGGCATGCGCGGCTAGGATGGCCGTTTAGCAGGCTTCTATGACGAAGGCAATAATGATATAAAGAAGTCTTTATATGTTTATATGAGCTGCAAGCGGCTCAAATTTCCTCGCCGAACCGGTTCTGGATCAGTTCGTCGAGAGCATCAAGCGCCTGTGCGGCCTGATTGCCGCTGGCGGAGACTAGGACGCTGGAACCGGGGCTCGCGGCCAGCATCATCAATCCCATGATCGATGTCCCGCCGACCGTCATTCCGTCTTTCGATACGGTGATCGCGGCATCGAAATTCTCGACCAGCTGTACGAACTTTGCCGAAGCGCGTGCGTGCAGTCCGCGCTTGTTGATGATCAGAATTTCTCGGGAGAGTGCCGTCATGGGCGCAATGTGCTCACTATTTGCCGCTGAGGACGCGGCTGGCGACGTTGATGTATTTCCGTCCGGCTTCGGACGCTTCGACAAGTGCCTTTTCCATATTGTTCTCGCCGCGTACCCCGGCAAGTTTGATCAGCATCGGCAGATTCATGCCAGCGATGACTTCGGTGTGGCCACTGCTCATGACGGATATTGCCAGGTTGGAGGGGGTGCCCCCGAACATGTCGGTGAGGATGACGACTCCGTGGCCGTCGTCGGCGCGTGACACTGCTTCCAGGATGTCTTGTCGCCTTTGATCCATGTCGTCTTCGGGACCGATACAGACCGTTTCGATGAATTTCTGAGGACCGACGACATGTTCGACCGCATGACGAAACTCTTCAGCCAGCTTGCCATGAGTGACAAGCACAAGTCCGATCATGATATTACTGCTCCTAGTGGCGTATGCAAACGGTGGCCCCAATATCGCAATGCAGCAATCGCGTCCACCGTGGGGGCACATCTTGGCGATGAAAAGCCGAAGTGCAAGACAAAAATACGACTTTTAGGGCAGGATTTGCCAATTTCGCGGGCATTACTGGCCAATATCGGGCGCTTTTGCCATCAGTATCGCCAGCGGCAACGGAGTATTAGCCAGCAACCGAATGACCGGCAGATTTATGCTGCCAGCAATAGTTGTCTGCTCTCCTTCCGGCGGCAACCGTTTCTCTCCCGACGCGCTTGCCGGAAGCACAGCGTAATGCATCACGGCGCTTGCAATATGAGGTACTCGGACGATGCCGGTGCCGCGGAGTTCGATCAAACCGCAGATCGACGCGGGGCAGGTCGCAATCACGGTTTCGTCTCCTTTGGAGATGAGCACCTGATCGTCGGCGACGAGCACGGAATAGATGCCCATGCGCTGTGCTTCATTGATGCAGGCGAAGGCCAGCATCGACTTTCCCCAGCCGGAGGGACCCATGAAGAGAAGGCCGGTCGTGCCGACGACGATGGCCGTTGCGTGGATGTTTGAAGGCGCGCCCGTCATACGGTGGTATCGGCGGGAAGAGCGAGAATGAAGCGTGCTCCAAGCAGCTTCTCGCTCTCGGGATCGATAATGTTCTCCGCGCGCAGCGAACCACCATGCGCTTCGGCAATCTGGCGACTGATCGATAGGCCGAGGCCCGAATTCTGCCCGAAGCCTTCCGACTCCGGTCGGTCGGTATAGAAGCGCTCGAAGATGCGATCGATATTCTCTGCCTGGATGCCAGGGCCGTTGTCTTCGATATAGACAATGCAGCGCGAGCGGGTTCTGACCAGCCGCACGGTGATCTTGCCATCGTGTTCAGGAACGAAGGAGCGGGCGTTCTCGATGAGGTTGGTGACGACCTGCCCGATGCGCAAGTCGTGGCCGTTTACCACGAAGCGCGTCTTGACGCCCGGTTTGCGCTCGATCGCGAATTCGATCTGCACTTCCTTTTTGCGATTGCGGATTTGCCGCGACACGTCGATGAGGTCGCGAAGCAAAATCTCCAGATCGACCGAACCTGCATCGACCCGCGCCAATTCCGCATCGAGGCGGGAGGCGTCGGAAATGTCGCTGATCAGGCGGTCGAGGCGGCGAACATCGTGCTGGATAACATCGAGAAGCCGCTTTTTGGACTCGTCCGTTTTGGCGAGCGGTAGCGTCTCAACGGCGCTGCGAAGCGACGTCAGCGGGTTCTTCAGTTCGTGGCTGACGTCGGCCGCGAAGCTTTCGATCGCGTCGATGCGATCGTAGAGAGCCGTCGTCATCTCGCGCAGAGCAATGGAAAGGTTACCGATCTCGTCCTGACGTGCCGAAAAGTCCGGGATTTCCTCGCGCTCCCTCGCGCCGCGGCGGACACGAATGGCGGCCGCCGACAGACGCCGCAAGGGATTGGCGATCGTCGACGAGAGGACGAGAGACAAGAGAACGTTGACGAGGGTCGCGACCCCGAACACGCGCATGATGCCCAGGCGCTCGGCGTGGACGATGTTGTCGATATCTCCGGCCTGCGTCGACAATAGCAGCACGCCAAGGACGGCGCGGAAGCGCTGGATCGGAACGGCGACCGACACGATCAGCTCGCCCTTCTCGGTGGTGCGAACCACAGCGCCGCGCACGCCGGTCAGCGCGTTCATCACTTCCGGATAAATAGAGCCGTCGCCGCCCGGGGCTTCCTTGTAGAGAGGCAGATTTCCAGGCTGCAGGACCTTGTTGAAGATCGTCGTGAACCACTGGCCCCAGGTCTGTTCTTCGTCATCGACCGGCGGCAGATCAAAGCGCAGGACCTGACCGCGTGAATAGAGGTGGCGCGAATCGAGCAGCAGGTTGGCGTCAGCGTCGAAAATCCGCGCCCGGGTTCTGGTCGGCGAAATCAGACGGCGCAGGACCGGCGCGACCTTCTCCGGATCGATCGGGAACTCGAGGTCCTCGTCATTAGGAACTGGCGTAATGCTCTGCCCGGCCTGCAGTTCGAGCAGCTTTTCCGGGTCGATGGTGATCGAGTTGGTGTCGACTGAGGCCGAGGCCGAGACGGCACCGGCGATGATTTCGCCCTGCGTCAGAAGGCTTTCGACGCGGGCATCGATCAGCCCTTCGCGAAACTGATTGAGATAGAGAATGCCACCGACGAGAACGACAAGCGCCGCGAGATTGAAGAACAGGATGCGACGCGTGAGGCTCGAAAAGACGGCGTTGCCGAAGATGCGGCGGATGATCGTGAAGGGATGCGACCAACGGCGTCCCCTGACGCGGCGGCTGCTTACGCCTTCCGCCTCATCCAGATCCCTTTCCTGCACCAACTGCGCCAACGATAGGCCCTTTCGGAGAGCGGGTCGCTTTCGCGATCACCACTCTCGACAATTCTCAGATGCCGCGCCGCTTGGGCGTCAGGCTGCTTCGCGGAAGCGGTATCCCACTCCGTAAAGCGTTTCAATCATATCAAAGTCGATATCGACCATCTTGAATTTCTTGCGAAGCCGCTTGATGTGGCTGTCGATGGTGCGATCGTCGACATAGACCTGCTCGTCATAAGCCGCGTCCATCAGCGCGTCACGGCTTTTGACGACCCCCGGACGCTGGGCCAACGAATGCAGGATGAGGAATTCGGTGACCGTTAGCGTCACCGGCTCGCCTTTCCAGGTGCAGGTGTGGCGTTCCTGGTCCATGACCAGCTGACCGCGCTCGAGTGAGCGAGCGAGCTGTTGTGCCGTGCCCGGCTTTGGAGCGGCACCGCCGGCTGCGGCGGCAGCCTCGCGGCTCGATGCACGGCGCAGAACAGCGCGCACCCGCTCGACCAGCAGGCGCTGTGAGAATGGCTTGGTAATAAAGTCATCCGCGCCCATCTTCAGGCCGAACAGCTCATCGATCTCCTCATCCTTAGAAGTGAGGAAGATGACCGGCATGTCGGATTTCTGTCGCAGGCGGCGCAGGAGTTCCATGCCGTCCATGCGCGGCATCTTGATGTCGAAGATGGCAAGCTGCGGCGGGCGGGCGAGAAGACCATCGAGGGCGGAAGCGCCGTCCGTATAAGTCTCGACCTTATATCCTTCAGCCTCAAGTGCGATCGACACCGAGGTGAGGATGTTGCGGTCGTCATCAACGAGCGCGATTGTCGGCATGGTATTCGTCTCCGTCATCTATGCGCGTCTCCAGGAATTTTGAAGGTCCCCCAGGCGGCCTTTCTGAACCGGATGCGCTTATGGGGATAAAGGTGGAACAAATTGTGGCAAAGATAAAGGGTGGGATTGTCGCAAAGTTTTGAAGACAACCAAAAGCTGTGTTGTCAATTTGACGAGCGACTTCTGATTCAAACGATTTAAAATAAATCGGAAAAATTTAAATCGATTAATAGTTTGATATTACTACATTTTATTGATTCTCGGCTCTTGCGTTTTAAAAAACCAGCCCGTACGGTCAGCCTCAGTTCTTAACGGCACGAGCCTCAAGGGAAGGGAAAGACCATGGAGCTGTTCGGAGTCCACAACCCGGCGATAGAGCTGGCGACGATCGGTTTGGGGAGCGCAAACAGCGCTCGCTATAACTTTACCGCCGCCTCCCTCTATGAAGAATCGATTCGCCGGGGTGAGGCTGAGCTGACCGCCCATGGCGCCTTGCGGGCCCTGACGGGCCAGCACACCGGCCGTTCGCCGAGGGACAAGTTCGTCGTACGTGACGCCAAAACCGATGGCGAGATCTGGTGGGACAACAACAAGCCGATGTCGCCGGAGCACTTCGCGCTGTTGAAGCAGGACATGCTCGCGCATGCCGCCGGCAAGGATCTGTTCGTTCAGGACCTCATCGGAGGTGCTGACGAAAACAACGCGCTGCCGACCCGTGTCGTCACGGAGCTGGCCTGGCATTCGCTGTTCATTCGTAACCTGCTGATCCGCCCAGAGCGCCCGACGCTCGAATCCTTCGTCCCGAAGCTGACGATCATCAACCTGCCGACCTTCAAAGCCGATCCAGCGCGTTACGGCTGCCGCACAGAAACGGTCATCGCTTGCGACCTGACGAATGGCGAAGTGCTGATCGCCGGCACCTTCTATGCCGGCGAGATGAAGAAGTCGGTCTTTACCGTGCTGAATTACCTGCTCCCGGCAAAGGGCGTCATGCCAATGCACTGCTCGGCCAATGTCGGTCCGGCTGGGGATTCCGCTGTCTTCTTCGGCCTTTCGGGCACCGGCAAGACGACGCTTTCGGCGGATCCTGCCCGCACGCTGATCGGCGACGACGAGCACGGGTGGGGTGAGGATGGCATCTTCAACTTCGAAGGCGGCTGCTACGCCAAGACGATCCGTCTCTCGGCGGAAGCGGAACCGGAAATCTACGCAACGACGCAGCGCTTCGGCACGATTCTCGAAAACGTCGTTCTGAACGATGAACGCGAACCCGACTTCAACGACGGCTCGCTGACGGAGAACACACGCTGCGCCTACCCACTGGATTTCATTCCGAACGCCTCCAAGACCGGCCTCGCCGGTCACCCGAAGACAATCATCATGCTGACGGCCGATGCCTTCGGCGTCATGCCGCCGATCGCCAAGCTGACGCCGGATCAGGCCATGTACCACTTCCTTTCCGGGTACACCGCCAAGGTGGCCGGTACCGAACGGGGCGTGACCGAGCCGGAGGCGACGTTCTCGACTTGCTTCGGCGCGCCGTTCATGCCACGCCATCCGTCGGAATACGGCAATTTGCTGAAGGATCTGATCGGTCGCCACGGCGTTGAATGCTGGCTCGTCAACACGGGCTGGACCGGCGGGGCTTACGGCACCGGCAAGCGGATGCCGATCAAGGCGACCCGCACGCTGCTGGCCGCAGCACTCTCGGGTGAGCTCGGTAAGGCAGACAGCCGCGTCGACCCGAACTTCGGCTTTGCTGTTCCCGTTGTGGTGCCGGGCGTTGACACGGCCATCCTCGATCCACGTTCTACGTGGCAGGATCCGGTCGCCTATGATGCGCAGGCTAGCAAGCTCGTGACGATGTTCATCGAGAACTTCGCGAAGTTCGAAGGCCACGTGGATGGCGGGGTGCGCGATGCGGCTCCGGGGTTTCGCGCCGCCGCTGAATGATGCGCCAAAACATTGATGATTCACGTGAAACCCGGCGGTCTCCGCCGGGTTTCTTTGTCTGTTCCCAAGGGCCGGCCGATGTGAGATAGAAAATGTATGGCCAGCGAACCGCTTTACATCAACGATCGAATCATCATCGCCGGGTGGGAGTTGACCGAGCAGTTCGTTCTGGCGGGCGGCCCCGGCGGGCAGAACGTCAACAAGGTCTCGACAGCAGTCCAGCTCTTCTTCAACATCCCAAACTCACCGTCCTTGACGGAGCGGGTGAAAGCGAATGCCGTGAAACTGGCCGGGAAGCGCCTCTCGAAAGAGGGCGTGTTGATGATCGAGGCAAGCCGCTTTCGCAGCCAGGATCGCAACCGCGAAGACGCGCGCGAGCGGCTGAAGGAACTTATTCTCGAGGCGGCAAAACCGCCACCGCCACCGCGCAAGAAAACCAAGCCGACAAAGGGGTCGGTCGAGCGCCGGCTGAAGCAGAAATCGGGCCGTGCGGAGGTGAAGAAGATGCGCGGGCGACCGCTCGGAGATTGACATGCTGAAGCTTCCGAACGGCGTCAGTCATCGTCCTGTTTATCTGGACCGGCCGCGACAGCAGGCTTTGGTGGATATTGTCAGGTCGATCGTGGCGGGTGCGCCGCTCTTCGTGCCCGTCATGCCTGGCACCGGCAAGCCGATGTCAGTGCGCATGACGAATTGCGGACCGCTCGGCTGGGTAACCGACAAGGAGCGCGGCTATCGCTATCAGCCGACCCACCCCGTTACGGGCAAGCCCTGGCCGGACATGCCTGTGGAATTGATCGAGATCTGGAACGACGTCTCTGGCTATGACAAGCCGCCACAGGCCTGCCTCGTCAACTTCTACTCCGACGAGGCCCGCATGGGACTGCATCAGGACAAGGATGAACAGGACCTTGCAGCGCCTGTTGTGTCGATCTCGCTCGGCAATAGCTGCCTGTTTCGCGTCGGTGGCCTCGCGCGCGACGACCGCACGCTTTCCTTCAAGCTCTCAAGCGGCGATGTCGTGATCTTGGGTGCGGAAGGGCGCCTTTGCTTCCATGGCGTCGACAGGATCTATCCATCGACGTCGACCTTGCTGAAGAATGGCGGCCGGATCAATCTGACGCTTCGCCGGGTAACGGCCTAGAGCTTCCTCAATGCGACCTGTTCTATCAGGTGATTGTTGCCCTTGCGCAGGATAAGGTCGGCACGCGGGCGCGTCGGGAGGATGTTTTCCCGCAGGTTCTTCAGGTTTATGTTTTCCCAGAGGCCTTCGGCAATCGTCAGCGCTTCCTCCTCGCTGATCGAGGCATAGCGGTGGAAGAAGGAGTGGGGATCGCGAAACGCCGTTTCGCGCAGCCGCAGGAAACGCGTCACATACCAGTCGTGAATCCGGCTTTCATCCGCATCGATGTAGATCGAGAAGTCGAAGAAGTCGGAAACCATCGGAACGATCTTGCCGCCAGCCGGCAGGTCGCGCGACTGCAGCACGTTGATGCCCTCGAAGATCAGAATATCCGGCCGATCGACGATCTTGTACTCGTTCGGCAGCACGTCATAGACAAGATGCGAATAGGACGGTGCCTTGACGTTCGGCTGCCCAGCCTTGATCGCGGCCAGGAAACGCAGGATCGCGCCGGTGTCGTAGCTCTCGGGAAAACCCTTGCGCTGCATCAGGTTTTCACGCTGCAGCACGGCATTCGGGTGCAGGAAGCCGTCCGTGGTGACAAGATCCACCTTTGGACTGGACGGCCAGCGCGACAGCAGTTCCTTCAGGATACGGGCGGTCGTCGATTTGCCGACAGCCACGGAGCCGGCGATGCCGATCACGAAGGGAGTCTTCGCGACGTTGGAGAGGCTGAGGAAGCGATTGCGCTGCTCGAACAGCAGCTGCGAGGATTCCACATGCGCCGACAGAAGGCGCGACAGCGACAGATAGATGCGCCGCACTTCATCGAGGTCGATCGGGTCGCCCATGGAGCGCAGCCGCTTGACCTCGTCCCCCTTCAGGGTGAGCGGCGTATCCGCCCGGAAGCGCGCCCATTCCTCGGAAGAAAAGAAGTGATAGGGCGAATAGGCATTCGCCTGAAAATGATCGAGCGTTTCGGGCGCTCCGATGAGCTGTCTTGCGATACTCATGAACTTTGCCGGCTCGCCTTTTCTCTCAGGCCGGATTGAGCGGTACGGCGCTCAAGCTCCGCCATGACACTTTGCAACGGAATGCCTGCGACCTTCAATACGACCAATAGGTGATAGAGCAGGTCGGCGGCTTCATAGGTAAGGTTTTCGCGGTCATCGGCGATCGCTGCCATCACGGTCTCGATCGCCTCTTCGCCGAGTTTCTTGGCCGCTTTTGGCTGACCGGCAGAAACGAGCTTTGCCGTCCAGGATTCTTCCGGAGAGGCCTTCGATCGCGCATCGACGATCTTTTCCAGGTCGGCGAGGGTAAATTCGCTCATGATTCCGCTTTCCACTCAGTCCAGACGCACGTCGATGCCGCACGACGACATATAGCGCTTCGCTTCCCCGACGGAATAGGTACCAAAGTGGAAGATCGAAGCAGCCAGAACGGCATTGGCATGTCCTTGCTTGACCCCGGCCACGAGATCATCGAGGTCGCCGACGCCGCCCGAAGCTATCACCGGCACCCGAACCGAATCCGCTATGGCACGCGTCAGTTCGAGATCGTAGCCGACCTTCGTCCCGTCCCGGTCCATTGAGGTAACAAGCAGCTCGCCGGCGCCACGCTCGACCATTTTCCGAGCGAAATCCACGGCATCGATGCCGGTCGCATTGCGGCCACCATGCGTATAGATCTCCCAGGCGCTGACATCGCCTTGGACAGGCACTGTCCGCCGCTTGGCGTCGATCGAGACGACGATGCACTGGTCGCCGAACTTGTCGGCGGCCTCCGCAACGAAATCCGGATTGTTGACGGCGGCCGAGTTGATAGAGATCTTGTCCGCGCCACAAAGCAGCAGCTTGCGAATGTCAGCGATGGTGCGAACGCCGCCGCCGACGGTGACAGGCATGAAGCATTGCTCGGCGGTGCGAGCGACGACATCGAAGATCGTCTCGCGATTGTCCGAGGAAGCGGTAATGTCGAGAAAGCAAAGTTCGTCGGCGCCGGCGGCATCGTAGGCCTTGGCGGCCTCGACCGGGTCTCCGGCATCTACCAGATTGACGAAGTTGACACCCTTGACGACGCGGCCGTCCTTGACGTCGAGGCAGGGAATGACGCGAGCCTTGAGGGTCATTGCGCAGTCTCCTTTGCGCGTGCGGCTGAAATCAGCGCCAGCGCTTCTTTCGGGTCGATGCGTCCATCATAGAGCGCGCGGCCGGAAATCGCACCCTCGAGCTTGCGTGCGTCAAGCTCGAGCATCCGCTTCACGTCCTCGATCGAAGCAAGGCCGCCGGACGCGATGACGGGGATCGATACGGCTTCGGCAAGCTCGAGCGTCGACGACCAGTTGATGCCGGCAAGGATGCCGTCGCGGTCGATGTCGGTGTAGATGATCGCGGCAACGCCGGCGCCCTCGAACTTCTTCGCGAGCTCGATGACGCCGAGCTCGGAGGCCTCGGCCCAACCTTCGACTGCGACTTTGCCGCCCTTGGCATCGATTCCGACAGCAACACGGCCGGGAAACTTCTTGCAGGCTTCAATCACGAGCGCCGGATCGCGCACGGCGATCGTTCCGAGAATGACGCGGGCAAGGCCGCGCGACAGCCAATTCTCGATATGGTCGAGTGTACGGATGCCGCCACCAAGCTGAACGGGGTTCTTCGTTGCCTTCAGGATCGCGTCGACAGCAGCGCCGTTGACGCTTTCGCCAGCAAAGGCGCCATTCAAGTCAACGACATGCAGCCATTCGAATCCCTGGTCTTCAAAGGCCTTCGCCTGGGCTCCGGGATCGGGATTGTAGACGGTTGCCTGGTCCATATCGCCAAGCTTGAGGCGAACGCACTGCCCATCCTTGAGGTCGATTGCGGGAAATAGGATCATTCTGTCAGTCCTTGCAATGCGCGAGCTCAAGGCTTCCAGCGCAGGAAATTGGCAATCAGGGCGAGGCCGAGATTCTGGCTCTTTTCGGGATGGAACTGGGCTCCGGCCATGTTGTCGCGACCGACGAAGGCGGTGATCGGGCCGCCGTAATCGGCCGTCGCGAGCACGTCGGCGGGGTTTTTCGCCGCCAGATGGTAGGAATGCACAAAATAGGCATGCAGCCCGTTCGGCCCCGTCGGAATGCCGTCGAACAACGGGTGGGGGGATTTCAGATCCAGCGTATTCCAGCCGATCTGTGGAATCTTCAGATTGGCATCACCTGGCGTCATTTCGACGACATCGCCGGGTATCCAGCCAAAGCCATCCGTGACGGTCTTCTCGAGACCGCGCGATGACATAAGCTGCATGCCGACGCAAATACCAAGGAAGGGCCGGGCCTTCTTCTCAACCACATCGATCAGAGCGTCCGACATGCCGGAAACGGCATCGAGGCCGCGTCGGCAGTCGGCATAGGCGCCAACACCCGGCAGCACCACGCGATCGGCGGCGGCTACAACCTCGGCCTTGTCGGTCAGATCGATCACGGCATCGATGCCGACTTCCCGTGCGGCCCGTTCGAAGGCCTTCGTCGCCGAACGCAGGTTGCCGGAACCGTAGTCTATAATTGCGACGCGCATTCAGCGTCCTCCATCAAAACCAAAGAGACCGAGCGAGGTGGCGTTGCCGTGTCGCGGGGCATGGGCTGCGGGATCCCATTGCGGCGACGGCGCCGGGCGGCTGTCGTCGGCGTCGGTCTGGACATTCAAAAAGTAGATTTCTTCTGCGGTCTGCAGCGAGTCGGCGGAAACGAGGTCGGCCTCAGCCCAGCCCTTCGCAACCAGATTGCGGATGCGAAGATTCTGGCCCTCGAGCGCCACCAGCAGACTGGTGCCGAAGGTGATCGCAACGCCGACGGGCCAGAGGTCTGCGCGGTCTGTCAGCGCACCGCCAAGGCTTTGCAGGAGAAATGCCACGATGGCGTAGAGCCACAGCTGGTGGAAGGCCAGCCATATCCAGGGGAAGAGAAACCCGAGCACGGTAAAACCGTCGCGAATGAAGCGCGTCTTCTCGTGGTTGGGGTCTGTTCCGCTAGGCGCAGTCAGAACCAGATAGCTGGAAGTCATGTCGTCAAGCTCCCTCAGGGGGCTCAGACGAGCGTGCCCTTCGTCGAGGGAACACGGCCCGCCTGTCTCGGATCGATCTCTGTCGCCGTACGCAGCGCGCGGGCAACGGCCTTGAAGCACGTCTCTGCAATATGGTGGTTGTTGGCACCATAATGGTTGAGAATATGCAAGGTGATGCCGGCGTTCTGGGCAAGCGCCTGGAAGAATTCGCGAACGAGTTCGGTGTCGAACGTGCCGATCTTCGGCGCACTGAAGGTGACGTTCCAGACAAGGAAGGGGCGACCGGAGAGGTCGACGGCTGCCTTCGTCATCGTCTCGTCCATGGCGAGGTCGATCGATGCATAGCGCGTGATGCCGCGGCGGTCGCCGAGTGCCTTGGCAATCGCCTGGCCGATCGCGATACCGGTGTCTTCCACTGTATGGTGGTCGTCGATATGGAGATCGCCCTTGGTCTCGATTTCCATGTTGATCAGCGAATGTCGTGACAGCTGGTCGAGCATATGGTCGAAGAAGCCGACGCCAGTCGAAATTTTCGACTTTCCGGTGCCGTCGAGATTGACGGAAACGGAAACCGAAGTCTCGTTCGTCTTGCGGGACACGGTACCCGTGCGGCTTGCTGCGGTCTCGGCCATAAGGCTGCTCCATCGGGAAATACGGGCGTTCCTTATCAGGCGTGCCGCGAAATATCCAGAACCGCGGCAGCAGAAAAAGACGCCATTTGCAATCGGCATTCACGCACTTACATAGGGCTCGACAGGGCCGGCGTTCGGCCCGACACAACAAGCCCGGCAGACGGGCAAAGGTGAATAGATGACAACGATTATTACAGTTCGAAAGGGCGGTAAGGTCATCGTGGCCGGCGATGGTCAGGTAAGCCTCGGCCAGACCGTGATGAAGGGCAACGCCCGCAAGGTGCGGCGCATCGGCAAGGGCGAGGTTATTGCCGGTTTCGCAGGCGCCACAGCGGATGCGTTCACGCTCCTCGAACGCCTCGAAAAGAAGCTCGAGCAATATCCGGGGCAGCTGATGCGCGCCGCCGTCGAGCTTGCCAAGGATTGGCGCACGGACAAGTATCTCCGCAACCTCGAAGCCATGATGCTCGTCGCTGACAAGCAGGTGACGCTGGCGATAACAGGCAACGGCGATGTTCTCGAGCCGGAGCACGGGGCCATGGCGATCGGTTCGGGTGGCAATTATGCGCTCGCTGCGGCCCGCGCCCTGATGGACACAGACAAATCCGCCGAAGAGGTCGCGCGTCGCGCCCTCGATATTGCCGCCGATATTTGCGTCTACACGAACCATAATGTGGTGGTGGAAACGCTCGACGCCGAAGCTTGACCCGGTTTCAAAGATTCACGCCCCGATGGGATATTCGATATGACCACATTTTCCCCCCGCGAGATCGTTTCCGAACTTGACCGCTACATCATCGGCCAGCATGAGGCCAAGCGCGCGGTGGCAATCGCGCTGCGCAACCGTTGGCGTCGCCACCAGCTCGATCCGGATCTACGCGACGAAGTGATGCCAAAGAACATCCTGATGATCGGCCCGACCGGTGTCGGCAAGACGGAAATCTCTCGCCGTCTCGCCAAGCTGGCGGGCGCGCCCTTCATCAAGGTTGAAGCGACCAAGTTCACCGAAGTCGGTTACGTCGGACGCGACGTGGAGCAGATCATCCGCGATCTCGTCGAGGTCGGCATCGGGCTCGCACGCGAGAAGAAGCGGAGCGAAGTGCAGGCAAAGGCGCATATGAGCGCCGAGGAACGCGTTCTCGATGCGCTCGTCGGCGCCACGGCCTCGCCGGCGACCCGTGACAGCTTCCGCAAGAAGCTGCGCAACGGTGAACTTGATGACAAGGAGATCGATATCGAGATCGCCGACACCGGTACCGGCATGGGTGGCTTCGACATTCCCGGCATGCCGGGCGCAAATATCGGCGTGCTCAACCTCTCCGAAATGTTCGGGAAGGCGATGGGTGGCCGCACCAAGAAGGTCCGCACGACGGTCAAGGCATCCTACACGGATCTGATCCGCGACGAGTCCGACAAGCTGATCGACAACGAAGTTATCCAGCGCGAGGCGGTTCGTGCGGTCGAGAATGACGGCATCGTCTTCCTCGACGAGATCGACAAGATCGCCGCTCGCGACGGCGGCATGGGTGCCGGCGTTTCGCGCGAAGGCGTGCAGCGCGACCTGCTTCCCCTGGTCGAAGGAACGACGGTGTCGACGAAGTACGGGCCGGTGAAGACGGACCACGTCCTTTTCATCGCCTCCGGCGCATTCCATGTCTCCAAGCCGTCCGATCTGTTGCCGGAATTGCAGGGTCGTCTGCCGATCCGCGTCGAACTGCGCGCGCTCACAAAGGAAGACTTCCGCCGTATCCTGACGGAAACCGAGGCGAGTCTTATCAGGCAGTACAAGGCGCTGATGGAAACGGAAGGCCTCACCCTCGAATTCACTGACAATGGCATTGATGCCCTGGCTGATGTGGCCGTCCACTTGAATTCGTCTGTCGAAAACATCGGCGCCCGTCGCCTTCAGACCGTCATGGAGCGCGTTCTGGACGAAATCTCCTTCAATGCTCCGGATCGCGGCGGCTCGACCGTGACGATTGACGCCGACTACGTCCGCGAGCACGTCGGTGACCTGGCGCAGAACACAGATCTGTCCCGGTTCATTCTGTGATGAACACGCATCGGGTCCGGTCCTTACTGATGTGACGCCGCGATTTTGACAGCTTGGACTCTCGACAGCGGGCCCTTTACTTTTTAGTGAAGGGCCCGTCTCGTTATCGGCGCCAGCATTATTCGGCCAAGATTGTGGTCCAGTCAGCGCGCTTCGCGACAATGCCAAAATGATGGGAATGCTGATCGTGCGACGCCTTATGACAAGCCTCCTGATTGTTGCTGCGGTGCTGACCTCGGTGCCTGCTTTTGCCATGCAGGTGGTGCCGTCAGGTAATCGTCATGCCGAGCAACCGGATGTTCCGGACGCCTCGGTTCGTCGCACCAAAGGCACGAAGAGCTCGTTCGATCGGAAATACGAGAAGGTCCGTGACCTCTTGGCCACGGATCACGAACTGATGGGCAAGATCAAGAAAGTTTCGGCCGCTTATGGCATCGACCCGATCCACGTGGTCGGTGCGATCGTCGGCGAGCATACCTACAATGTCGACGCCTATGACCGCCTGCAATCCTATTACGTGAAGGCCGCTTCCTATGCTGGCCAAAGTTTCCGTTTCGCCTATGATGGCGAGGACGTGGACGATTTCGTCAAGCGGCCGGAGTTTGCTGAATGTAGCGGCAAGGGCGATTCCTACACGTTGTGGAGCTGCCGTGAGGACGTCTGGGAAAGGGACTTCCGAGGCAAGACGGTCGGTGGCAAGAGCTACCCGAACAACCGCTTCAGTGCCGTCTTCTTTCAGCCCTTCTACGCTGGTCAGACCTTCGGCCTCGGCCAGATCAACCCGCTGACCGCGCTGATGCTCTCGGATCTCGTCTCCAAGGTCTCAGGTTATGAAAAGCTGAACGAGAGGGACGCCGGTGCCGTCTACAAGGCAATCATGGAGCCCGATATCTCGCTTGCCTTCGTCGCTGCCTCCATCCGCCGCTCGATCGACGATTACAAACAGATCGCCGACATGGACATTTCCAAGAATCCGGGCCTGACCGCCACCCTCTATAATGTCGGCAATTCGCGCCAGCGCGCGGCGGCCCTGGCGGCCAAGAACCGCGCTTCAGGCGAAACCGTCTGGCCGGAGGAAAACTATTACGGCTGGTTGGTCAACGACAAGCTGGACGAGTTGGAGCGCCTGCTCTAGCTTCCGCCTTGCCGGGAAGAGTTTAGAATCTTCCGCGAAAGGCTGAATTCTCATGGACATGCGTCCGGATCCCTTTGAACCGCCGGCGCCGTTGCCCCGCACGGTGCCACCGAGCCGCCTTGAGATCATCCGCACCATCCTGCGCAATCCGCTGGAGCTCTGGGGCGAGCCTTCCTACACGCTGCCGTGGATCCAGACACGGTTCTTTCGGGAAAGAACCCTGATCGTCAATGATCCCGGTTTGATCCGCCATGTTCTCGTCGACAATGCCACGAACTACCGCATGTCGGATATTCGCCAACTCATCTTGCGCCCGATCCTGCGTGACGGCCTGCTGACGGCGGAAGGAGAGGTTTGGAAGCGATCCCGCAAGGCGGTATCACCGGTCTTCACGCCGCGCCACGCAAACGGCTTCGCCGGGCAGATGCTTCGCCAGTCCGAGGACTACGCGATAAAATACGAATCCGCTGGCAGAGACGGCAAGGTCTTCGAGATTGCCGCCGACATGACGGAACTGACCTTCGCCATGCTCGCCGATACGCTGTTCTCAGGCGAGATAGTCACCTCCTCCGATAGCTTTGCCGACGACGTAAACGCACTCCTCCACCGCATGGGGCGCGTCGACCCGATGGATCTCCTGCGCGCGCCCTCATGGGTTCCGCGCGTCACCCGCATCGGCGGTCAAAAGGTGCTGGACAAGTTCCGAAACATCGTGCGCCAGACCATGGATGCCCGGCTCGCGCGTATGCAAGCCGATCGAGCCTCCGCGCCGGACGACTTTCTGACCTTGCTCCTTGATCAGGCTGCAACCGGCGGGCTGACGAACGACGAGATTGAAGACAATATTCTCACCTTCATCGGCGCGGGCCACGAAACGACGGCGCGGGCGCTCGCCTGGACGCTCTATTGCGTCGCCAACACGCCGCACATCCGCGAGGCGATGGAGGAGGAGATCGATCGCGTGCTGGCCCAGGATGTCGAGCCGGTAAAATGGCTCGATCTGATGCCTTACACGCGTGCCGCCTTCGAGGAGGCGCTGCGGCTCTATCCGCCGGCGCCGTCGATCAATCGCGCCGCCATCGCCGCCGATCGCTGGACCGATGCGAAAGGCGAAACGGTCGAGATCGAGGCCGGAGTCACCGTTCTCATCATGCCGTGGACGCTCCATCGTCACGAGCTCTATTGGGACAAGCCACGCGCCTATATCCCGGAACGGTTCCTGCCGGAGAATCGCGCCAAGATCGGGCGTTTCCAGTTCCTCCCGTTCGGCGCGGGTCCGCGGGTCTGCATCGGCGCGACCTTTGCCCTGCAGGAGGCTGTTATCGCTCTGGCCGTGCTGATGCACCGGTTCCGCTTCGATATGACGGACAAGACAAGGCCATGGCCGGTTCAGAAACTGACGACGCAGCCGCAAAACGGCCTGCCGATGCGCGTCACGCCGCGGTCTTTGTCCGTAGCGGCATAAATCTTTCGAATTATTGCATAATTGACTATGAATGAAAGCCGCGCAAAGTGGCAGCATGAAAAAGCTGCCGTGGTCTTGGGAGACATTGAATGAGCCGCATCGATAAAAACGGTCTTGCTGTTGAAGCCGTCCTTCATGAGTTCCTGGTGAAGGAGGCGTTGCCCGGCCTGCAGATCGATGCCGACAAGTTCTTTGCAGATTTCTCGGCCATCGTTCACGATCTGGCTCCGCGCAACCGCGAACTGCTTACCAAGCGCGATGCACTTCAGCTTCGAATCGATGATTGGTACCGTCAGCATGGCGCGCCGACCGACATGGAAGCGTACCAGGCGTTTCTGCGGGATATCGGCTATATCCTGCCGGAAGGCTCCGATTTTCAGGTATCAACCGCCAACGTTGATCCCGAGATCGCCTCGATCGCCGGTCCGCAGCTCGTCGTTCCCGTCATGAATGCGCGCTATGCGCTGAACGCCGCCAACGCGCGCTGGGGTTCGCTCTACGATGCGCTTTACGGGACCGATGCGATTCCCGAGAGCGATGGCGCCGAAAAGGGCAAGAGCTACAATCCGAAGCGCGGCGAGAAGGTCATCGGCTGGGTTCGCAATTTCCTCGATACCGCTGCTCCGCTCGACAGCTGGAACTGGAAGGATGTCGCGACCTTTGCTGTCAGGGATGGTGCACTCGCCATCACTTCGACCGACGGCGAGCATGTTTCGCTGACCGATGCGGCGCATTTTGCCGGCTATCTGGGCGATGCCGCGGCGCCGACGCAGATCCTGTTAAAGAACAACGGCATCCATATCGACATCGTCATCGACGCCTCGACCGCGATCGGCAAGAGCGATCCGGCGCACATCTCCGACGTCTGGCTGGAATCGGCGATTACGACGATCATGGACTGCGAGGACTCGGTTGCAGCAGTTGACGCCGAAGACAAGGTCGTCGTCTATCGCAATTGGCTCGGCCTCATGAAGGGCGACCTGCAGGAGGAGGTGTCCAAGGGTGGCTCGAGCTTCATCCGCAAGCTCAATCCCGATTTGGAGTACAGCGGCCCGACCGGTACGCCCTTCGAAGTGCATCGCCGGTCGCTGATGCTCGTGCGCAACGTCGGCCATCTCATGACGAATCCCGCCATCCTCGATCGTGACGGCAACGAAGTGCCGGAAGGGATCATGGACGCCATGATCACCGGCATGATTGCGCTCTACGACGTCGGCCCCAATGGCCGGCGCAAGAATTCCCGCGCCGGTTCGGTCTATGTCGTCAAGCCAAAGATGCATGGACCCGAGGAAGTCGCCTTCGCTGCCGAGATCTTTTCGCGCGTCGAGGATGCCCTCGGCATGGCGCGCAATACCATCAAGATGGGCATTATGGACGAGGAGCGGCGCACTACCGTCAATCTCAAGGAGTGCATCCGCGCCGCCCGCGAACGCGTCGTCTTCATTAACACCGGTTTCCTGGACCGCACCGGCGATGAAATCCATACCTCGATGGAAGCCGGGCCGATGATCCGCAAGGGCGATATGAAACAGGCTGCCTGGATCGGCGCCTACGAGAACTGGAACGTCGACATCGGCCTTGAATGCGGTCTTTCCGGCCATGCGCAGATCGGCAAGGGGATGTGGGCCATGCCGGATCTGATGGCGGCGATGCTGGAGCAGAAAATCGCGCACCCGAAAGCCGGCGCCAATACTGCCTGGGTTCCGTCCCCAACCGCTGCGACGCTGCACGCGACCCATTATCACCGCATCAACGTCGCCCGCGTTCAACAGGGTCTGAAGGACCGTGCGCGCGCCAAGCTCTCCGATATTCTTTCTGTCCCCGTAGCGGTTCGTCCGAATTGGACGCCGGAGGAAATCCAGCGCGAACTCGACAACAATGCCCAGGGCATTCTCGGTTACGTTGTCCGCTGGGTCGATCAGGGCGTCGGCTGCTCCAAGGTGCCCGACATCAACAATATCGGCCTTATGGAAGACCGCGCGACGCTGCGAATCTCCGCCCAGCATATGGCCAATTGGCTGCATCATAAGGTCACGACCGAAGCGCAGATTGCCGAGACGATGAAGCGCATGGCCGCAGTTGTCGACCAGCAGAATGCATCCGATCCCGCCTACGTGCCAATGGCAACCGATTTCGACGGTTCGATCGCCTTCCAGGCGGCACTCGATCTTGTCTTGAAGGGCAGGGCACAGCCGAACGGCTATACCGAGCCTGTCCTCCATCGCCGCCGCCTCGAACTGAAGGGCAAGCAGGCTTAAGAACAAATCAATAGAAAAGGCCGCCGAAAGAATGTTCCGGCGGCCTTTCTAATACCCCATTTCGGCAACAGCTTACTGGATAACGATGACCTTCGAAGTCGTCTTGCCCGGACGTACGCGGCTGTAGAGGTCGATAACGTCCTGGTTCATCAGACGAATGCAGCCCGAGGAGGCCGCGGTGCCGATCGAAGCCCATTCCGGCGTGCCGTGCAGGCGGAAGAGGGTGTCCTGACCCTTTTCGTTGAAGAGATACATGGCGCGCGCGCCGAGCGGGTTGCTGAGGCCAGGGCCCATGCCATCTTCGACATACTTGGCAACTTCCGGCTTGCGCTCGGCCATTTCCTTCGGCGGATGCCAGGTCGGCCATTCCTGCTTCCATGCGACATAGGCCGTGCCTGCCCAGGCGAAGCCCTGCTTGCCGACACCGATGCCGTAGCGCATCGCCTTGCCGCCGGGCAGGATGTAATAGAGGAAGCGCTCGCGGGTGTTGACGATGATCGTGCCCGGACGCTCGGTGGTTTCGTAAGAGACGATCTGGCGGCGGAACTGCGGCTTGACCTTCTGGATCGGGATCGCCGGCAGCGAATATCCGGCATCCGTCGTCACGCCATAGGCGTCGTCGAAGATCTGCGCGGTCTGGACGGTCGGGCCCGGCACGGCCTTGTCTTCAACGGAGGCGCTCTCGGTAGTCGAAGAGCAACCGGCCAGAGCGAGCGTCGCCATCAGGCCGAATACAGGAAATGCATTGCGGATACGCATGGATGTCTCTTAGGAAATGGGCAAGGGGAAACGGTCTTTTGAACCATCTTTGATTATGGTTTATTTTCGATTAACTTTGCCTTTGCAAGCTGTTGCAGTGCGGCAAAATCAATACGCAGCGGCAAATTAGAAGCGCATGGTTTTTTTGCAACAACGCGCGCGCCAGACCTACGGTTATCCATGACGATTTTGAGTGTTTACAATAACAATCCGTTAATAGACGGCCGGCAGTCGGACAGAGCTATGCTCGTGCGGCGCGGGACTCAGATTTTACTTCATGAGATGCGTCACGCCGTGTTGCCGGAGCTGTCGCTTGCGAGCGGACGCCGGGCGGATCTGATCACCATTTCGGAGAAGGGCGAAATCTGGATCATCGAGATCAAGACCTCGATCGAGGACTTTCGCGTCGACCGCAAGTGGCCGGACTATCGCCTGCATTGTGATCGGCTGTTTTTCGCCACGCACAAGGATGTTCCGCTTGAGATTTTCCCCGAGGGCTGCGGGTTGTTTTTATCGGATGGCTACGGCGCGCATATGATCCGCGAGGCGCCCGAACATCGCCTTGCGCCAGCGACGCGTAAATCCGTGACGCTCAATTTCTCCCGCGTAGCCGCCCAGCGCCTGCTGATGGCCGAATGGGCAAACGGCAAGCCGTTTGAAGTCGACGATATTTAGGGTTATTTCGGCGCGCGCTTGGCGAGGATCCGCTGCAGCGTGCGGCGATGCATATTGAGCCGCCGCGCGGTCTCCGAAACATTGCGCTCGCACATTTCATAGACCCGCTGGATATGCTCCCAACGCACACGGTCGGCTGACATCGGGTTTTCCGGTAGCTCTGCTTTCTCGCCCGCCCGCTGCGTCAGGGCGGCATAGACGTCGTCCGCATCGGCGGGCTTTGCCAGGTAATCGACCGCGCCGAGCTTCACAGCGGTAACGGCCGTCGCAATATTGCCGTAGCCGGTCAGAACGATGATCCGGGTATCGTCGCGGCGCTGGCGGATTGCCTCGATTACGTCCAGACCGTTGCCATCACCAAGCCGCAGGTCCACGACGGCATATTTCGGTGGATGGCTCTTGGACTTGGCAACACCCTCGGCGACTGACTCAGCTGTCTCGACCGTGAAGCCGCGTGTCTCCATCGCGCGCGCCAGACGGCGCAGGAAGGGACCGTCATCGTCAACGATCAGCAAGCTGGCGTCCGGACCGATATGATCCGCATTGGCGAGGGAGGAATCGTGGTCAAGCTCGTTCATATCTATCAATCCCGGCGGCTGCCCCGCCTGATATAAGTCAATTATTCAGCTTTTTCATTATGCCCATAGCGTCATTTTGTCGAATTCGCATCGATCAGCATGCGCGGCCATTCGACACGGACACGCGCTCCGGCGGCTTCCGGCATGCGGTTCTCGAAGACCAACGACGCGCCGGATCGTTCCAGGAGCGTCTTGGCGATAAAGAGGCCAAGTCCCAGCCCACCGGCCCGGTCCTCCCGTTGCCGCTTCGTGACGTAGGGCTCGCCGATCCGGGTCAGGATATCGGAAGAATAGCCCTCTCCATCGTCCTCGATGGTGATGCGGACCTTTCTCAGATCGTGTTCGACCGTGACCGTTACCTTGTCGCGCGCGTAGTCGACGGCGTTCTCGATGAGATTGCCGAGCCCGTACATGATGCCGGCATTGCGGTCGGTGATAGGCTCGCCCTTGCGCGGGCTCTTCTCGATGAGCTCGAGTTTGATCCCGAACTCCCTGTGCGGCGCCACGATCTCTTCCATCATGGATGAGAGCGGCAGCCGCCGAAGATGGGCCTCGCCCTCTGCCGAGAGCGTCGCCAGCCGCCGCAGGATGTCGCGGCAGCGCTCGCTCTGGCTGCGCAGGAGTTGCACGTCCTCGCGAAAGCGATCGTCATCCTTCAGTTCCCGTTCCATTTCCTTGGCAACCACGCTGATGGTGGCAAGCGGCGTTCCGAGTTCGTGTGCCGCTGCTGCGGCAAGACCGTCCAGCTGCGAAAGGTGTTTCTCCCGCTGCAGCACGAGTTCGGTTGCCGCCAGCGCGTCGGCGAGCTGGCTCGCCTCCATTGAGACCCGGTATGCATAGAAGGCGGCGAAGGCCATGGTCGATGCGATCGAGCACCAGACGCCGAACTGCATCACCGTGTGCACATTGATCTCGACCCCGTCGAACCACGGCAAGGGAAAGGGTGAAAAGGCAAGGATGGTGATGCAGACCATCGCAATGAAAATGAGCACCGTGCTGAAGCGGATCGGCTGCGATGCGAATGAAATGATCACGGGAACGCAGACGAGCGCGGCGAAGGGATTAGCAAGGCCGCCGGTGATGAAGAGCAGTGCGCAAAGCTGCAGAAGATCGAAACCGAGCAGTGCGAAGGCGGCGCCTGGGTAGAGCCGGTGCGTCGGCGGATAGCGGATCATCAGGTAGAAGTTGACCGCCGCCAGCGCCGCGATCAGCAACCCGCAGGCAATAAGCGGAAGCGGAAACTTCAGCCAGAAGGCAACGATGAACACCGTCACGGCCTGGCCGCCGACGGCAAGCCATCTCAGCCGCACCAGCGTCTGCAGTCTCAGGCGCCTGCTGTTGTGCCTGTCCTCTTCCGACGAACTTTCGACAGTATCGACCATTTGACATTCCTTGAGCCATGCTAGGGCTCATGTACCACGCGGTTTTGCCCTTGTCGTCGGCGGGGCGTCCTCCGGCCGTTCCGGCCAGGGGTGCTTGGGATAGCGGCCGCGCATGTCGGCGCGCACGTCCTTCCACGATCCGGCCCAGAAGCCCGGCAGGTCGCGTGTCGTCTGGATCGGCCGGTGTGCGGGCGACGTCAGTTCCAGAAGCAGCGGCAGCCTTCCGCCTCCAATTGCCGGGTGCTGCTTGAGGCCGAAGAGTTCCTGCACGCGGATCGTCAGAGTCGGCTCCTCGCCGTCGTACTGGATCGGATGTCGCTGTCCCGTCGGCGCGTCGAAATGCGTCGGGGCGAGGCGGGAAAGATCCCGCTGCAGCTCGTGCGGGATCAGCGCCATCAACCCGTTCGAAAGAGCAGACGAGGAAATGTCGGAAATCCCGCGGGCATCCGTCTGGTAGGGAACGAACCACTCGTCCAGCCGCGCAAGCAGTGCCTGGTCGCTGACATCAGGCCAAGGATCGCCGATGTTGCGATGAAGAAAGCCGATGCGTTCACGCAGCTGCATGGCTTCCTTGGAAAAGGGCAGCAGTTCCAGCCCCAGCTCGCGCACGCCTACCGCCAGCGCGCGGCTGACGGCTTCGCCGGTTGGACGCGGCAGTGGCGTCTCCTCGAAGACAATGGCGCCGAGCCGCGTCGCGCGCCGGGCCCTGACCTGCCGGCTCTGGCGGTCGAAGAAGACCTGATTGTCGGTGGAAATGGCGCCAGGTAGCTCTTCCTCGATCTCGCCACGCGAAACCTCTGCTGCAGACAGAATTCGCCCCTGCGCCGCCCGGCCGGTCAAGTCGGCGATGACGAGCATCTGGGTGCCGGCAAGTCGCTCGGTTTCCGGCAGCTCCGCACCGCGCCCGTTCGCCATCAGGAATCGGCCTCTGCCGCCGCGTTGCAGCGCGATTCGGTCGGGAAAGGCGTGCAGCAGAAGGCGTCCCGCCTGGCTCGGTTCCGTTGACTTTGCGACATCGAGACCCTTGGCCAGTCGAGCCGCCAGCTGGCGCGCGCCCTCCGCGCGCTCACCTCGTTCCGACCGGAAGCGTCGCATCCGTTCCTCGAGGTCAATACCGGGACCACCGAGGCCCTGTTCGGTCAGCAGCACGGCAAGGGCGGCCGCATCTCTCGCTTGCCCAGTCTCGCCGGCTGAGATCACCATGGCGGCCAAACGTGGCGGCAGCGCAAGGTCACGCATCATCCGTCCGCGCGGGGTGAGTGCGCCGTCCTTGTCAAGCGCGCCGAGTTGCAACAGGAGCGCGCGCGCCTCCGCCAGCGTCGTCTCCGGCGGCTGGTCGACGAAGGACAGCACGCGGGCATCCTGAACGCCCCAGTGGGCAAGGTCGAGGACCAGACCGGAGAGATCACTGGAGAGAATCTGCGGCGGCGTGAAAGCCGGCAAGGCCGCGGTCTGTCCCTGATGCCAGAGGCGGATGGCGATGCCGGGCTCGGTTCGGCCGGCTCGCCCGGAACGCTGGTCGGCGGAGGCGCGAGAGACGCGCACCGTTTCCAGCCGTGTGATGCCGGTTGAGGCCTCGAACACCGGAAGCCGCTGCAAGCCGCTATCGATTACGATCCGTACGCCGTCGATGGTGATCGATGTCTCGGCAATCGAGGTGGCGAGCACGATCTTGCGCGTCCCGCCTTCGGCCGGTCGGATTGCCGCGTCCTGTTCTTTCTGTGTCAGGTTGCCGTAGAGGGGCGCAATCAGTGTCTCCGGCCCGAAGCGTCCTTGGAGCCGCTCCGCCGTGCGGGCGATCTCCGCCTGGCCGGGCAGGAAGGCGAGGATCGATCCGCTTTCACTGGCATGGGCGTCGACGATCGCACGCGTCATCGCATCCTCTATGCGTTCGCCGCCCGGCCGATCCTTGTAGCGGACGTCAATCGGATAGCTTCGCCCCATGCTTTCGATAACAGGCGGCTGGTCGAGAAGCGCAGCAACGCGCGCAACGTCAAGCGTCGCCGACATCACCAGCAGGCGCAGGTCGTCGCGCAAGGCGGATTGTACGTCGAGCGCCAACGCCAGGCCGAAGTCGGCGTCCAGCGAGCGTTCATGAAACTCGTCGAAGATGACGGTCGAGACACCCGAGAGTTCCGGATCCTCGAGGATCATGCGCGCGAACACGCCTTCGGTCACGACCTCGATGCGGGTCTTGGCGGAAACCCTGGTGTCGAGCCGCATGCGATAGCCGACCGTTTCCCCCACAGTCTCGCCAAGCAGCGAGGCCATGCGGCTGGCGGCCGCGCGTGCTGCCAGCCGCCGCGGTTCGAGAAGTACGATCTTGCCGTCGCCGCGCCAGTCCTGCCTCAGCAGATAGAGCGGTACGAGCGTCGTCTTGCCGGCGCCCGGCGGCGCCGAAAGGACTGCGCGCCCCTGTGCACCGAGTGCTGCCCCGATTTCGGGAAGAACATGCGAAACCGGAAGCTCCGGCAAGGAAGTCATAGGGGTCACGTCGGTGTCTTCGTTTCGTTGGCGGGAATGGTGCCGGCCCCCACCATTCAGGACAAGCGCCGGTCATTCCCCACGTGTCGGATCGAAAACGAAACTACCGATGCTGCCCTATCGCGTGCAAGTCATGCCGACATCCGGACTGCGGCGGAGCCCAACCGCCCCAAATGACACAGCCCAAAGTGGTGGCGACCGAAACAGCACAGGCAGAGGTCGCCGCCTCCGCACCAAAAGCAATCCGAAACCGCGCTTCCAGAATATATCTCAATCGAATCAATCTGTTACAAAAATGTCAAAAAACTTTGTCTGGCGCTGTTGACTTAGAAAAGGGGTAGGATCTATAAGCCCCCTCACTGAACGAGGGCGGCGGCGCTGCTGGCGACGAGGTCCTTCGCTCTCAAGTTTCTTTTAAGATTGGC